>NZ_JBVHMR010000004.1:0-499794 GCF_055558375.1 Streptomyces sp. NPDC025793 | reverse complement strand
GACGGCCAGCCGTACTTCCTGACCGCCGGCCACTGCGGCAACGACGTCAAGAGCTGGTCCGACCAGCAGGGCGGCCAGACGATCGCGACCACCGACCAGTCCACGTTCCCGGGCAACGACTACGCGATCGCCAAGTACACGGGCAGCACCGACCACCCCAGCGAGGTCGACCTCTACAACGGCAGCACCCAGAAGATCACCAAGGCCGCGGACGCCGTCGTCGGCGAGAAGGTGCAGCGCAGCGGCAGCACCACCCAGGTCCACGGTGGCACCGTCACCGCGCTGAACGCCAGCATCAACTACCAGGAAGGCACAGTCAGCGGACTGATCCAGACCGACGTCTGCGCCGAGCCCGGCGACAGCGGCGGCGCCCTCTTCGACGGCGACAGCGCCCTCGGCCTCACCTCCGGCGGCAGCGGCGACTGCACCAACGGCGGCCAGACCTTCTTCCAGCCCGTCCCCGCCGCTCTTGCGGCGTACGGCGCACAGATCGGCTGACCCCCCGGCCTCGGGCTCGGGCCGAACAGCCCCGCTCAACGGCATGAACCGGCCCCCGGATCGCCCGGGGGCCGGCGCCGCTGACGGATTCCTGCCAGATGAGGTTGATCCGCTGTTCACCGGCTTGGACGACATGCCCGGCGAGACCACGGCCGGCGCTGTAGGTCCCGTCGTGGTGGAGCGGTGATGATGGGGGCTCGGCGCGGTCCGAGGGCTGGAGGTCTCCGTACAGGGCGGCGTGCAGCGCGGTGGCAAGGCGGTGGGCCCGGCGACGTGGCTGGTCAGACGGGATCGGCGGTGGTGGTGACCGGTCGGCGGGAGAGCGCCTCGGATGCCTTGGCCGTGGCGTACAGGGATGCGGCGAGGGCGAGGGCGAGTGTCGCGCCGGCGGCGAAGACGCCGGCCGACGACTCGGCCTGCGGGCTGCCGGCTTCGGTACGGGCGGAGCCGGTGAGGAAGGGGACCACCACGAGGACGGCCAGGCCCAGGGCGACCTCACTCCAGACGACCTTGGGGAAGTGTCGCAGCGTCAGATGGAAGAGCGAGGCGCTCTCGCCTGTGCGGCCGGCCTGGACCATGCGTGGCATCAGCCAGAACTGGTTGACGGCGCCCGCGAGGACCAGTCCCAGGACGAGGACGATCTTCACCAGCAGGGCGAGGCCGTAGCCGGTACTCCACAACTGGCTGATTCCACCGACGTGTTCCCAGCTCATCCACAGACCCGAGACGACGACGGCGGCGACGCAGATCATCGCGACGAGGCTGAAGCGGCGCCACATGTCGGCCCAGAGCACACCCGCGTCCGGGCCCAGGCGGCGGCGGGCACCGGCGAGGACGCTCAGCAGGACCAGGCCGCCCAGCCACACCGTGCCACTGATGATGTGGATCTGGGTGAAGACCAGGTCCAGGAGCGCGTCCGTGGTCCGCGGGGCAATGGCCGGGACGGCGGTGATCAGCGTCACCGCCAGCGCGAGAGGCAGAGCGGTGCGGGCGATCGGCTCCAGATGGCGCCGCGCGCCGCGTGCGAACAGCGCTGTGAGGCTGGCGGCGGTGACGAGGAGGACGAGGTTCTGCACCAGGAATATGGTGCCTTGTGCGATCCAGGCGCCCTTGTCGGCGGGTGCCCGCAGGAACTGCCATATGTGTTCCGGGGCGAGGGCGTCGCCGAACGGCATGCCCGTGCCCGCCCGCGCGACGCGCGCGGCGAGCTGGAGGTAGCCGGTCACCAGCAGCACCACGCCCGACCAGGCGAGGCAGATCGCCGAGCGGTGGCGCAGCACAGCGACGTCGGCGCTCGCGTCCGATGAACTCCTGAACGCGGGGCGGACGGTGGCGGCGTAGGCGACGAGACCGCCGATGGAGCCGGTCAGGCCGATGAAGTAGCCGGTCTTGGTCACGGCCCGCCAGGTTGTGGGCAGGGTGTATCCGGCCGTGTCCTGGGCCAGCAGGAGTGCGCTCATGAGGTAAGGCTAACCTAAGTTCGAGGGGTCGGGGTGACGCGGGCGCCGGCCGGCCCCGGCGTACGGCTGACGACCGCCGCACGCCCCGCGTCACCCCGTGGGGCTGGTCAACGCGCGCCGCGTGCGCAGCGTTGTTCTGTGGGTGGGTCGGTAGTCCTCGGCCGGTCGGGACGGTGACGCGGAGTGCAGGTGCCAGCCCCGTGCGGTGGCCCGCCACGGCCTCCGTTCGACCTCCGGGAGGATGCCGAAGCAGTCGACCTCGGGCTGTGTCCGTTGTGCCGGCCGGCCGTGGAGCATGTGACACGGTTCTGGTTGGTGGTAGGTGGCGGGCGGCAGGTCGGGGTGTCCACGCTCGGCTCGGCCCGAGCCTGCGGGGCAGCGGTGCGGACCGTGACGCAACGCCGGCAAACCGCTCGTGGGGACGGGAAGGATGTCGGGACCGGCGAGACGACGTCTGTCCGCAGGCTGCCCCGGGCGGGCCCCGGCGGGAGCCGCGCCGCCCCGCGCAGGTGACGGGTCGGCGCGGCTGCAGCGGGAGAGTGCCCGGATCGAGCGGGGCGGACAAGGAACTGAAGAGAAATCAGTGGCCGCTCCGGAGAGGCCCATCGGGCTTCTTCCGCCGTGCTGCTCCAGGGCGAGGACGGCCTTGGTCATTGACGTCAGGCGGTCGGGGCTGCGGCGGGCGGCGGAAGATGCGCCAGGACTTGAGTGGGAGGAAGGCCCGCTCGGCTGGGCTGGAGCCGAACCTTGCGCGGCTCGCGGCAGGGCCCATGCCGCACACTCGGCGTCACGCGGGATGGAGCCGGTTCCCGGCCCGGCCGACACCCCGTCGGACCATCAAAGATTGCCCGGTTTGCACTTTATATTGAGAATCGGTCGTGGCGGCACCGCCCTACAGAAGGAGTATGCAGATGATCCTCAGCAGCCTGCTTGAGGCAGTTCTCGGTCTCGTCGGAGCCCTGCTCTAACCGCACCGGCACACCCATTCAGAGCAGGGGACATCGGCACCCGCTTCCGGCTCCTGGCCGGGGCGGGTGTTCGTCGTTGCGGCGCCGGGTCACGGCTCGCGGGTGCCGACCCCGGAGGATCCAGGCGGCCGGTGAGGCGGAGATGCAGGGCCGGCAGGTGCGGCAGTACCTGGTCTTCGCGCAGGTGGGCGTTGGGAGTGCGACCGGGTCGGGCCGGGTGGCGCTCGTGTGGCCGTGGCGGCACCGGTGGCCAGGACGGCGGTGAGTCCAGTGGGACTCCATGTGCGGCCGCAGACCCGGCAGCACAGCAGCCTTGACAGGAGCCGCCCAGGCGGTGGCCGGCCGGCCGCTCGCGGCCCGCTCTCTTGCCCGCGCCGCCCTCGCCGGCACTGGCCCAGGCCCCGCTACCGCACTGGCGTACCTGCGCCGCCGGGTCACCGCACAGGTCCGCGTCCTGCACGGTGCACGCCCGGAAAGCCGCCGCGTCGCCGCGCTGCCTGCCGCCTCGCCGGTGACCGTGACGGCACGCGCACTGGCGGCGCCACCCCCGGCGCCCGGCCGGTCCCGGAGGGCCTGCGCCGCTGATCGACGGAGGCATCCGATAATTGACGTGCCCTTGACCCCTTCCTCAACTCCGCTCCCACGGCCCGGGACTAGGCTCCAGGCGACTCGTGTCCCGGTGACACCGGGACCGTGTCCGCGCCAGCACAGCCCAAGACGGTCCGTTCTTCGGAGAGTTGGGGGAATCGCCATGCGCACACGTACAAGAGCGTCTCTCGTGGCCACTGCTGCCGCGTTCCTGCTCGTCGCCACCGTGGGCAACTCGGCTGCCGCGGGCGACGGCCAGCCGGTTGGCCTGGTCTCGCCCGGTGATCCTTACGCCGCCTGCGACATCAGCGGCGACGGGACCGGTACCAACTACCCGTCGGCGGAGGCCGAACCGTACGTCACCACAAGCCCCCGCGATCCGCGTGACGCGGTCGGGATCTTCCAGCAGGACCGCTGGTCCAATGGCGGAGCCCGGGGTCTGACCGCCACGTACACCCATGACGGTCGGCACTTCACCGAGACCCCGCTGCCGTTCTCGCACTGCGCGCCGGGCGGGCTCAACTACCAGCGCGCGTCCGACGGCTGGGTGAGCACCGGCCCCGACGGCACGGTCTACGCCAGCGGCCTGGTGTTCGACGCCACCGACGCGCGCAACGGCGTGGCCGCCTCGACGTCGTACGACGGCGGGCGTACCTGGACCCACACCACCCCCCTGATCGACGACACACAGGCCCAGTTCACCGACGACAAGAACGCCGTGACCGCCGACCCCGTCCACCCGGGCGTCGCCTACCAGGTCTGGGACCGCATCGACGAGGACGACTCCGCCAAGGTCTACGACGGGCCCTCCTACATCTCCGTCACCCGCGACGGCGGCCGGCACTGGTCCACGGCCCGCCCCTTCGTGGACACCTCGGTCGTGCCCCACTCGCAGACCATCGGCAACGTCATCGTCGTCGACCCGCGCACCGACACCCTCTACGACGTCCTCGACTGGCAGACGTACGACATCGACTACGCGACCGGCACCTTCACGCCCACCGACCTCCACTTCGCCGTCGTGAAATCGACCGATCAGGGCCGCACGTGGAGCAAGCCGGTCACGGTCGCCAAGGACACGTCCGTACCCGAAGTCGATCCCAACGCCCCCACCGACGCGACCAAGTCCCTGCGGGCGGGCGGCGACCTGCCGAACGTCGCCATCGACCCGCACACCGGCGAGCTCTACGTCGCCTACGAGGGCTCGGACTTCAGCGGGGGTGCCCACAACTCCGTGGAACTGGTCCACTCCGCTGACGGCGGCCGGACCTGGTCGACTCCGAAGCGGGTCAACTCCGTCGCCTCCGCACCCGCCTTCACGCCCTCCGTCAGCGTGGACGCGCGTGGCTCGGTCGCGATCACCTACTACGACCTGCGCTACCTCACCGCCGGGAACACCACCACCCTCCCCGCCGCAGCCTGGCTGCTCACCTTCCCGCGCGGCGCGCAGAACCACGCCACCGAGCGCCGCATCTCGCGGGTCTTCGACTGGCTCCGGGCCCCTTATGCAGGGGGCCACTTCCTCGGCGACTACGAGGGCCTCGCCACTGCCGGTCCCGTCGCCGTACGGCCGCTGTTCGTCGAGACCAATGCCAACGCGCCGCAGGACTCCACGGACGCATACAGCGGCCTGTTCCTGACGGGTGGGTCCTACGGCCCCTCCGTGGCGGCTACGGCTGTACCGCACGCGGCGGTTCGGCACACAGCCAGGCCGCACAGGATCGTCCGTTGATGTGCTGACGCGCCGCAAGGTAAACAGCCCACCATTTTTCCTGTGAGCCCTTGGTGTGACTGTTGTGGTCACGCCAAGATCCCCTCTGTGCCGGGACACCCCCATATGCCCGGTGCAGGGAGGAGCGGGCATGTTGCCCCCGAAGTACCAGCGACGGTTCATCACCTGCACCGTCGTAGCGGCCGCGTTCGGACTGGTGAGCACCCAGTCGTTCGCGGCGTCGAACGCCGCCAGACCGCGGCCCTGGCAGGCGCGCCACCAGGCCGCCATGGGCCGCCAGCACATCAAGGCGGTGCACGCGGGCCATGGGTTGTCCGCGCCGGCCGCCTCCGAGGGCGATGACGGGGGCGCCGACGAGGCGGAGAACTCCGCCGAGGCGACTGCCCAGTTCACCGAGGCACGCACTGCGCCCGGCGTGGTCGCGCCCGGCGCCTACGGAGCGGCCTGGCAGCAGCTCCAGTCCATGAAGCACACGAGCGGCAGCTGGGACCACGTCACCAAGAAGGCGTACAACTCCGACGACCCCCGCTACCGCGACGTCAACTCCAACTCCAGTGGCGGCGCGGGCGAGGTGACCGGCCGGATCACCGGGATCGCCGCCGACGACCAGGGGTATGTGTACGCGGGCGGCGCCAACGGCGGTGTCTTCCGCTCCACGACCGGCGGCGGCCACTGGAAGCCGATCTCCGACAGGCTCCCGTCCCTGTCGACCGGCACCCTTTCCCTCGACGGCCAGAAGCGGCTCTGGTACGCCACGGGCGAGTCCAACACCGGGGCGACGTCCTTCGTCGGCACGGGCGTGTACGTCCTGAAGGACCCACGGCACGGGCAGTTCCAGCCCGGTGACCGCGTCGGCGGCGCCGAACTGGAGTCCACCGTCATCCACGCCCTGCGCTTCGCCGGCACCAAGGTGTGGGCGGCGACCAGCACCGGCGTGTGGTCGCACTCGACGACCACCCTGTCCGGGCCCTGGAAGCAGGAGTTCGCTCCCAACCCCGACTATCTGCCGGGCGGTTCGAAGGCGGACGATCCGAGCGCGCCGTACAAGAACATCGCCAACGACATCGCCGTGGACCCCAAGGATCCGAACAAGGTCCTCCTCGCGGTCGGCTGGCGCGGCGGCGACACCTACAACGGCCTGTACGCCGAGCAGGGCGACGGCAGCTGGAAGCCGGTCAGCGGACTCGGCGACCTGCCCACCAGCAGCGCCGACGTCGGCAACATGACCTTCGCCGCCGCTGCCGACGGCTCGCGCCTGTACGCCATCGACCAGTCCCCGGCGCAGATGGCCGCCAACCCGGACAGCGGGCTCAAGGGCGTGTACGTCTCGAAGAACGGCTCGCCGTTCGGACCGTGGACGCAGATCGCGGACTACACCAAGCTGAAGGCGTCCGGGTCGGCGCTGCAGACCGCCGGCTACATGCCCGGCATCCAGTCCTGGTACAACCAGTTCCTCCAGGTCGACCCGGCCAACGCCGACCACCTCTACCTCGGCCTGGAAGAGGTCTTCGAGACCAAGAACGCCGGCCAGAGCTGGACGACCCCGGGCCCGTACTGGAACTTCCCCTTCCCCTGCTGGAGCAACGACCCGGCCAAGCAGACCGGCGACTGCTCACCCACCGTCCACTCCGACCAGCACGCCGTCGCGATCGGCAGCTACCGGGGCAAGACCTGGGCGTACGTCGGCAACGACGGCGGCATCTACCGCCGCCCGCTGAACGGCGCGGTCGACTCCGGCGGTCACGCCAAGGACTGGCAGTCCCTGAGCGACGGCACCATCGACACCCTGCAGTACTACTCCGTGGGCGTCGGCAAGGACCTGACCAACGGCGGCGTCTCGGTGACCGGCGGTCTGCAGGACAACGGCCAGTCGATCCTGCGCGGCCGTGACAAGGTCATGGGCTCCAACTTCGGCGGCGACGGCGGCGACACCATCACCGACCCCGCCAACGGCTGCAACATCGCCCAGGAGTACGTCTACCTCGACATGTGGGTCACGCAGGACTGCGGCGTGAACGACGGTTCCTGGTCGACGGACCCGACGAAGGCCACCGAGTACGAGATCGCCCCGCCCGACAAGGACCAGGGCGGCAGCGGCGCCCGCTTCATCGCCCCGATCACGGCCGACGCCAAGGACTCCAACACCTGGATCGCGGGTGGCCGGCACGTGTGGGTGAACACCAAGGGCTACGCGATCCGCTCCGGCAAGGAGTGGGCGAACGCCTACGACCTCGGTGAGGGCCATGTGGCCACCGCCGTCGCGTCCTCCGGCGGCACGGTGTACGTCGGCTGGTGCGGACCCTGCAACAACCAGGGCTTCACCCGCGGCATCGCCGTCGGCAACGCCGACGGCACCGGATGGCACCAGCTGAACCTCCCGGTCGACGGCACCATCCCGAACCGCTACGTCTCCGGCTTCGAGATCGACCCGGCCAACGCCCAGCACGTCTACGTGGCCATCAACGGCTTCTCCCGCCGCTTCACCGAGGGCCCCGGCGCCGGCGTCGGCCACGTCTTCGAGACCAAGGACGGCGGCGCGAACTGGACGGACATCTCGGCCAACCTGCCCGACGTCCCCGCCGACACGGTCAAGCTCCTCCCGAACGGCGGCCTCGCCCTCGGCACCGACCTCGCCACCTTCTACCGCCCCGCCGGCGCCACCCAGTGGCAGGTCCTGGGACACGACCTGCCCACCACGGCCGTCATGCAGCTGCGCCTCGGCCCCGACGGCAAGCTGTACGCCGCCACCCACGGACGCGGCATCCGGTCCTTCGACATACGGCGCCTCAAGGCCCGTAAGGACTGATCACGCCCCGTACGCCCCGTACGCCGACGACGGCCGGTGCGCACCCCGTTTCCGGGGCGCACCGGCCGTCGTCGGCGTACGGGTTCACTGCACCGGACACGCCGCCCCGCTCAGCCGCAGCGTGAAGGGGGGCGCATTCTCGGGCCCCCACGTGACGGTCACCGCCCCGATGCCTGCGGCACGCACCGTGACCCGGTGACGCCCTTGCCGTCGACGACAACTGCCGACGGAGTTGGCCGAGCATGGTTGCGTCCGGGGATCGGCGGCGCACACCCAGCGGCTTCCTGCCGTCAACTCGCTGTCCGGGTGCGGTGTCCGTGCACGCAGACCGTCGGCGTGGCCCGCCGCGTGCTACGGCGAGGTGGGCAGGTGCGGGGAGCGGAGTACGAGCAGGGTGATCTCGCTGGGGGCGAAGACGCGGAAGGGCGGTCCCCAGAAGCCGGTGCCGCGGCTGGTGTAGAGGAGGGTGCGGGGGCCGTGGTGGCTGAGGCCGGCGAGGGCGGGCTGGTCGATGCGGACCAGGTGGTGGAAGGGCCAGATCTGGCCGCCGTGGGTGTGGCCGGAGAGCTGGAGGTCGATGCCGGCTGCTGCCGCCCGGTCGACGAACTTGGGCTGGTGTGCCAGGAGCAGGACGGGCAGGTCGGGGTCGGCGCCGTCCAGGGCTCCGGCGAGGTGGGCGCGGTGGCCTGCCAGGCCGGAGGACTCGGCCGTGACGTCGTCCACACCGGCGACCACGAGGGTGTCGCCTCCGCGTTCGAGCAGCAGATGGCGGTTGCGCAGCGGCTCCCAGCCCAGCTCGTCCATCAGGTCGACCCAGCCCTGGGCCTCGCTGTAGTACTCGTGGTTGCCGGTGACGTAGACCCGGGCCCGGGTGGCCTGCACCGTGCCGAGTGGGGCGGCCTGGGCGCGGCGGCGTTCGGCCGTGCCGTCCGCGATGTCGCCGGTGTGGCAGACCAGGTCGGCCTCCAGCGTGTTCACCGCCTCGCACACCCGTGCCGACCAGCGAGCGCGATCGAGCGGGCCGTAGTGGGTGTCGGTGATCAGGACGACGCGGACGCCGTCCAACCCGGCACCCAGCCGCGGGAGTTGCACGTCGAGTCGGCGCACGCGTGGCACGCGGCGGGCCTCGGCGTACCCCCAGGCGAGCAGTACGGCGGTGACACCGAGGACGGCCCACGTGACGATGCGGGCCCGGTCCTGGCTCCCGCCGACGCCGGCCACGGTCAGGGCGAGCCGCAAGAGGACGCCGAGCAGAACGGACCAGGTGAACAGAACCCAGCTCGTGCCCAGCAGGGTGTCACCGACGATCGCCGCCCGGTCCTGCTGACGCCGGCCGTGGCCGCGCATCATCGCGAGCGGCATACCGACGAGGCCGAGAGCGAACAGGCCGGTGCCGACCAACGTGACGGGCAGCGGCCAGTGCTGGCCGGCGTGCAGGAGCACCCAGCAGGGCACGGCCCACAGCAGGACGGGGGCGATCAGGGGGATGTAGCGCATCAGGCGGTGCAGTCGGCTCCGCCGCGGCGCCTGCGCTTCACCCTCGGCGGGCCGGGTGTTACTGGTGGCGGTCATGCTTCCCCTCCCTGACCGGGCTGCCGTCTCGCGCACTGTATCCGGTCGCCCTCGGGCCGACCGGACCGGCGTTCATCGAGCGCGGCCCCCTGGCAGCGAAGGGTTCTCTGCGCGACGGCAGGACTCCGCCGTAGAGCACCTCCACTGGCTGGATACGCACTGAGGCGGCGGCCCGGCTCGCTGATCCGGTCCGCCGTCCGACAGGCGGTCTACGTGCCGCTCTGGACCCGGGCGACGATCCGGTCCGGGTCGAACAGGACCCATCGCGCAGCCGCCACGCCCGACAGCCGCAGCCGGCAGGCGGTGACGCCGTCGGGGCCTGTCCACCATCCGGTGGTGGATCCCGGCCACGGCCATCCCTCCCCGTCGTACACCTCGACAGGCTGATAGGTGTCACGCACCTCGTCCTCGGGCGGCAGCGGACACCCTTGCGCCAGTTCGTCGAGCACGCCTTCCGCGGCGGTTGTCTCCCGCATGGCCGGGCCCCTCCCCTTCGCCTCTGTCGACGCTTCCATCATTGCGCAACCGATGAGGTTTTCGCTGAGGGTGGCGAAACGAGCACCGGCCGCGACGAACGGTTCAGGAGTCGGAGTCGGGTTGGTCGCGGGCGGCGGCGTACGCCTGGGCGGGGGTCATGCTGACGCCGTTGAGGGAGACGGTCCTGTAGGGGCTGACCTGAGCGCAGCCCTTGGGCTGGTCGGCCGTCTGGGCGTGGGCGTCGGAGACCGCGGCGTGGGTGTCGGCGGGGGCAGGGGAGGAGGCGCCGGTGCTGCCGTGGCCGGCGGGGTAGCTGGTGCCGCTGGGCCAGTCACTGCCGATGACCAGGGTCAGGCCAGTGTCACCGCCCTGCTCGAGGTGCGAGGAAGGCAGGCCGAGGGCATTGGCCGCCGCCTGGGCCTCGGGCTTCTGCCCGGTGCCGTAGGTGAGCGTGGTGACGGACGCGGTGGTGGGGGCGTTGGCTGTGGTGGTGCCCTGGCTGAAGCCCTTGTCCGTCAGGGCGGTGGCCAGCTCGGAGGCCCGGCCGCCGACAGTGGTGCCGTTCTCGATGGTCACGGCGATCCGGGAGGGATCGACGGACCGGGCGGTGGCGGAGGGTGCTGCGGACTTCTTGCCCGAACCGGCGGTCAGCGACTGGTCGTTGGCGATGCTCGCGAACAGCGACCTGGCTCCGGTGCCCGGCACGACACGGTCCCTGTTGTGGGGATCGGCGGCGGTCTGCATGGTGGTGAAGGTGATCCGGTGGGAGGGGACCTTGTCCAGGTCGGAGGCGAGGCCCACCAGCTTGCTGATGCTGCCCAGCCCGTCGTCGACGGTGAGCGCCTTGGTGGCCGCGTCGGCGAGGCCGTAGACCTTGGCGGGGTCCGTGAGCGTGCCGGCGCTCTTGAACTTGCGGATCATCGCGCCGAGGAAGAGGTGCTGCGAGACCGTACGGCCGAGGTCGCTGCCGTCGCCGAAGCCGTGCCGGGAGCGGACGAACTCCAGGGCCCCGACGCCTTTGAGGGTGTGGGTGCCCTTGGACAGCTTCAGGTGCGAGTAGGTGTCGTAGACGTCGTCGCTGACGCACACGTCCACGCCGCCGACCGCGTCGGACATGCTGACCACGCCGGAGAAGTCGAGCTTGACGAAGTGGTCGATCGGGATGCCGGTGAGCTGGTGGATGGTGGCCACCTGGCAGGCCGGGCCGTACGAGAGAGCACTGTTGATCTGTCCGTAGTAGCCGGACGTGGACTGCTTCGACGTGGGATCGGTGCAGGCCGGGACGTTGGTCATGGTGTCGCGGGGGACGCTCATCACCGTGGCGTTGGAGCGGTCGGCGGCTATGTGCACCACCATCTCCACGTCGGCGTTGCCGTTGCCGGACTGCACCCCGGTCCGGGAGCAGCCGCCGCCCAGCCTGCAGTCGGCCGCGCTGGTGCGCCCGTCCGAGCCGATCACCAGCAGGTTGATCGGGGTACGGCCGAAGGCGTCCGCCTTCTCGCTGCCGCCCTTCCCGTCGAGTGAGACGCTGTTGATGTTGCCGTTGAGGTGCTCGTAGAACCACCACCCGGCGCCGGCGGTCACCAGGACCAGGAAGGCCAGGCACGTCCCGGCGATCCGCAGCGCCCGCCTGCCCCTGCGCGTCGGCCGGACCCGGCGCCGCGAGTTCCCGCGGCCGGAGGACCGGGACGCCGCCCGTGCCGCCGCCCGGCCACCTGGCGGGCGTTCGTCGGCAGGCCGGTCCGTGCGCCGACGGGGCACCTGGGCGGCGCGTGGCTCGGCCGGCGGAGCCGTCCCGCAGGTCACTCATGTCCCACTCCCGGCAATGGTTGCGCCCAGCAGTCCCTCGGGCGTGCGGCCGGTTGTCTGCGGCCGGTCCGTCGGGCGAAGCGGGGCGGCACTTCAGTTGCGTGATTGCGCAATCTAGCAAACGTTCGGGCTGTCGCTCACCAGCCGGCCTCGATTCACAGGCGGCGGCATCGCTGCGTGGGTGATCCGCCACGCCGCGTCGTCCCGACCGACGGCACGCGCTTCGATGCCATTGCTCATTCGTACGAGAGGCCGGAGGAGGGGGAGCCGTCGGCGGAGCGGGGGTCAGAGGTGACTGGCGTGCGCCTGGGTGCGACGGGCAGGGCGGAGGAGCCGTACCTCTGCCCCAGGACCACGGTGATGCCTGGCCCGGTGACGACCTGATCCCGGCGGGCGTCGCTGCCCGTGCCGACGACGGTGAAGCCGTAGCGGGCCGGCGTCCGGCGGGTCGGTGGCTGCCCGATGTTCGGGCGCGGCATGAATGGTCCTCCCGGTGCCGCCGGGGCGGTCGGCCTTCAGTGTCGCCCACAACTCGTCGGCGTCCGGCCGGGCAAGTGCGGCACGCGCGTGGTCGTAACGCCAGTGCACGGTGAAGGACTTGGTGTTGTGCGGGTCGATGGCCTTCAGCGGCATGGCGAAAGAGATCGGCGCGTCAGTCGTTCCCAGGCCGGAGTCGACGTCCTGTGGCACGCACACGGGCGGGGTCACGACCAGCGCATCACGCGGGATCGGGACCGCGAGGGCATGCCGTGGTCGGCGTAGACGTGCGGGAGGAGTGCGGTGTCGGAGCGCCCGACGTCGTCCTTGCTTCCGCCGCCCGGCGCGTTGTTGCCGTGGACGCGACCGTCGGAGCCGATGCCGAGGACGTTCTCCCCGCTGCCCGCCGCTCTGGGGCGGTTCGTGGAGAGGCCGCGCAATACAGCAATCAACGGGTGCAGCGAGGCGCTGGGGATGACCTCAGCCGCGGCGCGGTATTGCAAGGCGTCCTTGAGTCCATGACGCCTACACTGGGCGGGCGCGTGTGAAGCGTCTTTGATGCACGGACGGGAGAGGACTGTGGCGCAGATCGTCGATGGCTTCGAGGATCTGTCCGCCGAGGCGCTCGCGGAGGCAGTCACCGCCTTCGGGATGTTGGCTTCGACGCCGCGGCTGCACATCATGTGGGCGCTGTCCCAGGGCGAGAGCGATGTGAGCCGGCTCGCGGAACGGGTGGGCGGGACGCTGCCCGCGATGAGCCAGAACCTGTCGAAGCTGAAGCTCGCGGGCCTGGTCCGCTCCCGCCGCGAGGGTCGGCGGCAGATCTACCGTATCGATGACCCCGACGTCGTCCTCGTCGTCCGGCTGATGGTCGGTCAGCTCGCCCGGCGTACCGGGGAATCGCTGCCACTGCAGGGACAGTCGCGCAGGACAAGCGCCTGGGACTACCCGGCCTGAGGCGCCGCGCCGAGACGCCGATTCCCGACGCGGCCCGCATCGTGCACGTGTGGAGGCAGCACGACCGGGACGTCTCCGCCCACGGGTCCCTCTGCCTCGACGAGTTGGTCCGACTCCATCCGGTCACCGCGCTCGCGCTCGCCGTCGAACGGCCTGCGCGGCCCGCTGCTCGTGGGCGGCGTGGCCGCGTCAGTGGCGGCCTGTCTCGCCATCGCTGACCGCGCGGCGCCTCGTCAGCCACCTGATCCGTACGTGAGATCGGAGCACGGGTCGTCGTCCGCCGAGCGGGCGTCGTCCGTCACGGAGCCGGGCACGGCGGTCGGGGTTTCCGCGGCGGAGGAACCACCCGTGGCGTAAGAGGCGCCCAGGACCACGTTGATGCCCGGTCCGCCGATGAAATGGAGTTGGGCGCCGGGGAAGAGCCGGGCCACCGTCTCGGCTTGTGGCTTCAGGGCGGCGCCGTACTCGATGACGGTGGTGGTGTCGTCCTGGCTGCTCGCCCTGGCGGTGCCGGTGACGGTGAAGCCGTGCTCCGTGAGTGCCGAGACGGCCCTGGAGGTGAGGCTGCTCAGGGCGGTGCCGTTGTATACGGCGACGTCGATACCGGCGCCAGAGACGCTCCGGGTGGGGCTGGGCGATGCGGCCGCGCCGCCCTGAGGCTGCTTCTTCCCGCTGGCGTCCGTGCCGTCGATGGTGCGATCCGCCTTGAGTGCTGCCCACAAGTTGGAGGCGTCCGGCTCGACGACGGCGACGCGTTCGCCGGCGTACCGCCAGGGGAGGGTGACGAACTTGGTGTCGTGCAGGCCGATGTCCTTCAGCGACATGGCGAAGGACATCAGTTTGTTCGCCGTGCCCAGGCCGGGGTCGACCGTGAGCGACTTCGTGGCGGCGTCGGCCAGCGGCAGCAGGTTGACGGGTGTGATCCCGTCGCTCCTGACCTTCTTGATCAGGCCGGCGAGGAAGGCTTGCTGCCGTTTGATCCGCCCTATGTCGGAGCCGTCACCGAGACCGTGCCGTATACGGACGTAGTCCAGGGCCTGTTGTCCGGAAACGGTCTGCTCGCCCTTCTTGAAGAGCAGGTTGCCCCGGGTGGCGCGGTTGGGGTCGAGGTCTTTCTCGTAGACGTCCTGCGGCAGGCAGACCTGCACCCCGCCGACCACACCGGTCAGTGCCGCGAAGCCCTTGAAGTCCACGACCACGGTGTGGTCGACGCGCAGGCCGGTGAGCTGTTCCACGGTGTTCTGGGTGCAGGCCGGATTGCCCTTGTCCGTCTGCCCGACGGAGAACGCCGAGTTGAACATGGCGTCGGTCTGCGACTTCGTCCAGGAGCCGCCCGGCAGTCTGCAGGGCGGGATGGTCACCAGGGTGTCGCGGGGGATCGACACGGCGAGGGCGTGCTTGTGGTCGGCGTAGACGTGCAGCAGGACCGCGGTGTCGGAACGGCCGATGTCGTTCGTATCGCCGCCGCCCAGTGAGCTGTTGCCGTCATTGCGCGCGTCGGACCCGATGACCAGGACGTTCTCGCTGCGGGACGGGCCTGCCGCGGGGCGGTGCCCGGACAGGCCGCCCGCGTCGAAGGTGCGGATGGCGCTGTTCAGCTTCAGGTAGATCCAGCCAAGGCCCACCGCGCCGAGCATCACGACGACCAGCGCGATGAGCAGCATGATCCGCCACGGGCTGCGCCCGCGGCCCCGTGCTGTCCTGCCGTCCCCTGTGGTGGTCATCCGGGCGCCCCCGTCCGTCCGCGTCATACAGAAGGGACGACTGGCTCTACCCAATGGTTGTACAGTTGCGCAATGTGGCAATTATGGCAGAGGGGGTGCCACCCTGCCTGTTCTGAGCCGCCGCCCGAAGGAGAAGCTGTTCGGCGCCAAAGGGCTGCCCGGCAGGGGCACGGCGCTATCCGCCCCCGCTTGTGCCGACGATGTGGTGTCCGCCTCGGCCGACCCCGCTGGCTGTCTGTTCCGGGCCGTTCCCAGCGACGGCATCATGCGCGGTCGGCCATCGAGGACGCAGGGAAATTGCCGCCCGACATCATGCGTCGTCCGTGCCGAGGCGAGCCTCGTCGACGGAGGCTGCGGAGCCTGCGGACGGGTAGTCTCGCAAGCGGACGTCCGGCGAAGGGGGAACGCGCGTGTCCAGTGAGAACATGTTCAGTGTCCACGGGCGGATGACCGCACTGCCTGGGCGGCGTGACGAGCTGATCACCCTGCTCCTTGACGGATTCCGCGCCGGCGGCGAGGACGGCGGCCTGCTTGCTTACAGCATCAACACAGCCTTCGACGAGCCGGATACGGTCTGGCTGACACAGCTGTGGATCGACAAGGAAGCACACGACGCGGTCACCCGTTCCGAACCGGTCGCGGCGGTGACTCGCCGGGTGCTTCCCCTCCTGGCTCAGCAACCCGAGGGCTTTTACGGCCACGCCGTCCATGTGCACAGCCGAATCACCGAGTCTTGATCATTGCGTCGCGCTTGCCGTCAAGCCGTCAGGTCGGTCAGGAGGTCGCTCACTACCGTCTTCTCCTCGATCAGTACGCCGAGGTGGGTGAGAGCTGGGCGCGGCTCAGGATCCCATGCCGCGGTGGCGGGCGTGCCGGTCGGAGGTCTGGCCAGGGGAGGGCGCAGGCACCGCACAGGATGAGGCGTGGGCGTCTCCGAGCGCGCGGGCGGCCGAAGGCGGGCAGGGACAGGGCCGGGTCGGACGGAAGGCGGTGCAGGGCTTCGCATCGGTGGGCGCGGGGGCCGGGAGCGGCATCAAGCGCCATCTGAAGGCCTCTGAACGCGAACCAATGTGCCGCACTTTGGGGTAAACCGGTGGCTCGATCCATGTGACGTCGTCGGGGCCGGCTTCGGGTCCGGGGGCAGCCGTGGCCCCGTCGGCTTCGGCCATGTCGTCGGCGAGGCTGTTCCGGCATCTGTCCCACTACATCGCCATGAGTTCGATCCGTCCGCGCTCGTACTCCCATCCCGTCTGCCATCGAAACGGCAGGGCCGAGCAGACGCGTCGCGGGCTTCGAGACCGCGCGGGTCGGCGGTCAGCGAACGCGGACTGTCTCGGTGGGCGTGACCGTTTGCAGGTGCAGCCTGTGCGAGGTCAAGCCCGCCTCGTAGAGTGCGCCGCGGAACTGCAGCGTGCCTCGGTGCTTCGCCTGTACCCAGGTATCGACTGCGCCACCAAGGCCGATGCCTCCGTGAGCGCACTGCACCGTACGCCAGGGCCCTTTGCCCTGTCGCTGCTGCACACAGAACTTCTGAAGGTCTTCCGAGTCGTTCGAGGCGTCCCCCTTCACGTGGACGCGCGCGCCGGCCTTCACGGTGTGCGGGCTTACCTTGAAGTCGTAACTGATCTTCGCGGAAGCCGTCACCGTGCTCAGCCCAAGTGCTGCTACGCCTGCTGCCGTGACGACGGCCGTACGTACAGCACGTCGGTCGAGAAAGCCCATCGTCTGTCTCCCCCTTCGAGCCCTTCGAGGTCTCGGCCGTGGCACCGGCGAAGAACGGAGTACCCGAGACCGTCCCCGGTCCGCAGCCGCCGTATCAGTTCACCGACCTCAACCTGTCAGAGGGAGAACGCCCGAGCGCCGTTGCCCCGCGATTCGTCTTTTTTGGCGGCTCTCGCCGAGCCTGGCGCGCTCACGGAGACCGGGTATCGGTTTCCCCCTTGTGCAGATCCCGGCCATCGGCGGGATTCAGGAGGTCGCCGATGGTGAAGTCCAGCACGGGACCACCTGCATCGTTCCGGATCTTCCCCTGACCCTGACCCTGATCCAGGGCTCACTCGTGAATCCTGCCTCTGGGCACGGCCGTGTCTCCTTCGCTCGACGATGCTGGAAGGCCCCGGGTCGCGACACAGGGCCCTCGGCCAGCGAACCCGACCCCCCGTGCGACAGCGACCGCTGTGCGCCGAACGGGTGACGACGGCCACCAGGCCCCGATGCGACCCTGACGGGCTGCCACATCCGGATGAATCGCGGGGGCCCGCGGTGCCTGGAAACAGGACCGCAGCGGGGCTCGGTCGAAGTGGAGGTACGGCGCCCGGCAAGCGCTACCCGTGGAAGGCCGCTGCTCGGCCGCCGTCGGCACCTCCCGTCAGGGGGTGACGAACTGATAACCGGCATCGAGCAGGCGGGGAAGCACCAGGCGCAGGGCGGCCACTGTCTGGGAGCGGTCGCCTCCGCCGTCGTGCTCCAGGATGATCGATCCGGGACGGGCGTGAGCCATGATCCGCTCGACGATGAGCGAGGTGCCCGGTCGTGACCAGTCGTGGGGGTCGACGGACCAGTCCAGGAGGCGCATGCCCATCGCGCCGCAGGTGGCCAGGGTTGGCTCCGACCAGACTCCGTAGGGGGCGCGGAAGATCGTGGGACGATGGCCGGTGACCTTCTCGATCGTGTCGCTGGTGCGTTCGAGCTGGGAGCGGACGGTCGCTGCGGATGCCCGGGCCAGGTCGGCGTGGGTCCAGGTGTGGTTGGCGATCAGGTGGCCTTCGGCGGCTACCGCCCGCACCAGGTTGGGATACGCGCTGACGCGGGCACCGACCTGGCAGAACGTGGCGGTTACGGCGTAGCGGCGCAGGAGGTCCAGCACCTGCGGAGTCCATTCGGGGTTCGGACCGTCGTCGATGGTCAGCGCGATCGCTCGCGGGCCCCGGTGAACGTAGAACTCCGGCCTGCCCGGCAGCTCGACGTAGGCCGGCTCGCTGGCGTGAGAGTCGCCCGGATGAGTGGGCTTCACGGTGTCAGGTGCCGGCCTCCCTTCGTGTTCAGGCGTAGCGCCAGGGGCTGTGCAGCCGCTGAGAAGCATCAATCCGCCGACTGACAGCAGGGCCCGGCGGGTGACATGTGTACTGTCCGTGTTCTCCATGCCTTGGGTAACTGCGTCACCCCGGAGGGTGGTTGCGCTCTTTGCGGACAGAACACGAGCCTGGTCCACTCGATGGAACCGGCCCTCGGAACGCGGCCTGGGCCGTGCCGAGTGGGCGGGCGCGGGCCCCAGGCGGTGAACCGGCCCAAGTCTGTCCTGGTCGGCGCCGACCAGAACCTGCCGGAGAAGCCTGCCGGGCTGGGCCATACGGGCTTTTCCGTATCTGCGCGCGGTTCGCCGACGGCGGCGGGACACAGGCCTTCCAGCTCTGTCGGGTCCGCTTGCGGCTCGTTGCGGCATGGCAGGTGCCGTCTGGCCGGTTTCCGAGGCTTGGGGAGATTGTTGGCGGAGGGATTGGCGGGGGCGGTGCCGGTTGTCGTGGTCGGCGTTGCACGAAGGCGTCTGCCTTCGGCGATCTCGGCGGGGAAAGCAGCCCTGCCGCGGTACTGACCGGGCGGTGGCGGCGCGGACAGTGATCCCCGACCGGGCCCGCTCTGCTCGCACTCTGCGGTGTCCCCACAGCGGATTCTCCCGCGCGAGACGCAGGATCAGCCCCCGCGTCTCCTCCGAAATCGGCGGCCGACCGGGGCTCTTGTGGGGGTGGGTCCACTGGCCGGCGACCAGCTCCCGGTGCCCGCGCAGCAGCGTCGCTGGGGTGTTTTCACGCCGGACCTGCGCGCAGGCCGCTCCGGCAGCAGTGCGCCGTCATGGTTCCCGGTCGGGGCGAACTCGGCGGCCCGCAGGCGCTTGCCGAAGTGCGGTCGGCAGGAACGGACCGAGCCGGGCGTCGAATGCCGGTGCATCAGGACGTGCCGCAGGTTTCCCGGTGGTAGTCCTTGTCGCCGGCGGGCACGAGGTTCAGGTCCCGCCGGACGATGCTGATCTTGTCGCCCCAGCCCCGGCACGCCTTCTTCATGCCCTGCTCGGTGTACTCGATCACCATCATGTGGTGGCCGAACGCGGCGGCGTAGTCCCCGCATTCGTCGTACTGGCCGCACTCCTCCACCACGGCGAAGTCGACGCCGACCTGCTTGCGGTACGGAGCCAGCGCCGCCGTGTTCTTCTGACCGATGGCCAGGCCCTGCGCGTGCGCGTGGGCGGCGAGCAGGGACAGGAACGCCTTCGCGTCGTTCGCGGTGAGCAGCCCGTGGGGTACGCGTGTGTAGCTGTCGTAGTTGTCCGGATCGATGGCCTTGTACCCCTTGGCCGCGCATCCGTCGATCCAGGCGTTCACCTTCCGCGCGATCCGCTTGCGCTTGGCGTCGGTGTGAACGTCCAGCATGGCCTCCCCCCAGTCCTTGTCCATGACGACCTTGCCCGCCCCGTCCCGGAGCAGCAGATCGGCATCCCACTCCTTCTCCGCGCCCGGCTGGGCCTGGAAGGCGTTGACGTAGCAGATGTTGTAGAGCCCCGGTGCGGGCGGCGCCGTGTGGTCACGGACGACGACGGACACCCCGGCCGGCGGGGTGTAGGGACCGCCGAGCTGGTAGTCGAAGCCCGCGCGCACAGGCGGAAGCGTCACCTTGGACGATCCCCCGACCGCGTTCCCCGACGCCGCGCCGGCCCCGGTCGGCGCGGTCGCGGACGAGGAAAGCGCCTGCTCCGTATCCTCGCCGCGCGAACAGGCAGTGGCGAGGAACGAGGCGACGGCGACCGACACCGCGCAAGCCACAGCGGAGCGACGGGGAAAGATCCGGTTACGCATGGTCGACAAGCTCCAGAGAGAGGAAGGGAGTGGCCAGAAGACGCCGGGGCCGCACGCAGCACGGCCATGGGCCGCTGCCGGATGAAGCGGTCACTTCGTCAGGACGATCAGTACGCCGGCCCCGAGGAAGACCATCCCGCCCAGCAGCAGGGACACCGCCGTCCCCATCATGTGCCGCCACATGTGCACCCGTGCCGTCTGGGGGTGCCGACCTTCATACACCACCGGAACCTCACGCCCGGTCGCCAGGCCCATCCCGGTCCCCCGCATCCGGGGTGAGAACTCCATGCGGTGTCCCTGCTGGTCGTGGAAGGCGATGACCGGCACCCAGATGTGCCCGTCGTCCTCGGCGACCTGCGTGTTGTCGACCACGATGCCTCGCGTGCGAATGCCGTCCCGCCGCAGCCGCCGCACCACAGCCGCCTCCCGCCATGCGACGGCGATGAGCAACACGGCTGCCGCGGCACACAGCACCGCGCCCGTAGTTCCGTTCGACATCGACCGTTCTTCCCGTTCCGTCCGGCACGCCGAGTCCTCGCAGTCGAGGAGACGCAGCTCCCGGAAAGACGGTTGCAGCACCGGATGACCCGACTCCTGGAACGCCGGGGTCGGGCGACGGAAGATTTCTCCGGCCGGCCGGATGCCGGCTTCAGCAGGGAACGTTCGGCCCGGTGAACCTTCCGCCCCCGGCCCGCGTCTTCCCGCGCGACCGCCACCACACGCCCAGGAGAACAGACGTGGCCGACAAGGACGTTGAGCGGACCGACGGGCGGGGTTACGACCCGGGGCCCTGGTGGGCGGGCCTCGGTAGGTGGGGGGCTGTCGCCCTGATCGTCTTCGGGGGTCTCGCCGCGGCGTGGGCCTTCTTCCGGCTGCCCGGCACTCCGGAGGAGTCGGCGTCCGGCTACTACCAGGCGGCCAGGGTCATCGCCATCGGCCTGGTGATCGCCGGAGGCACCGGCACCTTGCTCAGCCGCGGTCGCGCCCGGGCCGCAGCCACCGAGGAGACGAACGGGCCGGAACGCTCCTGACGCCGTCGGCCGTGCTCGTTCCGGCGCGGGCAACCCTCGCGCGCGCCGGTCGGTCTTGCCGGACGCCGGGGTCGGGGAAGTGCCCTTGCCGGGCGCCGGTTCGGGGGCGGAAGACGATGTGCCGAGTGCGCGAGTGAGGGTGGAGATGACGAATCCGAACACCGTGGTGACGTGGGTCGACGCACGCGAGAGGCTGCCTCGGGACGGTACACCGGTGGCAGCGGCGATCACGGGCCGGTATCCAGCTGACATTGCCGCTGCGTCCGAGGCCGATACGGCGTTGGGTGAGGAATTCTGGCTGGTGAGGCCGATGGTCTTCACGACCGTGCACGGGAGTGAGGACGGGGCGGAGCACAGGGACTGCTTCGTCGATTCCGACGGGGTTGTCCGTTTGCCTTACGGCCTTGCCAGTGATGAGACCGTGACTCACTGGGCTGAGCTGCCCACCCTTCCAGGCGGCATGACGCACCTGGTTCTCGGGGAAGGCGTGCGGTCAGCTCTCCAGAACGCGTGGGGCGCTCGCCCCGTCACCTGACGCACGGCGGACACCCTGAGCGAGCGCGTGGCTCTCCCGATGGGCCCGGGCCGTGGCCATCAGGACGTCCAACGCGGTCCGGGTCCGCACGAGTTCGTCGATGTGCTCGGAGAGCCGGTCGCGCTCCTGCGCCATCCGCTCAAGAGCGGCGTCGTAGTTGCCCTCGCTGGGCGTGTCGACGCAGGGCAGCAGCTCGGAAATCGTACGACTGGACAGGCCCGCCGCGTACAGGCGCTGGATGAATCGCACCCGCTCCACCTCGGCCTCCGTGTAATGCCGCTGGCCACTGGCGCTACGGCTGCTGGTCAGCAGCCCCTGCTCCTCGTAGTAGCGCAGCGACCGGACGCTGACGTCGGTACGCGCCGCGAGCTCGCCGATCCGTATGACTGCCTCCCGTGGTGAACCACGCCACAGCGCTTGCCTCTGACATCCATGTCAGGTTTTAGCGTAGCGCTGTGCCCGGCATCCGGGCACGCGATACGGACGGAGGAGCCCGACGTGACGACGTTGTTCAGCAGCTACCGACTCGGCGACCTGACCCTGCCCAACCGGATGGTGATGGCCCCGATGACCCGCGGCAGGGCCGCGTCCGGCGGCCTCGCCACGCCGTCCATGGCGGCGTACTACGCGCAACGCGCGACGGCCGGACTGATCGTGTCCGAGGGCGTGCAGCCCAGCCTCATCGGGCAGTCCAACCCGGGCACGCCCGGACTGCACACCGAGGAGCAGGCCGTCTCGTGGCGTGCCGTGACCGACGCCGTACACATCAACGGCGGACGGATCTTCGCCCAGCTCATGCACGGCGGCCGGGTCTCACACCCCGACACGACCGGCCACCGGCCCGTCGGCCCCTCGGCGATCGCCGCAGGGGGCGACGTCTTCACCCCGACCGGCCCGCAGCCCGCACCCACACCCCGCGCACTGGACACCGCCGAGGTGCCCGAGCACGCCCACGCGTATGCCGAGGCGGCCCGCCGCGCGATCGACGCGGGCTTCGACGGCGTCGAACTCCATGGCGCCAACGGCTACTTGATCTCCCAGTTCCTCTCCTCCAACGCCAACCGGCGCACGGACCGCTACGGCGGCACGGTCGCGGGCCGGATCCGGTTCGCCGTTGAGGCCGTGGCCGCGACGGTGGACGCGATCGGCGCGGCCAGGACGGGCATCCGCCTCTCCCCGGGGGGCGGCTTCTGGGGTGTCGAGGAGACCGACGCGCTCGCGCTCAACACCGCGCTGCTGACGGAACTGGCCCGGCTCCAACTCGCCTACGTCCACCTGGAGGTGACCACGGACGAGGAGGTGCTCATCGGCCTGCGCCGCGCCTGGCCCGGCACTTTCATCGTCAATCCGGTCCTCCCGATGGGCCCCAAGCAGGCCGGCCGCGCGGAAGCCGACCACTGGCTGGGCCTCGGCGCGGACCTGATCAGCTTCGGCCGCGGCTTCCTCGCCAACCCCGACCTCGTCGAACGCCTCCGCACCGGCCTGCCGATCGCCCCCGTCGACGAGGCCACGTACTACCAGGGCGGCGACACCGGCTACCTCACCTATCCGGCCTACCAGCACACGGCCTGACGCCCATGCGGGCGGGTCGACACAGACGGCCCGGCCCGCCATGCGCCCCCCCACTGCGGACGCATGGCGCACGTCAGCGCCATGCGGCATCGTCGGGTACCACCCGGCAGGGATTCCGCGCAGTTCTTCCGCTTCTGCCTCGACCCGCCGCGCGAGGCGATCCTGCGCGGCGCAACTGCGATCGCCGCACCGCCACGCGTGCTTCGACTTCTGATCGTCGGTCATGCCGGGCGTCCTTCCTGGGACCGCGACCCGATGCCGAAGCGCAGGCGGCGAAGCGCCCGGGCTTCGGACCGGAGGGTGCCGCCGGACCGCGGAACCTTTCGGGAGACGGAACCGGTTCAGCCCTCGCCGGTTCCGTCCGGCTCGGTACGTCGGTTGGTGTCGATCTCGGCCATGTGCTCCTCGGCCCAGGAGCGGAGCGCGGCGAGCGGCACCTCCAGAGACAGCCCCAGTGGGGTGATCCGGTAGTGCACGCGCGGCGGGACGGTGGGCTCGACACGGCGGGAGACCAGGCCGTCGCGGGTGAGGCTCCGCAGGGTGGCCGACAGCATCTTCTGCGACACGCCGGGCATCCTGCGCTGCAACTCGGCGAACCGCACCTCCTGCGGAGCGGCCTCGGACAGCACCTTGATCGCCATGGACGTCCACTTCGTACCGACCCTGTCGAGCAGCCGACGCGTCGGGCAGTCCGGATCGAAGAGGTCCCCGCGCGCGGCGGCGGGGCCCGTGGCTGGGGTGGTCACCCGGAGCTCACCATCTTTCGGGAATGTGCCGTCTTGGTACGTCGAGCTTAGTCACCTACTTTCATGTTGTAACCAATAGTTACTGTCATCGGAGCAGATGTGACGCCTCACATGCCCTCGGCCGCCCGCCGTACCACCGGTCCAGACCTCGATCCGGACGTGGAGATACGGACCGTCACGGCGGGCGGTATGACCCGTAAGGTGGCCCTCGCCGGCGAAGGCCCCGCCCTCCTGCTGCTGCACGGTTTCCCGCACACCTGGGAAGTGTGGCGGGCGGTCATCGGCCCGCTGGCCCGGCACCACCGGGTGATCGCGCCGGACATGCGGTGGCTGCGCACCGACAAGGCTGCGTCCGGCACGGAGCCCACGGCACAGGGCTACGACGCCGCGACGCTCGCGCGGGACGCCGAATGCCTGCTGAAGGCGCTCGGCGTGACGGACGCCGCGGTGGCCGGCATCGACGCGGGAGCCCCTCCCGCCTTCCTGCTCGCCCTGCGGCGTCCCGGCCTCGTCCGGCGCCTGGTGCTGATGGAGGCGCTGCTCGGCGGCCTGCCGAGCAGCGGGCAGACCGCGGTGGACGGAGCCCGATGGTGGTTCGGATTCCATTCCGAGCCCGGTCTCGCGGAATCCGTGCTGACCGGCCACGAGGACCGGTACATCGGCTGGTTCCTCGACAACGGCACGCTCGGTCGCGGCGTACCCGGCGCGCTCCGTGAGGCGTTCCTCGCCGCCTACACCGGCGAGGACGCCTTGCGCCGCGCCTTCTCCTACTACCGCGCCCTGCCGGGCAGCGCCCGGCAGATCAGGGATGCCACCATGACGGCCCGGCTCACGATGCCCACCATGGCCATCGGGGCACACCCTGTCGGTGCCGCGCTCGAACAGCAGTTGCGCCCGATCGCCGACGACCTGACCGGCCATGTCATCGAGGACTGCGGTCACATCATCCCGCTGGACCGCCCTGAGGCCCTGCTCGCACTGATCCAGCCGTTCCTGGCCGCCGACGTCGCCGCGTGACGGCGGCCGCCCCACGCACCGCGGCGGTGTCAGCGGGCCGGGGGGCGCCCCCTCGACGCCGGGGACAGGACCCTCGGTGAGCGTGTCACCGGCCGGGCTCCGCAGCAGGACCGGTGCATCGGCGCCGGGAGTGCCCGGCTGTGCGGAGTGGACGGGCGGATGTGCGCGGACCGCTGGCACCGGGGCGAGCCGGAGAGCCGCAAACTCCCTGCCCTCAGCCGCTCCTGGAGAGACCACCGCAGCCGACTGGAGCCGGGCCTCCTGGCAGTAGCCCGTCACGTGCCCCAACTTCAGGAGCCCGTCGCCCCACACTCGGCAAGATGCGCGGGACCCGGTGCCGTCCGGCGCGGCCAGGAACTGGATGTTGCCGCCGAAGCTCTTGTGCTTCTGCGCGAACCACAGGTCGTTGCCGTTCTCCCGGACCCCGGTCAGCCGGTCGCAGGCGATCGGCGTCCGCCCAGCACGCCGATGCGCTCGCAGAGACGTTGAACTCACTGAGACTGAACCCGTGGAGGCCGCCGGGGTCGGTGTCAGCGGACCGGTTCGAGATGGTCGGCGTCCGGGTGCCCGGCGCTCAGGTGGGCGGTGAGGAAGCGGGCGGCGCGGTCGAGTGCGGCGTCCGCCTCGTCGAGGCGGCCGTAGTGGTGCTGGAAGACGTGGGGGAGGCCGGGGCCGACTTCGAGCGTGACCTCGACTCCGTCGGCGCCCGCGCGGCCGGCCAGCCGGACCGCGTCGTCGAGGAGCACCTCGTTCGCCCCGACCTGCACGAGGAGTGGGGGCAGTCCGGTGAGGTCGGCGAACACCGGACTGGCCAGGGGATGCGCCCTGTCGCCTGCGCCGACGTAGAGATCGGCGTAGGCGCGCACGTCGGCCTCCGTGAAAATGGGGTCGGCGCTCTCCTTGGAACGGATGCTTCCTCCAGCGAGGGTGAGGTCGGCCCAGGGGGAGAGGACGACCACGGCGGCTGGTTGCGGCAGCCCGGCCTCCCGGGCGGCGAGCAGCGTGGCGATGCTCAATCCGCCACCGGCGGAGTCACCGGCCATGACGAGGTCCTGCGGGTCGGTGCCCGACGCCAGCAGTTCCCGGTAGGCCGCGAGCCCGTCGTCGACAGCCGCGGGGAAAGGGTGCTCGGGCGCCAGCCGGTAATCCACCGACGTCGCGCGCAGGCCGGCGCGGCGGGCCAGTTCACCGACCAGCCCTGCGTGGGTGTCCGGTGAGCCGATGACGTAGCCGCCGCCGTGCAGGTAGAGCAGTCGGCCGCGGCCGGAGGCTTCGGCCGGCTCCAGCTCCAGGGCCGGCCGCCCGCCCAGGACGGTCCTGCGGGTGATCACACCCTCCGGCGCGGGGCGGGTGACAGCCGCGGCGAAACCGCTGCGCTGCTCCTCGGGAGTGGGCCGCGTCTCGCTGCGAGGGGCGGAGCGGAGTATGGCGTCCAGGGCGTCGCGCTGCTGTCGGGACATGCGGGGCCTCCATGGGTCGGGGTGCGAGGATGGATTCCTGGGAATCCACCTGCCTGACCTCAACCGGATTACAGGGAAGATGCTTCCCGGGAATCTACTGGAGCGAATATGAGCTACATCACCCCGATCTTCTCCGATCTGGTCCGCGTCGAGACCCGGCTCTACAACGCGGTGAGCGCCCGGTTGCGCGCCGAACAAGGGCTGGGGCTGGGACAGTTCGAGCTTTTGGAGATCATCGACCGCGTGCCGGGGTGCCGCGTGCTCGATATCGTCGGCGAACTGGCGATCACCGTGGGGGCCGTCAGCAAGGCGGTCGACCGGCTGGTGGCCGCGGGCTGGTGCCTGCGGGTCGCCCACCCCCAGGACCGCCGCTCGTCCGTCCTCCGCCTCACATCCGCGGGTGAGAAGCAGTTGTCCGCTTCCCGCCCCCTTGTCGAAAGCGAGCTCATCTCGCTGACGGCGGCGGTTCCCCCGGACGACCTGGCCCGCATCGCCTCGACCCTGGCCACCCTTCGCGCAACCCTTGAGGCGGGCGGTGGAAGACCGCCGGCTCCCGAGTTTGCGGAGAATCGGGATCATGGACGAGGCTGACAGGCTCTCGTCCGGGTGAGTCCGGCTGACGAGTGAACGACCGGGCTGAATGCGAAGAACCAGTCGTCGATGTCCGGGCCCGCGGCGACGTCGCCGCGGCGATGGTGGTGTCGTCCGGGACAGCAGCCAGAGCAGTCCGTCCAGCGTTCCGGCCGCCACCGACAACAGAGGCAGCACGCGACGGGCCCGGACCGGACGGGGAGGCCGGGGCGGGCTGTCCGCCGCCCGGGACAGTCCCTGCGACCGGCCGCTGCCCCCACGGGCCGTTCAGGGCCCGCTGCTCCTTCAGGGCGACCGGAGCAGGGAGCGGGTCCGACCGGGTACGGAGCTTGCTGACACCGTTGTCGTGCACCCGTTGTTCCCTGTCCGGTCGCCGCGGTCTGCCCGGCGCGCTGGAGTGGGGCTTTGCGAGTAGCGTGGCTGATACGACGTGCTCATCGGCCGCTTCCGCTGCCGGCCCCTCCGCCACCTCTTGCGTCCGCTGCCGGCCGTGGCGTGACATTCCAATCGCGGCCCGTGCGCCGAATTCTCATGAAGCGAAGATTCCGGACAAGTGTTGGAGGGCGATCATGGCCTTCGCCACTGCCGAGGACGGCACGCAGATCTATTTCAAGGACTGGGGATCGGGTCAGCCGGTGGTCTTCTCCCACGGCTGGCCGCTGATCGCGGACGCGTGGGATCCGCAGCTGATGCTGATGGCGGACAACGGCTTCCGGGCCGTGGCCCACGACCGGCGCGGAGGCGGACGCTCGGGCCAGCCCTGGAAGGGGAACGACCTCGACACGTACGCCGAGGATCTCGCCTCCGTCATCGAGGCCCTCGACCTCCGCAACATGATCCTGGTCGGTCACTCGACCGGTGGCGGAGAGGTCACGCGCTACATCGGCCGGCACGGCACGGGCCGTGTCGCCAAGGCGGTCCTGCTGGGTGCGATCCCCCCGTTGATGCTCAAGACGGACGCGAATCCGCAGGGACTGCCGATCGAGGTCTTCGACGAGATCAGGAAAGGCGTACTGACGGACCGTTCCCAGTTCTACAAGGACCTCAGTGCGCCCTTCTACGGCGCCAACCGCGAAGCGACGACCGTCTCCCGGGGAACCCGCGACGAGTTCTGGCTCTGGAGCATGACGGTCGGCATCAAGGCCGCCTACGACTGCGTCAAGGCGTTCTCGGAGACCGACCTCACCGAAGACCTGAAGACGTTCGACATTCCGACGTTGATCATTCACGGCGACGACGACCAGATCGTGCCCATCGTGGCCTCCGCGCAGAAATCGTCACAGCTCGTCAAGGACGTGACCCTCAAGGTCTACCAGGGTGCACCGCACGGTCTGTCGATGGTCCCCGAGTTCGCCGAACGGTTCAATGCCGACCTCCTCGCATTCGCCCGCGGCTGACCGGCGTGGTTCAGGCGCTCCGATGGCAGCCAGGATGCCGGTGAGAATGCCGGTATCGGCATCGCTCTTGTCCGTAGGGCCGGCGAGCCCGCCGATGCTGCGTGACCGCTACGGTTCCGACGGGCCCTGCCCTCTTGTTGTACGCCCGTCGCCCGCACGGGAGTTGTCGACGCCGAGCAGAAGGAAGTCCGGTGGCCGCCCCGGGGGGCCTTGCCGCTTTGCGAAGGTGTCCCGCTGCAACGGGGCCGTCACCCGCTCCGCCCCCAAGTCCGCGCAGGCGCAGATGAAGTACCTGTTCGACAAGGCCGCCGCACAACGGGCGCCGAGGCGCTGGTACGGAGGCTCGCCTGGCGCGACTTCGTGTGCGACTGCGGGATCAGACCCGGCAGCAGAGATCCGGGTTCTACGCTCTGCCCGAGCCGACGGTAGTGAGTGAACAGGGAGCGGGACGCTTCGAGCACGCCGCCCGCGGCAGCCGAGGAGACCGGTCCCTGTCCGCCCGTACGCCATTTCATCGGCGAAGCGGCGCCGGCACTCACGACCTGTCGACGGTCCTCGCCGACGTCGGTGGACGGCTGCGGCACGGAAACCTCCATGACCATCCATCCAGGCGACCGGGGTTGCCGCACGAATGAAAGGTCATGGATCACCCGCTCACGGTTCCGCTGCGCGTCGGGATCGGACGGCACCACAGCTCGTCCGACACGGCTTCGCCGCGTCCGACAAGCGCGGTCGCAACGGTCGTCCGGAGACGCGGTGTGCGGGCGCGCCGAAACTCCGCGTCCGAGTGGTCGGCTACTTGAGCGGAGCGGCCGGCAGGGCTGCGCACGGTGCCCTGGCCCGGGACCGGTCCGGATCTTGGGTTGGCAGTCGGTGAGAATGACGTGAGTTGCTGGAGGCGCACGGTGCGGCGTCCACGTGCCTTGGAGTCCGAGGAAGGCGACGGCGACCCCTCCGGCCGTGTGGTCCCCGGCACGGTACGGATCCCCCCGGGTGGGCAGGCCCGCCTCCGTGCCCTGGTAACCGCTGCCGTCCGACCCGCGTGCGACGGCAGGACCCAGCAGGCCACCTGTCCGTTTCAGCGAAAGATCGCTGGATTGTGAAACGTAAGTAAGTATTTTATGAACTTGGCCTGTGAGTTGAAGGGTTACTCTGTCGGCCACAGGCGCCGGGGGCGGTCCCGCGTCCCGGTGGCGCGGTTCGACTGACGCGCGCCATGTATGCCTCTCTATGCTGCTGAACAGGACTGGCGCTCAGGGAATGACAGATAAGACGTCGTCGAACGCCGAGCGGGTCCTCAGAATAGGCCGCGCACCCGACAATGACCTCGTCGTACCGGACCCCATGGTCTCCAAGTACCATGCGGTGCTGCGGCAGACGGGCGAGGGCGAGCCTGAAATCGCGGATCTCGACAGTTCCAACGGCACGTATGTCAACGGTCATCAGGTTGCCCGGCACGTGCTCGGCCCGAGTGACACCGTGGTGATCGGCCATTCCAGACTTCATCTGACTGACGGTCGGCTGGTCTGCCCCGACGGAGGCACAAGTTCTTTCACCGCCCGGGACCTGACAGTCCGGGTGCGTCAGCGTGGTGAGGCGAAGACCCTGCTCAGTCAGGTCAGCCTCGACCTTCCTGAGAAGTCCCTGGTGGGCATCGTGGGGCCCTCCGGCTGCGGTAAGTCCACCCTCCTGCGGGCACTGACGGGCTACCAGCCCGCCGACGAGGGCGAGGTGCTCTACGACGGCCTCAACCTCTACACGCACTTCGCGGAACTCCGCCAGCGCGTGGCTCTTGTCCCGCAGGACGATGTCCTCCACCCGCAGCTCACCGTGCGCAAAGCACTGAGCTACGGAGCCAAGCTGCGTTTCCCGCGCGACACCGATGCAGCGGCCCGGAAAGAGCGCGTGAAGGAGGTACTTGAGGAACTGGGGCTCTCGGACCGCATGGACACTCGGATCACCGCGCTCTCCGGCGGGCAGCGCAAACGTGTCTCGGTCGCTATGGAACTGCTCACCAAACCCGCTCTGCTGCTGCTCGACGAACCGACTTCCGGCCTCGACCCGGGGCTGGACCGGCAGGTCATGCACATGTTGCGCGGTCTCGCCGACGGTGGCCGCCGCGTCGCAGTGGTCACGCACAGCGTCGCCAACCTCCATCTGTGCGATCGCCTGTTGGTCCTCGCACCGGGCGGCCGTACCGCGTATTTCGGCCCGTCGCACTACGCGTTGGACTTCTTCGGCTACGACGACTGGGCGGATGTCTTCCAGGCCTTCGACCTTCATCCCGATCGGGACTGGGCGGCCCGCTACCGCGAATCGATCCACCACCACACCTACACCGCGGTGATGGAGGAGTTGGCGGCCCGGAGTACCGACGCACCGGACGACGGAGCGCAGAGCGAGAACCCTGATGCGGGGGATCCGGAGCAACAGAAGAATCTGAAGAAGCCGCGGAAACGACCGAAGGCGGGGAGCGGGCCACGGGAGTCCTCCGGTACCCCATCGGTTCGTCCGCCGAGCTGGCGCTCCCAGTTCACCACGCTGATGCGCCGCAACTTCTCGGTCATCGCAGCGGACCGGGGCCATGCGGGTCTGCTGCTCGCCCTGCCCCTGATCATGGGGGTGCTCAGCGTGACAGTGCCGGCTCAGTACGGCTTCATGGCCGCCACACAGACCTGCGTGAAGGCGGTGTCCTGTGTTCCGAACTACAACGTCGACGCCCAGCCCGTCCTGCTGGTGCTGGCGGTCGGCGCATGTCTGACCGGTACCGCGAACTCGGTGCGCGAGTTGGTCCAGGAGCGCGTGGTCTACCAGCGGGAGCGTGCCATAGGGCTGTCCCGGTCCGCCTATGTCCTGGCAAAGGTGATGGTCTTGGGGCTGATCACCGCGGTACAGGGACTGATGGTGGTCGCGATCGGACTGGCCGGCCGTCGACTGCCGACGGTGGGACTGGTGACCACACCGTCCGAGATCGAGCTGGTGCTGGCGGTGGTACTGCTCTCCACCACCTCGATGATGCTCGGCCTGATCATCTCCGCCCTCGTGCGCACCGCCGAGAAGACCATGCCCCTGCTGGTGCTCGCCACAGTCGTCCAGGTGATGTTCAGCGGCGCGGTCTTCCCGCTGTTCAACCAGATGGGCCTGAATCAGCTCTCCTGGCTCGCCCCGTCCCGCTGGGCGGTCGCCGCACAGGCGGCCACCATCGATCTGAGCCGGATCGGTCCACCCACGGACGAGAAACACCCTCACTCCGTTGATCCGTTGTGGGTCCACACCGCCCACCAATGGTGGCTGGATTCGGGAGTGCTGGAAGGCTTGGGGCTGGTCGGCATCGTCGTGGTGCTGGTGCTCCTCCGACGCCATGAGCCGCTGGTCATGCGCCGAGGCTGACCGGCCGGCCCCGCGGAGAAGCTCGGTGATGAAGTCGTCCGGGCCGGTGGTCGCACCGACAACGGCCGGCACGGGTGGGCCGTCCGCGCCGCGGGCCGACAGTCGGGTGTGGCGGTGGCAGAGGGCCGCGGCTCGGTGGTGCGCCGGTTGTCCGGCGCCCGGCGCACCACTCGTCCCGAGGTCATGCGCAGGTCAGCACCGGGTTCGCCCAGTCGCCGTGGTCGTTGCCGTTGCCGTCGCCGCCGTCCCCGACGGACAGGTCGAGGACCTGCCCGCCGGTGACGGGGACGTCGAGGGTGAGGGGCGCCGACTTGCCGTTGAGGACAGGGGTGGTGGTGAGCACCTTGCCGTCGAGGAGGACGGAGAAGGTGACGGTGCCGGGGTCACCGTTGTCGACGCCCACGGTCGCGGTGAACCTGCTGCACTGCCCGGCGAGGCGGACCATGACGTCGCTGGGCGAGTTGGTGCCCAGGCCCTTGGCGTAGACGGTGCCGCCGAGTGTGAGCGGTGTGCCGTCGTTCGCCGCGGTGCCGCCGACGCTCTGGTCACGTTCGACCGGGCCCCAGCCGTTGCTGGCCGACAGGAACGGCAGGTCGCTGACCTGGTCGGTCCCGGCGGGCGGCGGGGGTGGGACGGTGGCGACGATCCGTTCGTCGGCGGCGGTGGCGGGCCGGTGGCGCTGGACGAACGTGGCGGTGGCTTTCAGCGCGTTGGTCTTCGCCATGCCGGTGGGGGTGGTGACGTCCCAGCTGAAGGTCACCGAGGCGCCGGGCGGGATCCGTCGAGCCGCGGTGGGCGTGGGCTTGGGGGAGACCGTCCAGCCGTCGGGCGCGGCGAATCGTGCCGTCACGCCGGAGGCCGTGGGTGCGCCTGCGGGCACTCGGAAGGTCGCGGTGGCGGTGAAGTGCTGTGCGGCGCCGGCCGACCCGGGCGCGTTCAGGGTGAGGCGCGCGCCCGGCGCGGCAGGCATGGCGTACCGCGTGCGGTCGTAGCGCGGGCTGTCGTTCTGCGGGACCCTCAGCGAGGACGCGTAGGTTCCGTAGTCGGTCAGCGCGACCTTGCCGAGGCCGCCGGTGGAGCCGTCCAGGTTCCATACGGCGATGGCGATCCGGTTGCTCCCGTTGGGGTTCAGGATGCCGTCGGGCACGGGGAAGCTGTGCTGCGGGCCGAGGTAGTTGACGTAGTTGCCCATGTCCCAGCCGTTGACGTAGATCTCGGCGCGGTACTTGCGCGACGGGTCGTCGGTGATGGTCAGGCCGAGTGAGGTGTCCTGTCCCCTGGGCAGGTCGAGCGCGGCGTCGGTGGTGTACCAGGAGACGCCCGGGGTGGTGTCGGTGGCGGGGAGGCTGGCCGGGGTCCAGTCGCCGGTGGGGTAGCCGGGCAGCATCCAGCCGGCCCGTTCACCGTACAGGCCGCCGGTGGCCAGTGGGCCGCGTACGGTGTCGACGGGGGTTTCGCCGCCACGGACGCCCTGCAGCCGCCAGGTGACCGTGTTCAGCGGGTTACCGTCGAGGAGGGCGCCGGTCAGGCCGCGGGCGGCCTTGTTGCCGTTGGACTCGTTGTAGTCCTCCTCGTGCCCCATGTTGACCGTCAGCACGGATATCACGTTGTCGCCGCCGGTCCTGACCGCTCCGGCCGGGAAGCCGTAGGTCTTCTGGCCATCGGTGGTGGAGCTGCCGAGGAAGGTGCCGTTGAGCCAGACCGAGGAGGCTGCGGCCCGGCCGCCGCTCTGCGTGGCCAGGGTGATGCCGGTCTCCTTGCCGGTGCCGGTGAACCTGCCGCGGTACCAGGTGCTGCCGGTGTGGAAGCCGTAGTCGTCGGCGAACAGCACGGGGAGGCTGCCTGGTTGTGTGGTGCTGTGGGTGGTGGTCCTGTCGGCCACCTGCCAGGTGGAGTCGTCGAAGCCGCGCTGTGCCTCGGGGGACTCCTGCATGTGCTTCCAGCCGGTCAGGGCCGGCAGGGTGACGGGGGCGGCGGTGGGTACGGTGCCGGTGAGGCTGCCGTCCGCCGAGGCCGTTGTGCGCACCGATGTGCCGTTCCAGGTCAGGGAGTCGGCGTCGGCGAACACCTCGATCGAACCGTCCGTGCCGGTGTCGCCGGTCAGACGCAGGGACCTACCGCTGGATTCGGCTCCGCGCAGCAGGTGGGTGCCGCGGACCAGCACCGGTCCGGCCGCGGTGTCCTGCCGCCAGAAGGTCTTGGCGGTCGCGGTGTCGGCGAGCAGCAGGAGCAGCGGGTGGGAGCCTGCGGTGACGGTGACCCGGGTCAGGCCGGTGTGCCGGTAGTTCAGGCGCAGGTCGCCGGTGGCCGGGTCCCAGGTGGACGTGACGGTGCCGCCTGTGGAGGTCACCGTCGGCTGGGACGCGTAGTGCAGGACCGTCTCGCCGTCCGAGCCGTGGTCGCCGTAGAGCACCGCGACATCCCGTCCGGCGATCGTGGCGTCGGTCATGATCTGCGAGGTGGAGTACTGGAGGTGGTTGCCGCCCAGGTCGTAGTCCGCGACGATGACCGAGGACTCGCGGCCGTCCAGGGTGAGGGCGGTGCCGGGCTGCTGCGGGACGGTGTAGACGGGCGCCGTCGCGGCGGAGCCGGTGGTCACGTCGACGGCGTCGACCGTCACGAAACTGCCGGAGGCGGCGGCGTCCTTGGCGCCGGTCACCACGATCTTCAGGGTGTGCGGTCCCTTGGCGAGGCCGCTCGCCCGGTACGCGACGTACTGGTTCTGCTTGGACGCGCCGTAGGTGTCGACCGTCTTGACCTTGGTGCCGTCGAGGTAGACGTCGGCGATGCCGTGGTTCGTGTCGAGGTTGCTGATCCACTTCACGCCGGTGCCGGTGAAGGGCACGGACACGGTGTCGCCGGCGGTGTTCGAGAACGACTCGGTGTGCTGGTAGTCGCCGCCGGTGTAGTTCTGCTCCGCGCCGACGTGCGACCAGCCGCCGGTGTACGTGAGGGCCGGGTCCGGGTCGTCGTAGGTGTATCCGGGGCGGGCGCCGAGGTCGATCGTCACATGGGCGCTGTCGCTGCTGGTGGCGGTGGAGTCGGCGTGCCGCAGGACATGGAACTGCGTGCCGGTGTCGGGGTTGGCGCGCGCGGTGTCGACGATCTTCGGGTTGTCGGTGGGTGTGGCGGGCAGCGCGTCGGTCTTGGTCAGGGGCGTGACGGCATGGGTGAAGTAGCCGATCAGCTTGTCCTGGTCGTACTTGGGGTCGAGTTGGCGGGTCTCGCGGATGGCGGCGCCGTAGTCGTAGGAGGTGTAGTTCTCCGGCATGCCCAGCCAGCCCCAGTTGGTGCCGCCGTAGGTCATGTAGAAGCTCTGCGAGGTCGCGCCGACCGCGATGTTCTGCTTGTAGAACACGTCGGCGAACCGGTCGTCGACGAGCTGGGCGCACTTGTCGTAGCCGGGGCCGCCCCACGGGTCGAAGGCGCCGCCCTGGAACTCGGCGGTTGCCAGCGGCTTTCCGGCCACATGGTCGTAGCTGATGTCGGGGACACCGTTCCACTTGGCGGGATCGGAGCAGTTGAAGCCCTGCGGATAGGAGTCGGCGCCGTCCACGTCCAGGGCGGCGTCACCGGAGTCGAAGGTGCCGTTGTTGTTGCCGACCAGCGGCACGGTGATGCCGTCGGCCTTCGCCTTGTCCTCCAGGTGCTTCATGTAGGTACGGCCGGCCGCCGAGCCGTGGTAGTACTCGTTCTCCACCTGGTACTCGATGACCGACCCGGTGCCGTCGGTGAGCTGGTGGCGTTTGATGACGCGGTCGATCTGCGTCTGCCACTCGTCGCTGTACTTCAGGTATTCAGGGTCGGAGGTGCGGGTGTTGCCGGCCGTGGTGGAGAGCCAGCCGGGGAAGCCGCCCCCGTCGACCTCGGCGTTGATGTACGGGCCCGGCCGGGCGATGACATAGATGCCCAGGTCGTTGGCCATGTCGAGGAGCTTGTCCACGTCGCGGACGCCGGTGAAGTCGTAGACGCCGGGTGCCGCGGAGTGGTAGCCCCAGTCGAAGTAGAGCGACACGGCGTTGAAGCCCGCCGCCTTCATCTTCTGCAGGGTGTCGAGCCAGAGGGCCTGGCTGGGCAGCCGGAAGTAGTGGAACTCTCCCGACCACAGGTACGTCCACTTCCCGTCGATCATGAACGAGTAGCCGTCGTACGTCACCGAGTGTCCCGCGGGCGAGGCCGCGGCCGGCGCGGCGGTGGACGCCGGGACGGCGCCCGCCGCGGGCTGCGCTCCGACGCCCGCTGCGCACACCAGGGCGATGGTCGCGGCGACCGTCAGGTGACGTCTGACTGCCCGGCGACCCGGGCCATGAGCCTTCATCTGGTCCTCCAGCAAGCTGATCGCCCCCCGAATACCAACCACTTGCACCAGAACTCGTGGCTTCAGAGGTTTGAATTATGTGCGAATCTGTTGGTGTGAGGAGTGTTGCGGGTCGGCGAGGGCGGCGCAAGACCTCGAACACCGTTGTCTTGTGAGGGCCGTGGGGTCCGCGGGGGCCGAAAAGCATTGCCGTACAAGGGGTGTTGACGGGGCTCGTCGGCGCCCTAAGATCCCTCTGCTCGAAGTGTCGACCACCGTACGGAATATCGAACGAAGGAATGAGCCGCATGCCTTCAGAAGCCGGAGTGCCCCGCCGAACCGTCCTCACCGTCCTGGGCGCCGCCTCCCTCGCGGGGACGTTCGCCGCAGCTCCCGCCAGGGCCGCCGAACTGACCGGCACGACCGCGAGCGCCACCGCCGCGGACCTCCCCGCCGCGGCCGCCCACTGGACCTTCGACGAGGGTTCCGGCACCACTGCCGCCGACTCCTCCGGCACCGGTCGCACCGCGACGCTCCAGGGCGCGGCGGGCTGGGGCACCGGCAAGGCCGGCGCGCACAGCCTGAGCCTCACGGCAGGCGGCAACGCCACGGCGTCCGGGCCGGCCCTCGACACCTCCCGGGCGTTCACGGTGGGCGCATGGGTCAACCTCGCCCAACTCGGCGGCTACCAGACCGCCGTCAGCATCGACGGCAAGGTCGTCAGCTCCTTCTACCTGGGGCTGCGCGACGACACCGGCACCTTCGCCTTCGCCCGGCTGGGCGCGGACGCCACCCAGAACGCCGCGGTGGCCGCCGCCGCCTCGGCGCCCACCACCGGCACCTGGACCCACCTGGCCGGCGTCAGCGACCCGACCGCCGGCGTCATCCGCCTCTACGTCAACGGCGTGCTGGAGGGGGAGACCGCCTACAGCACGGGCTGGGCCGGCAGCGGCGACACCGCCGTCGGCCGCGCCCTCTACGGCGGTGGGCACGTCGACCAGTGGCACGGGCTGATCGACGACGTGTGGATGTTCCCGACCGCCCTCACCCCCGAGCAGGTCGCGGCGCTGGCCGGGGTGCCGGTGGAGACCACGACGCCGTTGCTGAGCGTGGACGTCGGCAACCCCGCGCACGCCGTGTCCCCCGTCCTGCCGGGTTTGATGTTCGAGGACATCAACCACTCCGGCGAGGGCGGCATCTACGCCGAACTGGTGCAGAACCGCTCGATGATGGCCAGCGACACCACGCCCGTCCACTGGTCCGCCGTCGGCGAGGCGACCCTCGCACTCGACACCGACACCCCGCTCAACGCCGCGCTCGACCGTTCCCTCAAGGTCGAGCTGCCGAGCAGCACGGGGGCGGGAAGCCGGGCCGGTGTCGCCAACGACGGCTTCTGGGGCATACCGGTGCGGCCCGAAACCGTCTACACCGCCCGGCTGTTCGCCAAGGCGTCACGACGTGTCGGCCCGCTCAGGGTGGCCATCGAGTCGGCGGACGGCAAGACGGTGTACGCGTCCGCCCATGTGCCCCGCGTCGGCACCGCCTTTCCCGGCCGCCCGTTCGAGCTGACCCTGCGGACCGGTTCGCGCACCCCCGTGACCGGGGACGCGAGGCTGACCGTCACCACGGCCGACCCCGCCGCCGCGGGCGAGACCCTGTGGCTCCAGCACGTGTCCCTCTTCCCGCCCACCTACAACGACCGGCCCAACGGCCTGCGTATCGACCTGATGGACAAACTGGTCGCGCTGAAGCCGAAGTTCCTGCGCTTCCCGGGCGGAAACTTCGTCGAGGGCAACACCATTGCGACACGGTTCAACTGGAAGAACACCATCGGCCCGGTCTGGGAGCGCCCGGGCCACATGGACGACGCCTGGGGCTACTGGTCCACGGACGGCCTCGGACTCCTCGAATACCTGGAATGGGTCGAGGACATGCACGCCCAGCCGGTCCTCGCCGTCTACGCCGGCTACTCGCTCAAGGGCGAACACGTCACCGGTGACGCGCTGGGGCCGTTCGTCCAGGACGCACTCGACGAGATCGAGTACGTCACCGGACCCGTCACCAGCACCTGGGGCGCGCGACGAGCCGCCGACGGACATCCGGAGCCGTTCCCGCTGGAGTTCGTGGAGATCGGAAACGAGGACTGGTTCGACTCCTCGGGGTCGTACGACGAGCGGTTCGCGGCCTTCCACGACGCGATCAAGGCGAAGTACCCGCATCTGAAGCTGATCGCCACGACGCCCGTGACGAGCCGCACGCCGGACCTCATCGACGAGCACTACTACCTCGCGCCGTCCGCCGCCCAGGCCGCCACCCACAAGTACGACAACCGGGACCGCTCTTCCACCAAGGTGTTCGTCGGGGAGTGGGCCGCGCAGGAGGGCCGCCCCACACCCGACCTCAACGCGGCGCTCGGCGACGCGGCCTGGCTGGCGGGACTGATCCGCAACTCGGACCAGGTCCTCATGGAGTGCTACGCGCCGCTCTTCTCACACGTCAGGAACAACGTCTGGGCCACCAACCTGATCGCCTACGACAACCTCACCAGCTACGTGTCGCCCAGCTACTGGGCACAGCACATGCTGACGAGCAGGCTCGGCACCACGGTGCTGCCCGCCACCGCACGTGCGCTGCCCGGCCTCGCCACCGTGGCCACCCGCTCCGGGAACCGCCTCCACCTCGCGGTCGTCAACTGCGGGCCGCAGAGGGTGAGCGTGCCGGTCGAACTCAAGGGGCTGGCCAGAGGGGTCAAGAGGCGTGCCACCGCGACGGTCCTGACCGGCACCTCGCGCACCGCCACCAACACGCTGACGGAACCGGACACATTGGTGCCCAGGACGAGCACCGTCACGGGCGCGGCAGCGTCCTTCACCAGTACCGTGCCCGCGCTCTCGGTCACCGTACTGGAACTCGACCTGACCTGACCGCTCACTGCCCGGCGCCGGCACGGCCCGCACACCGCGCGGTCGCCAGGCGCCGGGCGGTCGCCCGAGCAGGCACCACCCGGTGACGGGCCGGCCGTGGCCGGGCCGGTCCAGGAGCATGCCGCCCGCGGCAGGGGCGTGCAGCAGGAGGGTCCGGCAAGATGCTCGCCCTCGACTGCGAGATCCGCCACACTCACGGGGCTTCTTACCGAGGCGGTTTATGGTGCGTCGCCATGACTCGTACACGCCTCTACCGCAACGGCTCCCTGATCCTGGAGGACTTTCCGACCGCTGACATATCGGAATACGTGAACGATCCGGACGTGGCGGTCTGGCTCGACCTGTGCGATCCGTGCTCCGCCGACTTCGCGATGATCAGCGAGGAGTTCGGTCTGCACGAGCTGGCGGTGGAGGACGCGCGACACGAGCATCAGCGGCCGAAGCTGGACCGCTACCGCACCCATGCCTTCCTCAGCGCCTACGCCATCAGCGCGGATGAGACCGGAGGGCGGCTGACCGCAAGTGAGCTGTCGGTATTCATCACGCCCACAGCGTTGATCACCATCCGCCCCGACCACCGGTTCGACATCGAGAAGGTCGTCGAACGCTGGGACAACAACGGCGATCTCGCCAAGTACGGAGTGGGATTCCTGCTGCACGGACTCCTCGACCACATCGTCGACGGACATTTCGCCGCCGTGCAGGACCTCGACGACCGTATCGAAGCGGTGGAGGACCTGCTTTTCGACGAGGGACGCGAGCAGATGGACTCCGTCCAGCGGGATTCCTACGCACTGCGCAAGAACCTCACCAAGCTGCGCCGCGTGGTGCTGCCGATGAGGGAGGTCGTCAACAGCCTTCTCCGGCGTGACCTGCACATCGTCGCCGAGCCTTTGCTTCCCTATTACCAGGACGTGTACGACCACGTCCTCAGGGCCACCGAGTGGACCGAGTCACTGCGGGACATGATCACGTCCATCATGGAGACCAATCTGACCGTTCAGGGCAATCGCATGAACCTGATCATGAAGAAGGTCACCAGCTGGGCGTCGATAGTGGCCGTGCCCACCGCGGTCACCGGCTTCTACGGACAGAACGTTCCGTATCCCGGAGTCAACACCCACGTCGGCTTCCTCACGTCCACCGGTGTCATGGTCGGGGCATCCGTGCTGCTCTACTGGGTCTTCAAACGTAAAGACTGGATATGACCCACTGCGACGGCTTGGCTCGTTCCCTCCCATTTCACGTGCCAGATCGCTTGGATGATCTCTACGGTTGTTCCCGTCGGCACACGACGAGCGGCCGGAGCATGGGGGAGAACGGTGGAAGCCGAGTTGATGGCTCTGGCGGCCATGGGCGCCAGCAGCCTCACGACACCGGCGGTGCAGGATCTGTGGGGCTGGGGGAAGAAGAAGTTCGCCACGCTCCTCGGCCGAGGCGGCTCCGGCGGACAAGCGGCCGCCGAAGAGGAACTCGAGCGTCTGCGGCAGGAGTTGCTCGACGCGCGCCGCACCGGTGACGAGGACGCGGTGGCCATCGCTGAAGAGGCCTGGACGCAGCGCTTCCAGAGCCTGCTCGCCGAGCACCCCGAGGCCGCCGACCGGATGCGGGCGGTCGTCGGAGAGGTGGTGGAGCGCAGCCCCGCCCCGGTGGCGTTCGCCGACATCCTCCACTACGTCAACAACACCGCCACACTCCAGGCGATGAACGCCTACTGGGCGCGGTGCAGCACGGCGCACCACATGACGGCGCTGTTCCTTTGAGGCCTGCCGGGAGTGGACAAGCGCACCACGGCCCGCCACTGGCTCCAGTCCCACCGCGACACGCCACCGGAAGAGGTTCTCCAGGCCGGTCTGGCACCGGACGAACGGGGCCGGCCCGCCGATCTGGCCGCGATTCTGGAGCGCCGGCTGGAGCAGCTGGGTGTCCCTCGCGAGGAGCGCCCCGCCGGGTTGGAGCAGAAGGCGTCAGAGGTGCGCGGGCAGCTTCGCCGCCGGCGGATCGTCGTTCTGCTGGAGAACGTCACCAGACTCGCCCAAGTCCGCCCGCTGCTCCCGGACTCGCCCCACACCGTCGTTCTGATGACCGGTCAGCAGGTGCCGGCCGGACTTGCGTCGTTGCTGGACTTCGAACCGGTCGAGGTCGCGCCACTGCACGACGAGCACGCCCTCGAACTGCTCGTGAAGGTCAGCCGCAGTGCCGAGCGCTGGAGCGCGGCGGGGAAACGTTGCACGCGGACGCCCGGCGCCGGGCCGCCGTCGTACGCCGTCGTGGTGACCAGCATGGCGGGCAGGTGGGGAAGGCGACGTTCGTGGACCGGTGAGACCGATGGAACGGGTATCGGTCGAGTCGCGGCGGGGCGGGAGGGCTCCGGCAAGCGCAGCCAGGAGTAGAAGAGCCGCCGCAACAGGGCCGCTGACCTGCCGGGTTCCGACGTCACGCGGTGCCTCAGGGCGATCAGTTCCGGGTCGCTGCGCTGGGCCTGCGCGGCGCGCGCGAGCTGGGCCGGAAGCGGTGATTCACGGTTCCGGCCGAGGCGTCGGTGTCTCGGTGCGTGCCGGTGGTGAGGCGGGGGTGCGCAGGCGGGCGGTGATGGCGTGGCCGATCGGCGTGGTGTCCGACGTGGCGGGGAGGCGGAGGCGCTCGGCGAGGTCGCCGAGGTGGAGGTCGCAGGCGGTTTCGATCAGGTCGGCCAGGACGTCCGCGGCGGCGTGGGCGCGCACCGTGGCGGTGGCGAGGACGGCGGTGCCGATCAGCCCGGCGGGCCACCAGACGGCGGTGAGGGCGAGATGGAGCAGGCCCCAGGCGGCGAGGCGGGCGGTGGCGGCGTAGGTGTCGCGGGCGGTGGCGATGTCGGTGCGCAACTGGTCCGGGAGAACGGTCCACAGGCGGGGCCAGGCCAGGGCGAGGTCGTCCAGGCCGTTGAACCGGGCGATGCGGGTGGTGGTGCGCGCGAAGCGGTCTCCGGTCCGGGTGGGGCGCTCCGGGCGGGCGGGGCCGAGGCGGGCGCGGCGGCGCTGACAGGCGCGTACCCGGGCGGCGCGGGCCGCGTCGTCCCGGCCGCCGGTGTCCCGGGCGGCTTGCAGGATCGCGGTCCTCAGCCGCCGCTGCGCCGTGTCCCATCGCTGTCGGCGCCGGGCGAGCAGCCAGGCGGCGGCGGGCCGGTCGCCGGGCAGCGCCCACAGGCGCTCGACGAGGCCGCCGAGGGCACCGGCGAGCAGTCCGGCGCCGGCGCCGGCCAGCAGGATCGCGCAGGCGGCGAGCGCGACGGTGCCCGGGGCGTGGGCGGCGGGGCGGGCGGCGAGTTGTTGGAGCCACGCGCTCAAGTGGTCCGTGGCGAAGGCGTGCGCCTGGCCCAGGTGCACGCCCGCGGCGAGCAGCCCGATCCACAGCAGGCCGGGCAGGAGCAGGGCGTTGACCCACCGGTCGGCGAGTCTGGTGCCGATGCCGGCCAGGAAGGCGCCCGTCATCGCGGGCGGGGGCGGTAGGGCCGCATGCGCGCGTCCTCGCCGTGGGCGGCGCAGATCGGCGCAGACGGGGTCTCCTCCGGAAGGACGACGCGGCTGCACCTGTCCAGCGGGCATGTCCATCCCGCAGGTTCACCGTCTTGCGGTGTGCGTGGCGCCGTTCCCAGTCCCGGCGGCAGGGATGGCAGGCGGCGGGTGAGTCCGGGCAGGCCCTGCCGGGCGCATGCGTCCTCGATCGCGTCGATCAGCGCGGACACGCGACGATCGTCGGGGGCGCCCCGGTCGGCGAGCAGCGTCAGCAACTCGGCGAGCTGTGCCTGGGCTCCGCCGTCGCGGATCGTCGTCGCCAACTCCGGCCAGCGGCTGAGCTGATCGCACAGCATCCCCACCCGGTCGCCCACCGCTTCGTCCATGCCTGCCCCCCTCCGCTCGCTCCGGACGGGCGGCACGAGCCCCGGCACAGGCCCCGCGCCGGCCGGTGAAGCCGCTCCTCCCGAAGCAGCACGAGCATAGGCCGCGTCAGCCGGTGCGGTGGGTAGCATCGACCAAACGCACACCGCTCGTGCCACGTCGTCAACACACCGTCCGGGCCGGTGTGTTGATCGGCGTCCAGGATGAGCCGTCCTCGGGGGGGATGTCTGTCATGCCGGACCGCGAGGCGGCTCTCGCCGCCCTCCACCACCACCTCGACCGCGCCGTCGGCGACCCCGCGCACCTGCTCGGGGCGCAGGCCATGAACGCCGCGCACGCCCTCGCCGGCGCCGCCGACCCCGCCTGCGACCTCGCCGTCGCCCACGCCCTGGGCTGGTACCACTGGGTGCGTCACCTCGTCCTTCCCCAAGGCCTCGACCGGGACGATCTCGCCGCCGCCGTTCGCCTGCTGGCCCTGGTCCACCGGACACACCCCCGGTCCACCCCCGAAGCTCTGCACGGGACGTTGCAGCGGCTCGTCGCCGAGAGCCCGGTGCCGGACGCCGATGACAGCGCCGCAGCCGCCCTGCACGTCCGTGCCGTCGACCTGCTGCGCGCCTACGAGCGCACGCAGCGGCGGGAGTTGCTGGAACAGGCCGTCTCCGTGATGCGCACGCTGATCACCATGCTTCCCGAGGAGCATCCCGCCCGCGCCGCGGTCCTGAACAGCCTCGGGTCCTCCCTGCGGAGCCTGGTCGAACGCGGCGGCGACGCCGGCCTGTTGGCGGAGGCGGTGCGGGTGAGCCGTCAGGCGGTGGCCGCCACCTCCGACGAAAATCCCGACCGCGCCTTGTACCTGAACAACCTCGGGAGCCACCTGCGGCTCCAGTTCGGGCGCGTGGGCGAGGTGGGCCTGCTGGAGGAGGCGGTCGAGACGGGCCGTCGGGCGGTGGCCCTCACCCCGGACGAGGGCCCCTACCGCCCCATGTGCCTGAGAAACCTCCACACAGCTCTGGGCCTTCTGTACGAACGCACCGGCGAGGTGGGCCTGTTGGCGGAGGCGGTCGACGTGGGCCGTCGGGCGGTGGCCCTCACCCGCGACGACGATCCCGACCGCGCAGGGCGGCTGGGCGACCTCGGCATCGACCTGCGCGTCCTGTTCGAACGCACCGGCGAGGTGGGCCTGTTGGCGGAGGCCGTCGAGGTGGGCCGTCGGGCGGTGACCCTCGCCCCCGACGACCACCCCGACCGCGCTGAGCACCTGAGCGACCTCGAACACGCACTGCACATGCTGTTCGAACGAGCGGGCGGTGAGGTGAGTGTGCTGGAGGAGGCGGTCGAGGTGGGTCGTCGGGCGGTGGCCGCCACCCCCGACGACGACCCTGGCCGCGCCGCCCGTCTGACCGATCTCGGGATCGATCTGCAGGCCCTGTTCGAGCGCACCGGCCGGGTCGATCTGCTCAGGGCGGCGGTGCGTGCGGGCCGTGAGGCGGTGGACCTCACCCCCGACGACGCCTCCGACCGCGCCGTCCATCTGAATCCCCTCGGGGCCTGCCTGCGGTCCCTGTACGAGCGCACCGACGACGTGGGGGTGCTTGAGGAGGCGGTACGGGTGCGCCGTCAGGCGGTGGCTGCCGCGCCCGACGACCACCCCGACCGTGCCATGTACCTGAACAACCTCGGGGCCGCCTTGCTGAGGCGGTTCGAGCGCACCGATGACGCGTGTGCGCTGGAGGAAGCGGTGCGGACAGGCCGTCGAGCGGTCACCCTGACCCCCGACGACCACCCCAACCTCGCGATGTACCTGAGCAATCTCGGCTTCACCCTGCAGGCCCGGTTCGAGCGCACCGGCGAGGCGGAGGTGCTGGAGGAAGCGGTACGGGTGGGCCGTCGGGCGATCGACGCCACCCCCGACGACCACCCCAACCTCGCGATGTACCTGAACAACTTCGGGCTCGCCCTGCGGGTCCGCTTCGAGCGCACCGGCGAGATCGCCGCGTTGCGGGAAGCCGTGCAGATCGGCCGTCGCGTCGTCACCCTCACCCCCGACGACCGCCCCGACCGGGCCGCAGCCCTGAGCAATCTCGCGAACGCCCTGCGGGTCCTGTTCGAGCGCACCGGCGAAGAGGGGGTGCTTGAGGAGGCGGTGCGGGTGAGCCGTCAGGCGGTGGCCGCCACGCCCGACGACCACCCCCACCTCCCCGCGACCCTGAACAGCCTCAGGAACGCCTTGCAGAGGCAGTTCGAGCACACCGGCGAGACGGGGATGCTCAAGGACGCGGTACGGGTGAGCCGTCGGGCGGTGGAGGCCGCGCCCGACGTTCACCCCGACCGCGCCATGTACCTGAGCAACCTCGGGATCGCCCTGCAGAGGCAGTTCGGGCACACCGACGACGTGGGGGCGCTTGAGGAGGCGGTGCGGGCGGGCCGTGCGGCGGTGGCCGCCACTCCCGACAACCATCCCGACCGCGCCGTCTACCTGAATCCCCTCGGCAACGCCCTGCGGCTCCTGGCCGAGCGCACCGCGGAGACCGGCCTCGTGGCACAGGCGTGTGCCTGCTACCGCGAGGCCGCGGACACCCCGACCGGTGAGACGATGTCCCGGATCCGCGCGTACCGGTCCTTCGCGCTCCTGACCTCGGGCACCGGTGCTGCCCAGGCCGCGCTGAAGGCCGTGGAGGACGCCATCGATCTGGTGGGCGCCCTCGCTCCGGGCAGTCTGGCCCGCGCGGACCGCGAGCACCAGCTCAGCCGCCTGCCAGGTCTGGCCGGGGAGGCCGCGGCCGCCGCGCTGGGCGCGGGCCGGCCCGTGCGCGCCGTTGAGCTGCTGGAACGCACCCGCGGCATCCTCGCCGCCGAAACCCTCGGCATCCGCAGCCGCGACACGGCCCGCCTGCGCGAGCGCGCGCCCCACCTCGCCGACGAACTCGACCGGCTGCGCGCCCGACTCGACGCCCTGAACCGCCCCCGCTCCGTACTGGCGCAGGAGAGCACCGCGACCGAGGCGACCCTCGCGGCGGACCGGCGCCTGGCCGAGGACCGGCGCGCGACGCACGCGGCGTGGCAGAGCCTGCTCGGGCGGATCCGCGGCCTGCCGGAGTTCGAGGACTTCCTCCAGGCGCCCCCCATCGACCGGCTCGCCCGGGACGCGCACGACGGCCCCATCGTCTTCGTCACCACCAGCCCCGGCCGCTGCGACGCGCTCGTCCTGTCCGACACCCCCGACAGGCCCGTCCAGGCCGTGCCGCTGAACGGCCTGACCCACGAGATCGCCGTCGCCCACGCGGACCGGCTGCAGGCCGCCGTTCAGGCCACCACCGACCCCCGACTCGCCCCCCGGGAACGCGCCGCAGCCCAGCGGGAGATTCTCGCGGTCCTGGCCTGGCTGTGGGACACCGTCACCGAACCCGTCCTCACCCGACTCGGCCACACCGCCGCCCCCCGCCCCGGTGCGCCCCGGCACCGTCTGTGGTGGTGCCCTGTCGGGGTGCTGTCCGCCTTCCCCCTGCACGCCGCCGGCCACCACACCGACGCCCCTGACCGGTCCGGCGGCCGGCGCACCGTGTTCGACCGCGTCGTCTCCTCCTACGCCACCACCGTGCGCGCCCTCGCCCACGCCCGCACCCGCCACGCCGGCCCGGCAACCCCCAGCACCCTGATCGTCCCCGCCGCCGACACCCCCGGCACCGTCCCCCTACCCGGGGTCCGGTCCGAGACGAGGGCCCTCACCCGTCTCATCCCGGACGCCCACCTGCTCGACCCCGCGTCGCGCGCGACGGTCCTGCGCGCGCTGCCCGGCCATCGGGTCGCCCACTTCTCCTGCCACGGTCACGCCGACTGGAACGACCCGTCCCGAAGCCGCCTGGTCCTCCCCGACCACGCCACCACCCCGCTGACCCTCGCCGACATCACCACCCTGGACCTGACCGCCGACCTGGCCTACCTCTCCGCCTGCGACACCAGCGTCACCGACCCCCGCCTCGTCGACGAGTCCCTGCACATCACCGGCGCCTTCCACCTCGCCGGCTACCAGCAGGTCATCGGCACCCTGTGGCCCGTCGACGACCGGACCGCCGCCGAAGTCGCCACCGCCTTCTACACCCACCTCACCAGCGGTGGCACCACCCCGGCCCGGACCCACCGCAGCGCCCACGCCCTGCACCGGGCCACCACACGCCTGCGCGACCGTTACCCCAACACCCCCAGCCTGTGGGCCGCGTACACCCACACCGGCCGCTGATCCCGCGACCCGCGCCCGCGCGCGCCCCTTCGCCCCCCGGCCGCCGCCGCAGCGGCGCACCCTTCGGCCTGGTCCGGGCCGGCCCGGCGTCGGCAGCCGCTGGAACAGCCGCCCGGCTCGGGGGAGACCTGCCGCGGAAGAGCCAACTCCCCAGCGCTGCTCAGCCGTTGCTCAGCGCTCGCAGCACTGCCCCCAGATGCTCCAGCGCCTCGGGGACGCCGGCCTCGACGGCCTTCCGGCACCACCGCTCGCCTTCGGCCACGTCCCCGGCCATGGCGAGACCCAGCCCCAGGAGTTCCATCGACCGGCCGTCGCCGGCCTCGGCACCCCTGCGCCACCACCGATTCGCCTCGGCCTCGTCGCCGCGTCGCGAGGCCATCTCTCCCGCGAGGAACATGGCCGAGGGATCTCCTGCCCCGGCCGCCGCCTGGAACCACCGCTCGGCCTCGGCCTGCTCGCCGTGCCGGGCCAGCCTGAACGCCAGTGAGACCATGGCCAGGACGTCCCCGCCCTCGGCCGCGCCGCGCAACCAACGCTCCGCCTCGGCAGTCTCCCCGCGCTCCTGCAGCAGGTGGGCCATCCTCGTCATCGAACCCGAGAGCCCGGCGGCTGCCGCCTTCCGGTACCACACCTCGGCCTCGGCGGTGTCGCCGCGCTGCTCCAGCAGTCGGCCCAACAGCTCCATCGCAGCAGGCTCCTCGGCGGACCGCCGGTACCACTGCTCGGCTTCGGCCTTGCGCCCGTGCTCGTCCAACAGCATTCCCAGCATGAGCATCGACCGCAGATGCCCACCCTCGGAGCCCTTGCGGTACCACTGCTCCGCTGCCGCCAGATCGCCTCGGCGTTCGAGCAGCGACCCCAGGTGGAACATGGGCTCGACACGCTCGGTGGCTTCGGCGGCCACCCGGTAGAACTCCTCCGCGTCGGCCACGTCCCCGCGGTCCTCGTGCAGCAGCCCCAATCCCGTCAGCACATGGGACAACAGCTCGGGAAAGCCCGGGTCGTACGGCGCCTCGGTGATGACCCGTGCGGCCTCCCGCAACCGCCGCTCCTCATCGGCCGGCTCTCCGCGCCCTGCCGCGAGCCGGGCGAGCGCGCTGAGGGCGTGGGCCTGCGCCAAGGGGCTCACCGCCGCCTCCGCCGCCCGGCGGTACCACGCCTGCGCCCCGGCGAGGTCCGTCCGCCGCTCGAACAGGGCCCCGCCCCTGAGTACCGCCAGGGCGTCCCCGCGCTCCGCCCCCTCCCGGTACCACCACTGCGCACCCGTGACGTCGCCGCGTTCCTCCAACGCGGTTCCCATGGCCCCCCACGCCGGGACGTGACCGGCATCGGCGGCGCGCCGGTACCACTCCTCCGCGTCGGCGAGGTTCCCGCGTTCGTGGAGCAGCGCGCCGAGCCGAACCATCCACTCGGGGCTGCCGGCCATGGCGGCTTCCCGGTAGCAGCGCTCTGCCTGCTCCGGCTCTCCCCGTTGAAGAAGCAACCAGCCGACATGGCCCATCCCGGGGGCATGTCCCGCTTCGGCGGCCCTGCGGAACCACACCTCCGCCTCGGCAACGTCACGGCGGTCCCTGAGCAGGATGCCCAACTCGACCATCGCTTCCGGGTCTCCGGCCTGGGCGGCCTCGCGGTACCACTGCTCCGTCTCCATCTCGCCCCCGTTCTCGCGCGCCGGCCGAGGAAGGCGGCGCCGCAGTCCTCCCGCGGATTCTCCTCCGCACCGGCAGGACGGAGAAGGGGGCGCTGTCGTGCCCGTCTCGCAGGACTCCTCGCTCCAGGCGGCGACCGGAACGCACTGAATTACCGCACAGGAATTCGCCCTTGTCCAAAGGGAACTCCATAAACCCCACCAGGAACCGACGCACAGTTATGCAACAGTAGGCTGCACGGGATTACCCCAGCCTCGTGCGCAACAGTCGAATTTCCCCTTGCGGCCCTACCCGGCCGGCTGTAGCGTGTGGCACGCAAAGTTGAGGGTGCTGCGAAGCAGCGTACCCACCGCGTGGCACGGTCACGTCTCAGGCTTATTCAAATGAACGTCCCTGCATCGCGCGCTCTTTGAGAAAACGGGGGGACAGAGGGATGTATTCCCTATTGACGCGATTATGGGAATGGTGTCGACTCGGGCGCCTGATTCCGAGTGTCGTCGCAGGCCTGACGGTGTTGTCGCGCGCCACTCTCCTCACCGCGTCCCCGGGGCGAACACACGGGTCCGGGACCGCCCGCCCATCCTCCCGGCCCGTCCGCGCGTGCGGCTCGCGCGGAGCCTGCCGTACCCGTGCGGCGGCCAGGGTGCCGGCGAGGGGCGGCAGGCCGTGCCCCGGGCCGGCCGCGCCGTCCGGAACGCACCCGCGGCCCACTGGGCGATCGCGAGCGTTCCCGCGCACCGCCGGTGACGCGGCCGTGGTCCCCGCGTCAGGCATGACCAGCGGCGACACCAACACGCGGGCCGACACCGGCGACGTGCCCGTGCACCATCCACACCCTCTTGCGCCATCCATCCGGCGTGCCCGCCACGCAAGCCCACGCATCCCGTGGAGGCACCCCATGGACGCGGTCGGTTCCCGGCCTCTCGATCCACGCGACCAGGGCGCCGACCGGATCCGATAGTTCCGCACGAAAGACGACGGGGGAGTTCCGCCATGCCCGAGCCCACCAGCACACCCACCGGCACGCCCGCCCGCACGAACCGGTCGGCCGACACGTCCCGTGTGCGGGCGAACGCCCAGATCTCCATGGCTCCGGAAGCCATCGATCTGCCGTCGCTCGTGCCGGTCATGTACACCTTCATGTTCCGGAGCATCTCCAGCGACGGCTTCGCCTTCAGCGATCCGCAGTCGCCGGGCGACATCTCCCGGAACTCGAAGCCGGGTTGCATCATCGCAGCGCCCTCCTTCCCGGCCGACACCCCCGGCATCGACGAGGACTACGTCTTCAACTGGGTGCGTGACGGGGCCATCACGGCCATGGAGGTGGCCAGGGCCGACATGCCCGCCCGCCCGGGCGGGACGGTGCAGACGCTCAACGACTATGTGCAGTTCGCCGACCTGTGCCACTCCAACGCCCAGCCGCCGCTGACCAAGGGGCACGCCTGCTTCAACATCGCCGGCGACGCCCGCCCGTGGACCGAGCAGAACGACGGTCCGGCCCTGCAGACGATCACCGTCCTGGCCGCCTACGACCAACTCGACGTCGGCACCCAGAAACGGGCGGTCGACCTGGTGAACGCGAACGTGGCCTACCTCCTCGGCGTCTACCAGGCCCCCACCACGAACCTGTGGGAGGAGCACAGCGGTTACAGCTTCTTCGCCCGCTCCGCCCAGCTGCGCTGCTTCGAGGAGATCCAGGCCTCGACGGTCGTCGGCATCGACAAGCCGACCGGGCTGCGGCCCGCCATCAAGTGGCTGCGCCAGGCGCTCGCAAGCCACTGGGACGGGAGCATGTACGTGAGCATGCTGGCCGACCCCGGTGACGGGGCCCAGCCGTCGCCGCAGAACCCGGTCGTCAGCGGTTACGACCCGAACATCGACATCGTCCAGTCGGCCGTCTACGGCGCCGTTCCCGTCACCGACACCAAACTGCTGGCCACAGCGGCCCGACTGCGCTCTCAGTGGGAGGAGGGCGGCATCGCCTTCTACCCGATCAACAAGGCCGACAAGGAAGCGTTCGGCATCGGGCCGCTGTTCGGCCGCTACCCGGGCGACGTCTACGACGGCGACACCGCGCACCCCGTGCTCGGCGGCCACCCCTGGGCCCTGTCCACGTGCAACGTCGCGGAGCTGCACTACAAGCTGGCCGCCGCGATCAAGTCCAGCGGCAAGGTCCCCCTGGACGACCTGTCCGCACCCTTCTTCGCCCAGTCCGGCATCGACGCGTCGACGGCCCCGGCGGCGGCAGCCGCCGCCCTGGCGGCCACCGGCGACGCCATGGTGCGTGCCGTCGTCTACCACAGTGACAACCTGGAGCTCTCCGAGCAGTTCGACGGCACCACCGGCTTCGAGCGCAGTGTGCACAACCTGACGTGGAGCTATGCCGCCTACCTGTCCGCCATGCGGGCCCGGGCCGAGGCCGTGTGACCCATGGCCGACCGACGCGCAACCCCAACCCCACACCGGTCCCGGCCGCGCCCGGCAGCGGAGGAGTGACTGCCCCATGTACGCGAAGTTCCCCGAGGGGGCGGCGCAGCGCACCGACCCCGCGGCGGCGGCCGAGGTCCTCTACGACGCCGTCATCGTCGGCGGCGGGATCGCCGGCGCCCTCATCGCCTCGCGGCTGAGCGCCGTCGGCAAGAGGGTCCTGATACTCGAAGCCGGCCCCGCCGAGGACCTCACCCTGAGGGGCTACGAGAGCTACCTCGACCGCTTCTACTCGGCCACCGGCAAGGACAACCAGTCCCCCTACCCGGTCGTCGCAGCCGCCCCGATGCCCCGCGGCAGCGACGCACGCCGCATCCCCCCGGGCGCGCCCGACGCCTCTGCCTACCTCGTCCAGAGCGGGCCCTTCGCCTCCGACACCACCTACACCCGGGTCCTCGGCGGCACCACCATGCACTGGGAGGCCAAGACACTGCGGATGCTCCCCGAGGACTTCCGGATGCGCACGCTCTACGGCGAGGGGGCCGACTGGCCGCTCACCTACGAGGACCTCGCCCCGTACTACACCGAGGCCGAACGCGAGATCGGCGTCTGCGCCGACGTGGCGGACCAGGCCTACCTCGGGATCACCTTCGACGAGGACTACGTGTTCCCGATGAAGGGGCTGCCCCTGTCGTACCTGGACCGGATGGTCGCCAAGGACCTCGACGGGATGCCGGTCGAGCTCGACGGGGAGCGGCGCGAGCTGCGGGTGCGGCCGTTCCCGCAGGGACGCAACGGGATACCGAACCCGGCGTACGACGGCGGGAAGGGCTACCGGCCGCGAGGGGCGGTGAGCACGTACCAGGTCGAGGTCGGCGGGCGGTGCCAGGGCAACAACAACTGCGTGCCCATCTGCCCGGTGCAGGCCAAGTACCACGCCGGCAAGACCCTCGCGGTGGCCCTGCAGAGCGGCCGGGTCGACCTGGTGGCCCAGGCGGTGGCCTACAAGGTGCACGTCGACGAGCGGACCGGCCGGGTGACCGAGATCGAGTACCGCCGCTACGACCGGCCCGACAGCCCCGGCTTCACCACCGTGCGAGCCCGGGGCCGGCTGTTCGTCCTGGCCGCCAACGCGGTGGAGAACCCCCGGCTGATGCTGGCCTCCGGACTGCGCAGCTCCAGCGGCCTGATGGGGCGCAACTTCATGGACCACGCCTACCTGCTGGCGTGGGCCCTGCTGCCGGAGGTGGCCGGCACCTTCCGGGGCACGAACTGCACGGGCGGCATCACCGACCTGCGCGGGGGCCGCTTCCGCCGCCGCCAGGCGGCCTTCAGCGTCGACATCCACAACGACGGCTGGGGCTGGGCCCGGGGCGCGCCGATGACCGACCTGGCCGACCTGGTGGACGCCGGCGGCCGCTACGGCGAGTCCCTACGCCAGGGCCTGGTGGACCGGGTCTCCCGCCAACTGCAGCTGGCGTTCATGGTCGAGGTCCCCGCCAACCCGAGCAACCGGATCACCGTGGACCCGGCCTACACCGACCACCTGGGGAACATGCGGCCCATCCTCACCTACGACATCCCCGACTACACGATGCGGGGCGTGGCGTACGCCCGGCAGCTGTCCAGGCGGATCTTCGCCCGCCTCGGAGCCGAGGACCACACCGTGTACGACCCGAACTTCTGGGGCTACGCCGTGCACGCAGGCGAGGGATACGAGATCCGAGGCGGCAACCACCTCGCCGGCACCCACACGATGGGCAGCGACCCGTCGACCTCGGTCGTGGACGCGGACCAGCGGAGCTGGGACCACGAGAACCTCTACCTGGTCGGCGGGGGAAGCATGCCCACCGTGGGCACGTCGAACGTGACGCTCACCATCGCCGCCCTGTGCCTGCGCAGCGTCCGGGCCATGCTGGCCCGGCTCGACGCCGAGACCGCACCGATCGCCGTGGAGGTGGCCCGGTGACCGCGTCGACCATCGACGACCGTGACGACCTGATCAGCTATCTGCACGTGGCGATGGCGCTGGAGCACGCGACCATCCCCCCGTACCTGACCGCGTACTACTCCATACACTCCACCACCAACTCCGACGCCGCCCACATCATCCGGGTGGTCGCGGTGGAGGAGATGCTGCACCTGACCCTCGTCGCCAACGTCCTGAACGCCATCGGCGGCAGGCCCGACCTGACCCGCCCCGGCTTCGTGCCGTCCTACCCGGCCTACCTGCCCGACGGGGAGAGCGACTTCACCGTCGACCTGCGGTCCCTGTCCCCCGAGGCGGTGGAGACGTTCTGCAAGATCGAGCGGCCGGGCCGGGCCCCCAGCGCCGACGCACGGCTGCTGCGCACACCGGACAGCGGGAGTCAGGTGCTGGCCTTCAGCCCGACGGCCGAGGGGATGCGCTTCTACAGCATCGGCGAGTTCTACGCGGAGATCATCGAAGGCCTCGAAAAGGTGGCGGCCGGCGACCCGGGGCTCTTCTCCGGCGACCCGGCCCTGCAGGTGGGGCCCGAGTACTTCTACTCCGGCGGCGGGTCGGTGATCGTCGTCTCCGACCTCGACTCGGCCTGCCGGGCGCTGCGCTTCATCGCCGCGCAGGGCGAGGGCCTCGACTCGGGCATCCACGACGCGGACGGGGAGCTGGCCCACTACTACCGGTTCCGGCAGCTGCAGCTCGGCCGCTACTACCAGGTGGGCGACGACCCCGACGCACCGTCCGGGCCGCCGCTCAGTGTCAGCTGGGACCACGTGTACCCGGTGAAGGCCAGCCCCCGGCTGGCCGACTTCCCGGCGGGATCGGAACTCGCCCGTGCCGCCCGGGACTTCAACGCCGCGTACGGGGCCTTCCTCGCCCTGCTCACCAGGGCGTTCAACGGACAGCCGGGCCTTCTGCAGGACGCCGTCTGCGACATGTTCCGCCTGCGCGACGGGTTCACCCAGCTGGTTCGCAACCCCCTGCCGGGCAGCGACGGCCTGCACGCCGCCCCGACCTTCGAGATCCCGGCCGCGGTCGGGTCCGATCCGGGGGCCTCTCGGTCCGCCGCTGAGACGGAGCGGGCGGTGGCACGGTGACCGCCCCGCCGTTCGAGGAGTTCCTGCGCCTGTCGGTCGACCTCACCGCCTTCGGGGAGACCGAACTGCTCGGCACCGGTCTGGCCCGGCAGTACCTGGCCAAGGTGCGGGCCGCCTGCGGCGACGAGATCGTCACCGCCCTCCTGGACGCCCACCGGGCGGCCCGGGCCGACGCGGCCGGTGACGCCGGCAGCCCCGACCGGGTGCTGCTCGACCGGATCCTGCTCGACCGGGCCCTGCGCCACCGGATCTTCAGCGACGAATGCCTCGGACCGGTGGCCCGAGGCGTGATCAAGCTCTGGTACGCCGGGATGTGGTACGCGCTGCCCCCCGAGTGGACCGACCGGTACGGGGCCCACGCCGCGGGCGAGGCCTCCACGGTCACCGCCGCCTCCTACCAGGAGGGGCTGCTGTGGCGGGCCATCGGCGCCAATCCTCCCGGCGCCAAGGGGCCCGGCTACGGCTCCTGGGCCCAGCCACCCCGCATCGAGGACCGCTACCTGAATGGGGCGACGAAATGACCGACTTGGCGGACCGCCTCGGCCCGGACAAGGTGAAGCTCGGCGTCTGCTGCACCCTGTGGTGGAACGACGACTTCCCCGCCATCGACGCCGGCATCTCCTTCGGCCAGGCCGTGAGCGAGATGGCGCTCGCCGGCTTCCAGGGCTGCAGCATCGGGCACAAGTACCCCTCGGACGCCGCCGCGCTCAAGGCCGCCCTCGATCTGCGCGGCCTGCGGGTGTCCGAGCCCTGGACGAGCACGTACTTCACGATCGGCAAGATGCGGCACAAGACCATCGCCGCCTTCGAGGAGACGCTGGCCCACATCAAGGCGCTGGGCGGGACCGAGCTGGTCGTGGCCGAGTTCGGAGCGTCGTCGCACCTGCTCCCCGTCGACGTGTTCGCCAACCGCCCCGTCTTCACCGACGCCCAGTGGGACGCCCTGACGTCGGGCCTGGACGAGCTCGGCAAGATCGCCGGCTCGGCCGGGATGAAGCTCAGCTATCACCACCACATGGGTACCGGTGTCATGACCCGGGCCGACGTCGACCGGCTGATGGCCTCGACCGATCCGGCACTGGTCCACCTCCTGCTCGACACCGCCCACATCGCCTTCGCGGGCGACGATCCACTGGACCTGGCCCGGGCGCACGCCGACCGCATCGGCCACGTCCACCTGAAGAGCATCCGGCCCGAGGTCGTGAGCCGGGTGCGGGAAGAAGGCCTGTCGTTCCAGGAGGGCGTCGAGCTCGGCGTCTTCACGGTGCCCGGGGACGGCGCGATCGACTTCCGGCCGATCCTGGAGGTGCTGGCCGACGCCGACTACCAGGGGTGGCTGGTCGTGGAGGCCGAGCAGGACCCGAACAAGGCCAACCCGCTCGAATACGCCAAGAAGGCCCGCGCCTATCTCGCCGACGTCCTGGGCTGGTAGCGAACGGAGGACCCGGGAATGAACGAGACATTCGAACGGGACGTGTTCTTCAGCTTCTTCATGTTCACGGCCGACCTGAGACCGCAGGACGCGCGGTACACCGCGGTCCTGATCAATCATCTGAAGGCCCTCACCGACATGGGCTACGACGGCTTCGACCTGCACATCGCCCCGCAGCCCGCGACCGTCGACCACAAGCTCGAAACCGACAGCTACGTCGCCCTCAAGAAGGCGTTCGACCAGGCGGGGCTGAAGGACGTGAAGTTCACGACCAATGTCGGGACCACGCGGACCTTCGACCCGACGTCGCCCTACGAGGAGCAGCGCAGGCGGGCCCTGTCCTACCTCACGTCACGCGTCGACATCACGCGCGTCCTGGGCGGGGACTCGATCATGTCGGGGCCGTTCCTCTACCCGTACGGCGTCTTCCCGGTCACGGACGCCGACGAGCCGCTGTGGAGCGACGCCCTCCAGGACTGGATGAAGTCGCGCTATCGCGCGGCGCGTTCCGTCTTCGAGGACCTGGCGGAGTACGCCGCGGCGCGCGAGGTGAAGCTCGCCATCGAGCCCGTCAAGAGCTGGGAGACGCCTCCACCCAACATGGTCTCCGAGGCACTGGACTTCCTCGACGGCTTCGAGCACTCGGGGGCCGGCGTGACGATCGACACCGCACAGGTCGTGATGGAGAGTCAGGGCCCGTCGGTCTTGCGGGACAACGTCGCGCGAGCCGTCCGGCGGGACCGGCTCCACTACGTCCACATCTCCGCGCCCGACCGGGGTGCGGTGAAGGACAGCTGGATCCCGTGGGACGTCGTCCGGAACGAGATCGAGCCGGTGTATCGCGGGCCGTACCTCGTCGAGGTGTTCAACGCGATCGAGCCGTTCGTCAGCTCCATGCGCATGGCACGCCGGCGGTTCTGGCGGCCCGGCGAGGACGACCCGGTGCCCGGCGTCGACAGCGCCTACGACGTCGCGAGGGCCGCACTGGAGGAACTGCGGGAGCAGGTCATCACTCCTTCCACTCACGTGCCCGGGAAAGGTGCCGCATGCTAGCCCAGGTGTCGGATCCCATCATCATGGTCGTGAAGCAGTCGGGCGATGTCCGTATTCACACCTTCGTCGCCTCCTTCGCGTACAGCAATATCGCGAACGCCACGCACATCATCGAGACCAGGAACCAACTGGTGCTCGTCGACGGGCAGTTCCTCGTTCCCTACGCAAGGGCGTTCAGGGACTACGCGGACAGCCTCGGCAAGCCGATCGAGCGGCTGTACGTTTCCCACCGGCACCCCGACCACTGGTTCGGTGTCGGGGCGGCGTTCGGCGACGTCCCGATCCACGCGCTGCCCGAGACCATGAGCTTCATCCAGGAGCACGGGGAAGCATCGAGGAGCGACCACTGGAAACTCGGCGACCTCGTCCCGGACCGGATCGTCGTGCCCAAGCAGGCCGTCGGCCCCGGCACCGAGACGATCGACGGGGTCAGGTACCTCTTCGACCGGGTGACAGAGACAGAAATCGACTTCCACCTGACCATCAGGCTTCCTGATCTGGGAGTCTATTTCACCCAGGACCTGATCTACAGCGGCACCCATCTGTACCTGACACAGCACATGGACCACTGGATCCAGGTGCTCCAGAACATGCTGCTGTCCGACTACGACCTGTTCATGCCGGGCCACGGCCTGCCGGCCGACAAGAACGAGGTCGCTCGCAACATCGAGTACCTCTCGGCCGCCCGGCAGGCGATCGGCAACGGGCTGACGGGCGACGCCTTCAAGGGTTTCATGCTCCAGCGGTATCCCGAACGCAAGTGCCCGGGGATATTCGACATCTACCTGCCCCGGCTGTTCGGCGGCGCGAGCGACTACTGACCCCGGAGGCATTCGGACCATGAACGAGACCTGCACCGTAGGGCAGTACCTGGTGGACCGGCTCCGCCAACTGGGGCTGGGGCACCTCTTTTCCATCGCGGGCGACTACTCGATCGAATGGCTGAACCGCTACGTGGCGCCGAGCGGCATCGAGATCATCGAGGAAGTCAACGAGGTGAACGCCGGTTACGCGGCGGACGGATACGCGCGACTGAAGGGTGTCGGGGCGCTCTGTGTCACTTACTCCGCGGGCGCACTGTGCGCCGTGAACGCCGTCGCCGGCGCTTATGTCGAGAAGGTTCCGCTCGTGCTGATCAACGGCACACCGAGCATCAAGAAGACCATCGTCTTCGAGCAGACCGGCTTCAGCGCGCATCACTTCATCAGCGGACGTGAAACGGACCTTCAGTCGTTCGAGCACATCACGGTCGCGGCCGTACGCATCGAGAGCCCGGACCTTGCGCCGACGTTGATAGATTACGCGCTGACCCGGTGCATCAGCGAACGGCGCCCGATCTACATCGAGCTTCTCCAGGACATGGTCGACTTGACGTGCGAGCCGCCGAGGGGAGTTCTGAAGCCGGCCAGGATCCTGTCGGACGAGACCAGCCTGGAACAGTCGGTGGCGCAGATCTGCGCCAGGCTCGAAAGCGCCGAGAACCCGCTCGTCTGGGTCGGTGTGGAGATCGACCGGCTCGGCCTTCAGGACAAGGCCATGAGTCTGATCCAGCAGCTGAACGTCCCCTTCGTCACGGAACTCCTCAGCAAGGCCGTCCTTTCCGAGGACGATCCCCTGTTCGTCGGCGTGCTCGACGGTCAGGCGTCATCGACGGCCGTCACGGATCTGGCCGCCACGTCCGACTTCGTGCTGGCCCTCGGCGTGTGGCTGACGGACATCAACTCGCTCGGCTGGGAGCCGGACTACGACAAGACCGCGTTCGCGTCGTTCGACGCGGTCAAGCTCGGGACCTTCTTCGGCGGACAGGTCGCGCTGGAGCACCTGATGGACGGCATCCTGGCACAAAAGGTCGCGCCCAAAACGCGGAAACTTCCGGAGAAGCCCGCTCGTGGCGCGCCGACCACGGGCTCGTCCGACGTGATCACGTACCAGGGGTTCTACAACTTCATCCAGCAGTACATCGACCGGAAGACCATCGTCGCCGCCGACGCGAGCATGAACTACTTCGGGAGCCTGCTGCTCGACGTGCCACGGCCGGGCGGGTTCATCGCTCAGTCGTCCTACTCGTCGATCGGTTACGGCGCGGCGGCTGCGACGGGTATCTGCTTGGCGAAGGCGCCCGACCAGAGAGTCGTGGTCTTCTCGGGTGACGGCGGATTCCAGATGACCGCCCAATGCCTCTCGACGCAGACCCGCTTCAGGCTCAACCCGATCGTCTTCGTCATCGACAACGGCGTCTACGCCGTGGAGCAGTGGCTCGGCGATGCGTCGGTCTTCCATGCCGACAAGCCGTTCTACAAGCCGTGTGTCCTGCACCGGTGGAACTACAGCCGGCTGTCGGAGGTGTTCGGGTGCCGAGGATGGGAAGTCGGCACGTACGGAGAGCTGACGGCTGCCGTGACGGGTGCCCTGAAGAACTCGGACAGCCCGTCCATCATCCAGGTCCACGTGCCCGACAAATCGATCCCCGAGAATGCGAAATGGAAGACCCAGTAACAGCAACGGACAAGGAGCAGGAATAGTGCCGACGAAGATCACCGCAATCTACGAGAACCCGAAATCCCCCGAGGAGTTCGAGGCCGGTCACCACGAGCAGATCGCGCTGGCGAAGAAGATCCCCGGAGTCCAGCGGATCGAGAGCGCGAAGGTCTGGCCGAAGGAGGACGGCAGCGCGACTCCGGCCTATCGCGTACTCGACATGTACTTCACCGACTACGCCGCGGCCAGCAGGGCCGTGACGACCGGAGAGGCATCGGCGTTCGTCGCCAAGGCCTTCGAGCTGGCGACCGGCGGTGTGCGGCTCCTCTTCACCGATGTCGAGGACGTCTGACCTCGCTTCGTCCAAGGCGTGGTGGGCATCCCACGTGCCTCGCCGGCACGTGGGATGCGTCGCCAGGGCCGTAAGCTTCCTCGGGTTTGTGACGAGCGGGGAGGCGTGCGTGGGGCGGGAATCAGTCCTCAGTGACCGGTACGAGCTGGTCGAGAGGCTCGGGCAGGGCGGCATGGGAACGGTTCATCGGGGGGTGGACCGGCAGCTGCGCCGCACTGTCGCGGTCAAGCTGCTCTCCTCGGCGCTGGCCCACGATCCGCAGTCACGAGCCCGCTTCCGGCGCGAGGCGCACGCGGCGGCCGCGCTGAACCACCCCGCAGTGGCCACCATCCACGATGTCGGGGAGGAGCCCGACGCCGACGGCCCGCGGCCCTATCTGGTGATGGAATACGTACCGGGCACGACCCTCGCCGAGGTCCTGCGCGACGGCCCGCTGCACGTCGCCGAGGCGATCGAGACGGCATGTGCCGTACTGGACGCGCTGCAGCACAGTCACGAACACGGCATCGTGCACAGGGACATCAAGCCCTCGAACATCATGCGCACCGGCCCCGGCGCCGTGAAGGTCCTCGACTTCGGCATCGCCAAAGCCTTCACCGAGACGGCCACCCGCATCACCGGCAGCGGCGCCGCCATAGGCACCCCCGCCTACCTCTCGCCCGAGCAGATCAACGGGGCGGAGATCGACCACCGGGCCGACCTGTACGCGATGGGGTGCCTGCTGCACGAACTGCTGACCGGCCAGCCGCCGTTCCGCGGGGAATCGCCGTTCGCCGTCATGCACCAGCACCTGTTCGCCGAACCCGAGCCGGTCTCCCGGCTCCGCCCGCAGGTCCCGCCGGCGGTGGAGGAGGTGATCCGGCGTGCCCTGCGCAAGGATCCGAAGGAACGATTCGCTGACGCACGGCAGATGGGCGCCGCTCTCGCCGAGGCCCTGGCCAGGTCCGCCATGCCGACGGCCCAGGCCCCCTCACCCCTCCCTCCGGCGACGCGCCCCGGCACTCCCGCCGCGCCCGGCCGCGGGTTCGTGCCGCGCCTCACGGCCGACAGTGTCCTGGCCCTGTCGGGGTGTCTGCTGTCGCTGCTGTGCGCACGCGGCCACGTGGTGGAAACGGCCCACTTCGGCTGGGTCGCCTCCGCGGCCGGCCTGCTGGGGCTGGTGGCCCTGCCCTGGTCGGCACGTCTGTCGTGCGTCGTGGGCTGGGGTCCCGTGGCGGAGGCCGTGGCGGTCAACTCGGAACTGCGGCGCGCCAATGACGGGTGGGCCCACTCGTACGTCGGCATCGCCGCACTGCTGGCACTGACCGCCGCCTGCTGCCTGACGAGCGCGGCACGCCGCAAGGAGGGCGGCGCCGGTTCACTGGTCGCCTTCTGGTTCTGCGCCACCGCGTCGGTCTGGTACGTCCTCGACGACCTGCGCAAGCTCTTCGTGTTCTACCTGCTGCTGTCCCTGATGTCCGTCGCCGCCCTGTCCTGGGAGACCGTGGTACGTGTGCGGCGCCGTGGTGGTGGCACCGCCGAGTGAAATACACCAGGGCCGTGTCCGTCGGCCCGCCCCGGTTCGGGGGGTAGGTTTCCTGCGGCCCGCGTCCACGGAACGAGTCCTGTGGACGCCCGTTTGACCGCGGATACCCGTCAGACCCTCCTACCGGGAGAGAACACGAGACATGTCTGCACAAGAATCTGCTCAACACCCGCCCCAGCGCGTCGGCGTCGTGGTCGAGTCCCTGTCCGGGGAGACACGGGTCGCGGCGACGCCGTCGACGGTACGTCACCTGCTGGGCCTGGGCTACGAGGTGGTGGTGGAGTCCGGGGCCGGCGCGGCCAGCGGCTTCGGCGACCAGGCCTACCTCGACGCCGGCGCCGCTGTCGGCCAGGCCTGGGACGCGGATGTCGTCCTGAAGGTGAACGCTCCCTCCGACACGGAGATCACCCGGCTGCGCGGCGGCGCCACCGTGATCGCCCTGCTGGCCCCGGCACAGCAGCCCGAACTGCTGCGGGCACTGGCGGATGCCGGGGTGACCGCGCTGGCGCTCGACGCGGTGCCGCGCATCTCACGCGCCCAGTCGATGGACGTACTGTCGTCGATGGCGAACATCGCCGGGTACCGGGCGGTGATCGAGGCCGCCCACGTCTTCGGCCGGTTCTTCACCGGCCAGGTCACCGCGGCGGGCAAGGTGCCGCCGGCGAAGGTGCTGGTCGCCGGTGCGGGCGTGGCCGGTCTCGCGGCGATCGGCGCCGCCTCCAGCCTCGGCGCGATCGTGCGGGCCACCGACCCGCGGCCCGAGGTCGCGGAGCAGGTGAAGTCGCTGGGCGGCGAGTACCTCCCGGTGAACGTGGTCCAGGAGGCGAGCACCGACGGCTACGCCAGGGCGACCTCCGCCGACTATGATCGCGCCGCCGCCGAGCTCTACCACGAGCAGGCCGGGGACGTGGACATCGTGATCACCACCGCGCTGATCCCGGGCCGGCCGGCGCCGGTCCTGCTGACGGCGGCGGACGTGGCGGTCATGAAGCCGGGCAGCGTCATCGTCGACATGGCCGCCGCCCAGGGCGGCAACGTCGAGGGCACCGTGCCCGGGCGTGCGGTCGTCACCGACAACGGTGTCACCGTCATCGGCTACACCGACCTCGCCTCCCGGCTGCCCGCCCAGGCCTCGCAGCTCTTCGGCACCAACCTGGCGAACCTCCTGAAGCTGCTCACCCCCGGCGGGGACGGGCGGCTGACGATCGACTTCGACGACGCCGTACAACGGGCCGTGACCGTGGTGCGGGGCGGCGACGTCACCTGGCCGCCGCCGCCCGTGGCGGTCTCGGCCGCACCCGCCGCGCCGGCCGGGTCGCCGCAGACCGTGCCCGCCGAGCGCGAACCCGAGGCGAGGGGACCGAGGCTGACGCCCGGTCGGCGCTACGGCCTGATCGGGCTGGGCATGCTCGCCCTGTTCCTGCTGGTGGCCTTCGCCCCCGCCCAACTGGCCGGAAACTTCACGGTGTTCGCCCTGGCGGTCGTGATCGGCTACTACGTCATCGGCAAGGTGCACCACGCGCTGCACACGCCGCTGATGTCGGTGACCAACGCGATCTCCGGGATCGTCGTGATCGGCGCCCTGCTGCAGATCGGGCACGAGAACCGGATCGTCACCGCGCTCGCCTTCGTGGCGATCCTGCTGACGAGCGTGAACATCTTCGGAGGTTTCTCCGTCACCCGCCGCATGCTGTCGATGTTCTCGAAAGGCTGAGCCGAGATGACTTCACTGACGGCGTCCCACGCCGCCGACCTGGTCGCCGCGCTGCTGTTCGTCCTGAGCCTGGCGGGCCTGTCCCAGCACCGCACCTCCCGCGCCGGGGTCGTCTACGGCATCGCCGGCATGGTCCTCGCGCTGGTCGCCACGGTCGTGCTCGCGGCGCGGAGCATCACCGCCGGCGCGGTGACCCTGATCGTGGTGGCGATGGCGCTCGGCGGCGCGGTCGGCCTGTGGCGGGCCCGGCGTGTCGAGATGACGCAGATGCCCGAACTGATCGCGGTGCTGCACAGTTTCGTCGGCCTCGCCGCGGTGCTGGTGGGCTGGAACAGCTACCTGGAGGTGGAAGCGCAGGGCAGGGCGCAGACCCGGATCGGTGCCGACCTGCTGGGCATCCACCACGCCGAGGTGTTCATCGGCGTCTTCATCGGCGCGGTCACCTTCACCGGCTCGATCGTCGCGTTCCTGAAGCTCTCGGCGCGCATCACGTCCCGTCCGCTGACGCTGCCGGGGAGGAACGCGCTGAACCTCGGCGCGCTCGGCGCCTTCGTCGCACTGACCGCCTGGTTCACGCTTCGCCCGAACCTGGCGCTGATGATCACGGTGACCGTGCTGGCGCTGGCGCTCGGCTGGCACCTGGTCGCCGCGATCGGCGGCGGTGACATGCCCGTCGTCGTCTCCATGCTGAACAGCTACTCGGGCTGGGCGGCGGCCGCGGCCGGCTTCCTGCTCGACAACAACCTGCTCATCGTGACGGGCGCGCTGGTGGGCTCCTCCGGTGCCTATCTGTCCTACATCATGTGCCGGGCGATGAACCGATCCTTCCTCTCCGTCATCGCGGGCGGATTCGGCATCGAGGCGCCGTCGGGCCGTGCGCAGGAGCAGGGCGAGCACCGGGAGGTGCGGGCGGCGGAGGTGGCCGGGATGCTGGCCCGGGCCCGCTCGGTGATCATCACCCCCGGTTACGGCATGGCCGTCGCCCAGGCCCAGCACCCCGTGGCGGAGTTGACGCGCCGGCTGCGCGCACGGGGCGTCGAGGTCCGGTTCGGCGTCCACCCCGTCGCCGGGCGCCTGCCCGGACACATGAACGTCCTGCTGGCCGAGGCGAAGGTCCCCTACGACATCGTCCTGGAGATGGACGAGATCAACGACGACTTCGCCGGTACCTCGGTCGTGCTGGTCATCGGCGCGAACGACACCGTCAACCCGGCCGCGACCGAGGACCCGGCGAGCCCCATCGCGGGCATGCCGGTGCTGCGGGTCTGGGAGGCGGAGCAGGTCGTGGTGTTCAAGCGCTCCATGGCCTCCGGATACGCGGGCGTACAGAATCCGCTCTTCTTCCGCGAGAACAGCGGCATGCTCTTCGGCGATGCCAGGCAGAGCGTCGAGGACATCCTGGCCGCGCTCGGCACGGACGGCCACGAGGAGCCGACGTCAGCCGCGCGTCAGGCGACGGCCGCCGGCCGCTGAGCCGGGCCCCTTCGCCGGCCGCGGGGGCCGCATACGATGCGGGGACGACCGAAGCCCGTCGCCTCCGCGTGGGACGGAGCCCTGCCCGACCGCAAGCGGCCCCTCACCCCGGCCGGAGAGGCGTTCGTCCCCGCCGCGCGTGCGGGCGACCGTCTCGGGGCCCTCGTCGCGCCGCTGCTCGCGATCGCCGGGTTTCGAGGCCAGGTCGGTGGGGGCTTCGCCCGTGTGGTTACAGTCGCACCATGGCTGATCTACTTCACCGACGCGGTCTGTGTGCACCGGGGACGTCACCGTCCCGGGAGCCGGACACCTCACGATCGAACAGCTCCGACGCGTGTGATGACCTGGGCGATATGCGCGATCCGGGGTAATCCGGTGAATATCAGTCCGAATTCCCGGAGCGGAGCGCGTGTCGTCGCCGAGCCCTGCGTCGCCGTCCGGCAGTGCCTGCCGAGAGCCCACCCGTCCACGGGTGCAGCCGTGCCGACAGACCTCTGCGGGTGCGAGCTGATGCGGCCGGCCGTGTGGAAAGCTGCCGTGGTGCCCGTATCGGTGGGTGCGGTGGGGCCATGGGTGACGGCGGCACGTCCGGTCTGCCGGATCGCCGTCGCACCTCCCCGCCGCGAGCTGACGGAGAGGACCGGTCACTGAGCTGCCGAGACATGTGCTGCCGTGGGGGGAGGCGCAGTTCCCGATCGCCCGTGTGTGAAAGAGCCATGACCCGAGTGCGACCCAGAGGCCGACCTTGACGATCAACAACAACGACTGGACTCTGCGACCTCTGGCCCAGGGCAGGAGGACAGCCGGGTACACGGCTCGGACGGGAGACGGCCGGCCGCGGCCGCGCGCCGCGTTGTGGGCGGCGGGGGCAGGCGTCCTCCTGTTCGCGCTGGTCGGTGCGAGCGCGCCCAACCCGAACACGCTGAGGGCGCCGATCACCTGGCTCCGGCTGCCCGCCATGCCCGGCACCGTCTCCGAGGCGGCCATGGCCGCCGCCGTCGTGCTGTCGTGCGGAGGAACGCTCGGTCTGCTCCACGCGCACGGCCGAGGGTGGAGTCCCGATCCCCGAACTCTGTTCCGCGTGGGCGCGCTGGCCGTGCTCCTCTTCGCGAACCTCACCCCGGTCGGCTCCTCCGACGCGGCGAGTTACGCCGCCTACGGTCGTATCGCCGCTCTCGGTGGTGATCCGTACGTGACGACCCCCGCCCAACTGGGCGGGGCCTACGCGCATTTGGTCGGCGACGCCTGGCGGAACTCCCCGTCGGTGTACGGGCCGGTCGCAACGTGGTGGCAAGCCGCTGCCGCGTGCGTGGGCGGTAACCAGCCGTGGCTGACCATATGGGTGCTGATGCTCGCGAACGCGGCCGTCTTCCTCGGCGTCGGCCTCCTGCTGATGCGGACGGCCGACGATCCGGTCCGGGCCGCGCTCCTGTGGAGCGCCAATCCGTTGCTGATCGGGGTGCTGGTCGGGGGCGGGCACCTGGACACCCTCGTCGCCGTCCTGGCGGTCTGCGTGGTCCACATGGCGCGCAGCATCGGCGGCAGGCGCCGGGACCTGACCATCGGCGGCCTCGTCGGCCTGGCCTGCGGCGTCAAGGTCAGTGCCGCGCTGCTCGGTGCCGGGGTGATCTGGCTGCTGCTCCGACGCGGCGCCTGGCTGCGGGCGGCCGGCGTGGTGGGAGCGGCCACGCTGGTGGTGGCGGTGCTCTACGGCATGTACGGCCTGCATGCCCTGGACCCGCTCTCCAAAGCCTCGCACATGGTGTCGATGCCGTCGTTGTGGGGCGTGTTCCAACACGGTGCGACCGCTGTCGTCGGGCCGGCCGCGGCCGCGGCGAGCGTCAGCGTTCTGTGGCCCGTGCTGATGCTCGGGCTGGCCCTCGTACTCCACCGGCACGTACCGGCGGAGGCCCCGGTCGTCGTCACCGTCCCCTTCGTGCTCTCCTTCGCCTGGATCATCGCGGCACCATGGTCCATGCCGTGGTACGCGGCTCTTGCCTGCGCGCTGGCGGCGCTGTTCTGCCCCGTCCGCCTCTCGCAGCTCCTCATCGTGGTCACGGCCGGCCTGGCCCTGTTCCACACCAGCGGCGGTCACGGCTGGTGACCACGCAGTCGGCGGGACTACGGCAGACGTGCCGCGCTGCGGTCGTCGACGTCCGAGAAGAAGCGGTCCACGACGTCGCTTTCACCGACGACCCCGTCGAGGGACTCGCCGACCACCCGGCCGGCCAGCTCCGTGGCCAACGACACGACGACACCGTGCAGCTCTGTCTTCGCGGTCTCCCGGTCGGCCGCGAGCCGGGCCCGCGCTTCGGTGATCATCGCCTCGCGTTCCCGCAGTGCCTCGGCGCGCATCTCGGCGACCAGTTGAGCGCCCTGTTCCAGCGCTTCCTGACGCAGGCGAGCCGCCTCGTGTCGGGCGTCCGCCAGTTCCTCGCGGTACGTGGCGAGCACCTCACCGGCCTCGATCGCCGCCCGCTCGGCCTGTTCCCGCCGACCGTCGATGGCGTCCCGGCGTTCGGCGAGCACGTTGTCGATCCGGGGGAGAAGGATCTTGGACAGAGAGAAGAAGATCACGGCGAAGGTCAGCACGCACACCAGTGACGGGGCGAGCCGAGGTATGAGGATGCCCATGCCGAGATTTTAGAGAGACATTGACATGTGATGGGTGTGTGTCAGGTAAGAGTTCGCCCCAACTGAACGGAGATGAAAGCTCTCTGATGCCCTCTCAGGTCAGGTGTGCCAGCCGGGTTCGAGGGTGTCGAGGAGGGTGTGGAAGGCGGTGTCGGCCTGTGCCCAGTGGCCGTTCGCCAGGGGGGCGATCAGGAGGCCGAGGCAGGCGTCGGTGAGGAGGGTGGCCTGGGTCCGGGCCCGGTCCTGGTCCATGCCCAGGCCGTGCAGGATCGACGTGAGCAGGTCCGTCCACTCGGTGACGATGTCTCGCATGACGGGTCCGTAGCGGTCCGGGTGGAGCACGCTGGTGCTCATGACCTCCAGGAAGAGGGGGAGCGTGGCGCGTACGTCGGGTTCGCCGAACTGCCGCCACAGTTCCTCCAGGAGACGGCGCAGGCCCGCGGGGTCCGTGGGGGAGCCGGTCGTGTCGAGCGTGGTGCGGACGCGGAGGAGGGGGCGGCGTTCGTAGAGCGCGAGCGCTTCGGCGATCATGCGTTCCTTGGTGCCGAAGTAGTACAGGAGCATGCGGTCGCTGGTGCCCAGGGCCTGGGCCAGCGGGCGCAGGGAGAGATCGGTGACGCCGTTGCGCAGTACGTACGCGCGGACACGGTCGAGAAGTGCGCGCCGTTTGGCCGGGTCGGGTGGGCGAGGCATGGGGGCTCCTGGATGCGTGACGGACGCTTCCGATGACCGATTACTTACTTTTGAGAATTTTGGAGCGCTCTTTACTGTAGCAGTCATTACGTCTATATTTGTATGTAGCGGTTGCTACGTACACGCGTCCGGCCCGAGCCCGGCGCGCACCCGGTGGGCCGCTCACCGTCAGCCCCAGAAGGATTGATCGCCATGGCCACCGACGCCATCGGCCGTCCCGTCGGCCGTCCCCTCGCCCGTCACCAGGAGAGCGGGTCGTCTCGCGGTGCCGCACCGTCGTGGTTCGCCAGGCAGTGGGCCATGTGGTCGCGCACGCTGGCACCGCTGCGTCCGCTGGACGCGCCCCGCGGCCGCCCCACCCCCTGGGACGCCTCCTGGCCCTTGCACCGGGAACTCACCTCGGCGGGCCGAGCCCGGCGGCTGGTGACCGCGCAGCTGAGTGACTGGGCCGTGACCGACCTCGCCGACACCGCGGAACTGCTGGTCAGCGAGCTGGTCACCAATGCCCTGCGCCATACGCGGGGCCCGCTCAGGCTCAATCTCCGGCTGCGCGAGGGCCGGCTGCTGTGCGAGGTCGAGGACACCGAGTCCGGCGGCCCCGTGCGCGGCGTCGCCGCCGCGGACGCCGAGGGCGGCCGCGGCACGGAACTGATCGACCTGCTCGCGGACGCCTGGGGCAGCAGGCGGACGGCCACCGGCAAGAGCGTCTGGTTCGAGCTGCGGTGCGGGGACCGGTTCCCGGACATGCCGGACACATGGTGATCATGCGGCTCGGCGGCCAGTCGCTCGGCTGCGCGGACACCGGCTGACCGCCCTGGCCGCCGCTCCTGCCCGCCGTGGTCGTGCTGCCTGACCTGTGCGAGGACGGCAGCGGTGTGAGACTGGGCGCGGAAGGGGTGATGACCCTGTCGGATCCGCCGCACGCGTCCTCCGGTGCCGGCACCGCCGTCGACGAGGATCTGCTGGAGCGGCTGGTCATCGAGGCGCAGTCGGCCCTGCCCTTCGAACTGTCGGCCTTGGCGAACCGGTGCGCCTCGGCCCTCGGCCTGGACACCGCGCTGATCTACCTCGTCGACCTGCAACAACGGCTGCTCGTCCCCTTGGACGAGGCCTTGCAGCCGTTGCCGGTGGACCGCTCGCCGGCCGGCTGGGCCTACCGTTCGGTCTCCCCCCGGGTCGTGGGCGGCGACGGCCGCGTGATCGTCTGGATGCCTCTGGTCGACGGCGCGGAGCGGCTGGGCGTACTGGCGGTGCGGGCCGCCTCGCTCGACCGGGTCCGGATGCGCCGATGCCGGATGCTGTCCCATCTGTTTCGCGATGCTGGTCACCTCCAAGCGCGCCTACGGCGACTGGCTCGCCGCCCGCACCCGCACCGTGCCGATGGGGTTGCCCGCCGGGATGCTGCGGGCCTTCCTGCCCCCGCACACCGTGGGCAGCCGCAGATGTGTCTCGACCGCGGTCCTGGAGCCTGCGTACGACATCGCCGGTGACGCCTTCGACCACTCGGTGGTCAAGAACGTGCTGCACACCATGATCCTCGACTCCATGGGGCACGATCTGACCGCCGGTCTGAGCACGTCGGTCGCCATGGCGGCGGCGCGCAACGCCCGCCGGGGCGGTGGTGACCTGGCCGATGTCGTCGGCTCCGTCGACCAGGCGCTCGCCCGCTGGCTGCCCGACCACTTCTGCACCGGCGTGCTGTGCCGGCTCGACGCCGAGACCGGGGTGCTGCACTGGGTCAACTGCGGGCACCCTCCGCCGCTGCTGATCCGTGCCGAGCGGGTGCTCGCCGGGGCGCTGGACAGTCCGCCGCAGCCGCCGATCGGTCTGGCCGGCCCGCTCGCCCCGGCAGCACGGCAGGTCCACGAGACCACACTGGCACCGGGCGACTGCGTCCTTCTCTACACCGACGGTGTCGTGGAGGCGCGCGGCGCGGACGGTGCGGAGTTCGGCCTCGACCGGTTCACCGACTTCGTCATCCGCTCCAACGCCGCCGGCCAGCACCCGGCCGAGGCGCTGCGGCTGCTCATCCACGCCGTCCTCGACTACCAGCGCGGCCAACTGCGGGACGACGTGACCATCCTGCTCTTCGAATGGTGCCCGCCGGCAGCCGGGCCCCGCCCCCGTGCTGGGGCGACGGGCGAGGCTCCTTGATCCTCGGAGGTCCTCGGCGAGACGCCCGCGGGCGAGTGGAGAACGATGGAAACGGTAGAGGTGAGGCAGGAGGCCGACGCGGCGGGACCGGCCGCCCCGGGCGTCCCGTCGTGTCGGCCTCCTCGGCCTCCGCGACGGTGCCCGGGGCCACGGTGTCCGAGCGGGCGGAACGGGCGGTGACCGGCATGGGCGATGCCACCCCCCTCGGCGGGAGCCGTGCCGCACCGCCCGGTCCGGCGGACCCGGCCACGGCGGTCGTCGACGACCGGGGAATCGTGACGGGATGGAGCACGGGCGCCGAGCGCCTGCTCGGCTACCCCCGCGAGGAGGCCGTCGGCAGCCCGGTCACCCGTCTGATCGCCCCGGACGCGGGCAGCGACGGCCTCCCGGACCTGAGCCCGGCCGGCACGACGGCCCTGCTCCGGCACCGGGACGGCCGGCCGGTGCCCGCGCGGGTGCGGGCCTATCCGTCGGTCGACCGTACGGGCCGCGCCCAGCGGCTCCTCGTGGTGACGTCACCGGAGCACTCACCGCCGGACCTGGTGACGGCCGACGAGGCGTTCACCCAGTGCCATCTGCCCGTGATGCTGTACGACCACGCGCTGCGGGCCGTACGGGCGAGCGCCGGTGCCGTACGGGAACTCGGACTGAGCGAGGAGCGGATGCGCGGCCGGCGCGTCACCGACATCCTGCCGCCCCACCTCTGCCACCGGGTCGAGGAAGGCATGGGCCGGGTGCTCGCGACGGGCGGAGCAGTTCCACGCCCGGGGCAGAGCCCGGCCGGACGGACCCGAGAAGGTCTGGTCCGTCACCGTGTCCCCGCTCACCGCACCGGCGGGGCAGGTGCGGCACCTGGAGGTCTCCGCCCTCGACGTCACCGAACAGCATCTGGCCCGGGAGCGGCTCGCGCTGCTGAACGACGTCAGCGCACAGGTGGGCAGCACCCTGGACGTGATGCGCACGGCCCAGGAGATGGCCGACGTGACGGTGGGCCGGCTCGCCGACTTCGTCACCGTCGACCTGCTCGACTCGCTGTGCCGCGGAGTCGAGCCGAGGCCGACCGGGACGGGCACGGTCCCGCTGCGGCGCATGGCGCAGCAGTCCGTGCTGCCCGGGGTGCCCGAGGCGGTGCGGGCACCGGGAGCCGTGGACGACTACCCCGAGTCCGCACCACCCGTGCGCTGCCTGGCCACGGGCACGCCCTCCCTGCACCGCAGCGAGGACGCGGCGATCAGGGAGTGGGGGCGGGCCGATCCCGACCGGGCCGAAGTGGTCCGCGGGTTCGGGATCCACTCGATCATGGTCGTGCCGCTGCGCGCCCGCGGCATCACCCTCGGTGTGGCGGTTCTCGTGCGGCACCGGCGCGAGGAGCCCTTCTCGCACGACGACCTGCTCCTGGCCGAGGAGATCGCCGCCCGCGCCGCCGTGTCCATCGACAACGCCCGCCGGTACACCCTCGAACGCGGCACCGCGCTGGCCCTGCAGCGCAGCCTCCTGCCGAGCCGGTTCTCGGCCCAGGAGGCGGTCGAGGCGGCTCATCGCTACCTTCCGGCCCGCACCCGGGCGGGGCTGGGCGGCGACTGGTTCGACGTGATCCCGCTCTCGGGCGCCCGGGTCGCGCTGGTCGTCGGCGACGTGGTGGGCCACGGGCTGCGGGCGTCGGCCACCATGGGACGGCTGCGGACCGCGGTGCACACCCTGGCCGACGTCGACCTTCCTCCCGACGAACTGCTCACCCACCTCGACGACCTGGTCACCCACCTGGCGACCGAGGAGTGCACCGCGTACGACGAGGTCGACCTCGACGTCCCCACCGGTCTCATCGCCACCTGCCTGTACGTGGTCCACGACCCGGTCTCCAGCCGCTGCACCGCCGCCACCGCCGGCCATCCGCCGCCCGTCGCCGTCACCCCGGACGGTACGGCGGGCTTCGTCGACCTGCCGCCCGGCCCTCCGCTCGGGGTGGGGGGTCTGCCCTTCGAGACCGTCGAGTGGGACGTGCCCCCGGGCAGCCTGCTCGCGCTGTACACGGACGGCCTGGTCCAGGGCGGCGGGCACGACCTGGGCCGGGGTCTGGAGCTCCTGCGCCGGGGCCTCGGCCGGTCCGCCGCCCGGCCGCTGGAGAGGGTGTGCGACGAGCTGATCCGGACGCTGCTGCCCGCGCGGCCCGAGGACGACGTCGCCCTGCTCGTCGCGCGGACCCGGGCGCTCGCCGCCGACCGGGTCGTCACCTGGGACCTGCCCTCCGATCCGGCGGTGGTGGCCGACGCCCGTGCACAGGTGCTGGCCCGGCTGGACGCCTGGCGCCTGCGCGACGCGGCGTTCACCGCCGAGCTGGTGGTGAGCGAACTCGTCACGAACGCCATCCGCTACGGCCAGCCGCCCGTCCAACTGCGGCTGATCCGCGGGACGGCGCTGATCTGCGAGGTCTCCGACGGCAGTGGCACCGCCCCGCATCTGCGCCGGGCCCGCACCTACGACGAGGGCGGCCGCGGTCTGCTGCTCGTCGCCCAGCTCGCCCAGCGCTGGGGTACCCGGCACCATGAGGGCGGGAAGACCATCTGGGCCGAGATCGAACTCGCCGAGCGGGACGGGTGAGGGGATCGGCCGCACGTACGCGACGGGGGCCGCGGGACGCCACTCGGCCGCGGCGCTCGGTGTCCGGCCGTCACCGCTCGTACGGCGAGGCCGAGGGCGCGGGTGAGGGTCGTCCCGCCTCCGCGGCCGGACGCCGCCGACCGGGAACTCCCGCACGGACTCACCCGCCGTGAGACGGAGGTCCTCACGCTGATGGCCCGGGGCATGACCAACTCCGGGATCGCCGACGTCCTCGCCTCTTCTGACTCGTTCGGGGCGGGGGAAACGCCGGGAGCGAATCGGGTGGCGAGAACGCGCCCGGATGTGCCGGCGCGAGGCGCCCGGGGTGTAAATGCCCAGGTTAGTCGGGCTGTTGGCGGGCGGGCGCGGGCCCGGGCACCAGGGCGTGAGCCTGGTGTCCGGGCCCGGTGGTGCGGGGAGAGTGTGCGGGTTGTCGGACAATGGTGGGGATCGGGGTCCCCGGCCCGATTGCGGCGGGCCGGGGCCTCATCCTGTGCTGCCGCCGTCCGGTCAGTCGTCCCAGCCGCCGTCGCCCCAGCCGCCTTCACCGCGGCCGCCTTCGCCCCGGCCGCCTTCGTGGTCGCAGTCCACGCGGAAGCTGGCGACGATGCCGTCCTTGACGTGGACGCCGTCCTTGACGTGGAGGTCGTCGACGCCGAAGCTGGTGCTGAACGCGCCGACGGTGGCGATGGGGGCGCCGTTGTCGCAGACGGCCCCGCGGAAGACCTCCACGCGCTTGTGGCTGTCGTTGCGGACGTTGAGGGTCTTGGCGCCCAGGCCGCTGATCACGGTGATGCAGTCGCCGGGGCGGGCGGAGTAGGACCGCTCGTTGACGAGGATGCGGCCCTCCTCGTGGCGCTCCTCGTGGCCCCGGCCCTCCTCGCGGCGGCCTTCGTTGCCCTTGCCCTCGTTGCCCTTGCCTTCGTTGTTGTTGTTGCTGTTGTTGTTGTTGCTGTTGTTCTTGCCCTGCCCGGAGTCGCCGCCGAAGGGCGCCTCCGCGGCGGGGGCGACGGCCGCCGGGGCCGCCTGGGGCGCCGGGGCGGAGGCCGCCGAGGCGTAGGTGATGCCGGTGACGGCGAGTGCCGCGGCGGCTCCGGCAGCGGCGGTCACCATGGTGGAACGAGCGAGCTTCATGTCGCTTCTCCTGTCTGGATATCTCGGAGACGTCGGCTCGTCAGCCGACTGCGATCAAACGTACTCACGGCTGTCACATCGGGCATTTCGGGAAATTCGCGATGGAGGCCGATCGGGTTATATGCGGCCCTTTCTGTCGCTCGGTCAGGAAGTGAAGTGACCGAAAAAGAAGGCATATTGAATGACGATTAGGCCTTCCGAATGATCTCTGACGGCTGCTCACCCCACGCCGACAGTGTGTCGCTGCGAACGCCGTGAGGTGGTTCGTGTTAGCGGGCACCCGCGTCGGCCGGTGGGACGCGCCGTCATGGCGGCTCGCCGTGGCCGGCGCGCGACAGCGCGACCGGACGCGCCCGGCGGTGAACTTCGCGCGCAGAAAGTCTTGTTGACCTCGTTGACACGCCGCAAGCACACGCGTTTCACTCAACACTCGTGCATGGCAACGTTGTCAGGCCGTGCGGGGCGCGGCCGGAACCGCTGCCTGTCGTCGGCGCTCCGGCCTTCTTCGGCGCGCCTGCACCTGATGTGCGAAGCACGAACCGCTGCGGAGGCAACCGATGGTGAGACCCCGACGTTCAGCCGCGCCACGTGACCGAAAGAGATTCCGCCAACGCCTGGCCGTGGTCGCGGTCCTGGGCCTGGCCGCCCTCCCCCTTCCGGCGACCGGGAGCGCGTATGCCGCGAGCGCGACACCGGCCCTCGTGAAGGACCCCGCGTCCCTCGTCAACCCCCTCATCGGCACCTCCGGTGCGGTGGACACCTTTCCCGGCCCCGACATGCCGGCCGGCATGGTGCAGTGGGGGCCGGACACGACGCCCGACCGCGCCGACGGCGGCGGCTACGAGTACAACGACAACAAGATCTCCGGCTTCAGCCTCACCCATGTCTCGGGACCCGGCTGCCCCGTCGCGGGCGACCTGCCCGTCCTGCCGGTGACCGGCGCGCTGCCGGGCGACCTCGGCAACGCCTCCGTCGGCTTCAGCCACCACGACGAGCAGGCAGGCATCGGCTCCTACAAGGTCACCGACGCGAGCGGGGTCAGGACCGAGCTGACCGACACCACCCGCGCCGGCCTGGGCACCTTCACCTTCCCCGCGGGTGCGCAGGCGAACCTGCTCTTCAAGCTCAGCGGCGGCGCCACGCAGGTGGACGGAACCCGCGTCCAGGTGGTCAACGACAAGGAGATCAGGGGCGCGATCGACAGCGGTCACTTCTGCGGCGCGAACAACCGGTACACGCTGCACTTCGACGTCATGTTCGACCGGCCGTTCACCGCGAGCGGCACCTGGGTCGGCGGCACGGTCAACCCCGGCGCGACGTCGCTGACGGCGGGCCGGGCACGGCAGAACCTGAAGGCTCCCCGGTCGGCCCCGCTGAAGGAGAAGCACTTCACCGTCCCCGCGAAGCCGGCCCCGACGGTCCACGGGAGCGGCGACAAGGCCTCCACCGCGCCCTCCCCGGCCGCGAGCGGCGGCGCCGCACCCCGCTCGGCCGGCGCGGGCAAGGCCGCCCAGCCCCCCACGACGGGGGCGAACGGCATGTACCTGACCTTCGACACCTCCGCCGACCCGTCGGTGAGCGCGAAGGTCGGCGTCTCGTACACGAGTGACGCGGGCGCGGCGGACAACCTCGCCACCGAGATCAAGCAGTGGAACCTCCACGCCGTCGAGCAGGCCAACCACGACGCCTGGAACGCCGTACTGGGCAAGGTGCGGATCGGTGGCGGCTCCGCGGACCAGCGGGTGCAGTTCTACACGGCGCTCTACCACGCGCTGCTGCACCCGAACGTCCTCTCCGACGACAACGGCCAGTACATGGGGATGGACGACCAGGTCCACAAGCTGGCCACGGGGCAGCAGGCGCAGTACGCCAACTACTCCGGCTGGGACACCTACCGCTCCCAGACCCAGCTGATGGCGATGGTCGAGCCCAAGGTCGCCGGTGACGTCGTCACCTCGATGCTGAGCGGCTATGACCAGACGGGTCTGCTGCCCAAGTGGGCCTCGAACAACGGCGAGAGCTACGTGATGGTCGGGGACCCGGCCGCCGGAATCATCGCCGACGCGCACGCCTTCGGCGCGACGGGCTTCGACACGGACAAGGCGCTCGCGGCCCTCCAGCACGAGGCCACCGTCCCCAACAACGACCGCCCCGGCGAGTCGGTGCGGGACGCGAAGGGCTATCTCCCGCTGGACGAGAACGACTTCGGCTGCTGCAACTTCTACGGCCCGGTCTCCACCCAGCTGGAGTACGACTCCGCCGACTACGCCCTCGCCGCCTTCGCGAAGTCGCTGGGCAAGAGGGCCGTCTACGAGAAGTTCGCCACCCGCGCCCAGGACTGGATGAACGTCTTCAACCCGCAGACCGGCTACATGCAGGCGAAGAACAAGGACGGCCGGTTCGCGGGCGGTTTCACCCCCGGCACCTCCAACGGCTTCGTGGAGGGGACGTCCGCCCAGTACACGCCGATGGTCCCGTTCAACCTGCGCCAGCTCGTCCAGGCACGCGGCGGCGACCAGGCGTACTCGTCGTACCTGGACGGCCTCCTCGACAACATCACCGCCCCCGGCAACACCAACGCCGACCTGAGCAACGAGCCCAGCGTGGAGATCCCCTGGGAGTACGACTACACGGGGCAGCCGTGGAAGACCCAGGCAGCCGTCCGCGAGGCCCAGCAGAAGCTGTACTTCAACGCTCCGGTCGGCTCGTTCGGCAACGACGACCTCGGCGCGATGAGCTCCTGGTACGTGTGGTCCGAGCTCGGCATGTACCCGGAGACCCCGGGCACGGACACCCTGGCGCTCGGCAGCCCGGTGTTCCCGGTGGCGCAGGTGACCTTCGCGGGCGGGAAGACGGTGCGGATCAACGCGCCGCAGGCCGCGCCCCAGGCGCCGTACGTGCACGCGCTCGATGTCAGGGGCAAGGAGTGGAAGTCCTCCTGGCTGACGTACCAGCAGTTCAAGGGCGCGGGCACGCTCGACTTCACGCTCGGCACCCAGCCCGACACCTCCTGGGCGTCCGACCCGTCGGCGGCACCGCCGTCGGACACCACGGGCGGCGGCCGGGTGCTGGCCGCGACCGGTCCCTCCAGCGACGGCCTGGTGCTCCAGCCGGGCATGTCCGGTGACGGCACGCTCGACCTCACCAACCTCGGCGCCGCGGCCGTCACGGTCGACTGGAAGGCGACGGCGCCCTCCGGCGTCACGCTGGACACGGCGTCCGGCTCGCTGACGGTGCCCGCCTCGGGCAGCGCCGAGGCGAAGGTCCACGTGGCCGCGGGCGCGAGCGAGGGGACGTTCCCGGTCGCCTTCGCGCTGACCGACCACGGCACCGGCGCGGCACTGAGCGGGGCGACCCTCCGGGTGGCCGTGGCCAAGGCCGGTGCTCTGTGGCCGTACGACACCAACGAGGGCGTCTACCCCGACGGCACCCACTTCTCGGGCGGTTTCGACGACGGCGGTTGGGCGTTCTCGCAGAACGCGCTGTCGGCGGCCGGCGTCACCAGCGGCGCCCCTCTCACGGTCGACGGCATCTCCTACACCTGGCCCACCGTGACCTCCGGTCAGCTCGACAACCTGGAGATGGCCGGCCAGCGCATCCTCATGCCGGCCGGCACATCGGGCGCGTCACTGGGCCTGCTCGGCACCGCGACCAACGCGCCGACCGACGGCAGCGGGGTCTCGGGCACGTTGACCGTCACCTACACCGACGGCACCACCGCGAAGGCGACGGTCGGGTTCTCGGACTGGACGCTCAACGGCGGGTCCACCAAGCCGCTCGCGAGCGACACGACCGCCGTGACGACGGCCTACCGGAACACCGGCGGCGGCGGCCGGGACAACGTCGGGACGTACGTCTTCGCCACGAAGGTCCCGCTGGACCCGTCCAGGAAGGTCGCGTCGATCACGCTGCCGGTGACGGGCTCGACGGGCACCGACCACCTGTTCGCCTACGCCTTCGGCCAGTAGGCGGACCAGGGACACGGGCGCTCACGACGGCGGGCCGGTTCCCGGGTGCGAGCCCGGGAACCGGCCCGGCCGGGTCCCGAGGGCCGCACGCGCGCGGTCGTGGGCGCGGTCGCTGTCGGGGGCGTCCAGGGCGCGGCGGTACCAATAGCGGGCCTCTCGCCACTGCTCCTCGCCGGAGGCGACATCGCCGAGGAGGACCAACACCGGTGCGGTCAGGACGGGTTCGCCGGGGCGGGAGGCGGACGGCTGCGGTGCGGGGGCGCCGGTCCCGCCGGGCAGGGCGTCCCGTGCGGGCTCGCTCTCCGGGGCGGGGCGGATGTCCGCGGGCGCCGACAGGATCTCCGCGAGCCGGTCCCAGCGGCCCGTGTCCCGCAGCAGCGGGGCGTACGCGGTGCGCGCCTCGGCCTCCGCCTCCGGGTCGCCGGCGGACAGCACCTGCTCGAAGCGGTCGGCCGCCTCGTCCTGCCGCCCGGTGACGACGGCGAGCCGGGCGAGCAGCAGCAGGGCCTGCGGGCGCTCGGGGCTGTCCGCCGCGGCGGCCAGCGGGAGCAGGGTCTCCTCGGCCTCCTCGGGCCGGCCGAGCTGGGCGAGCGTACTGCCCAGATACCGCCGGGCCTGCGGTTCCACGGCGGGGTCGCCCGAGGCCACCGCCCGGGTGAGACGGTCCCGGGCCTCGTCCAGTCTGCGCTCGGCCAGCCGCGTCACGCCGAGCAGCAGACAGGCCCGGGGCGCGCTGTCCGGGGCACCCGACTCCACGGCGGCTTCGAGCAGCTCGGCGGCCATCTCGACCTCCCCGGCGTCGAGGAGGTACTCACCCCGGTCGAGGTAGCTCTCGGCCACCGCCTCCGGGTCGTCGGACGCGGCCGGGTCGGACAGGAGCCGCCGGGCCGCCGCGTGATCGCCCTGGCGAAGACGCAGGGTGCCCAGGGTCGCCCGCGCCACCTCGGTGACGTCCGAGGGTTCCCCGCGCAGGACGTCCTCCAGGAGTTCCGCGGCCTGTGCCTCGGCCGGATCCCCGCCGTCGCCGAGATGGGACAGGGCGAGGAAGAGCCGGGCCGCGTCGGACGCCCGGGGCACGTCCGCGGCCACGGCGTCGCTCAGCAGCCGCAGTCCCTGCGACCGGTCGCCCGAGACGATCCGGACCTGGCCGAGCAGCGACTGGGCCCAGGTGGCGAGCACGGGAAGGGACGCCTGCATGGCCTCGATGAGCAGGTCCGCCACCGGCGCGAACCCCTGCGGGTCGTCCGGGTCGGCGCGGTCCGACAGCATGAGCGCGAGGCGGATCCGGGCGAGGTGGGACCACTGCTCATGGCCGAAGCCGATGGCCTGCCGGTAGGCGGCCTCGGCCTCGTCGTACCGCTCCAGCACGGTGAGCAGCTCGCCGAGCAACTCCGCGGCGCGCGGGCCGTGTCCGGGGTGTCCGGAGGCGACGGCCTCGGCGAGCAGCGCGGTGAAAGCGGCCACGTTCCGCGGGTCGTCCGGGTCGGTCGTCACCGCCAGCATGACCGCAAGGTCGATCCGGGCGAGCTGGGACCAGTGCTGGTGGCCGGAGTCGATGGCCCGTCGGTAGGCGGCCTCCGCCTCCTCGTACCGCTCCTGGCCGGCCAGCAGGTCGCCCAGATGGTCCAGGGCGAGCGGGGCGTTCGGCCAGGGCCCGGCGGCGACCGAGGCGAGCAGCCGTTCCGCCCGGTCCGGGTCGCCCTGCCGTACGGCCAGTCCGGCCAGGGAGAGTTCGGCGGTCGGCGCCCAGTCCGGGTGGCCGGAGGCGACGGCCTGGCCCAGCCGGTACTCGGCGCGCTCCGCCCGCCCGCCCGCGATGTGCCAGGCGCCCAGGGTGTGGGCGGCGCGGGGCGCCAGGGCCGGGTGGCCCGACCGCACCACCTCGCGCAGCAGTTCGGCGCCCCGCTCCTGCTCCTCGTCCCCGCTCACCAGGAGCCACCCGAGCGCGAGCCGGGCCAGCGGCCAGGCCAGCGGGGCCGGGGCGTCCAGCACGCTTTCGAGCAACGGACGCGCCTCGCCCCACCGGTTGCACGCCACGAGCAGGTCCCCGAGGTTGGCGCAGGCCAGGGGCGCGGCCAGCGGGTGAGCGCCGGCCATCACCTCCCGCAGGAGCTCCTCGGCCCGCGCCAGCTTGCCCTGGTTGACCAGGACCCAGCTCATGTTCGTCCGGGCCAGCTCCGCGATCGGCGCGGTCACGGCGGCGTCCACGGTGCGGGGGAGTGTCCAGGGGCCCCGGTCCGGACCGGGCAGGTCGCCGGTGCGGGCCGCGCGGGCCCGCAGCAGTTCGGTCCCGCCGCCTGCCGGGCCCTGTTTCCCGGCACCGTCCAGGGAGGCGGGAACGCCCTCGTCGGCGAGCAGCCCGCCGAGCCGGGCCTGCGCCAGGCCGGCCACCTCGTCGTCCCCCGCGGCCAGCACGTCCTCCAGGAGCGACAGGGCCCGGTCGTGCTCCCCCTGAAGGATCAGCAGACCGCTGAAGAACACCTCGGCGAGCAGGGCCAGTTGACGGTTGTGGCAGCCCATCGCCGCCTGGAGCAGCTCGCCGGCCCGCACCCGGTCACTGGCCGCCAGCATCCCGCCCAGTTCGACCTGGGCCAGCGGCACCACGTCCGGGACGCCGGAGTCGAGGGCCGCCTCCAGACACTCCGCCCCCTGCGCGAAATCGCCCCGGAAGAGTTCGAGCTGTCCGAGCAGCAGGGCCGCCCAGGCGGCGTCGTCCGAGTCCCCGCCGATCTGCCGGACCCGGCGCAGCGCGGCCGCGGCCACCTCCGTCTCGTCACGCACACCGGCGGTGAGGGCGATCGTGAGCAGCTCGCCGCTCAGCCCGCCCGGCTGGTCCGGGGCCCCGGTGCCGCCGGTGCCGTCGGAAGCGCCCCCGCTCACGGCGAGCCGCCAGGCGAAGCCCGGCACCCGCGCGCCGGGGTCGTCGCTCCTGGCGTCCAGATAGTCGGGTACATAGGGGAAGACGGTGTACATCCGCTGTGCGGGCCCGTCGTCCGGCGCGGCGTCCCCGGTGTCCGCGGGGGCCACGGGCCGGTCCGGGTGGAGCAGGGCGATCTGCCCGGCGACGGGTTCGCGCGCCCAGGCGAGCCCGGTCCGGAACGCCCTCTCGTCCGCGTCCAGTGACGGGTGCGCGTCGTTCAGGTACCCGCGGAACAGCCGGAACAGGACGGCCTCCGGCACCGCCCCGCGCAAGCCCATCCGCCACCGGTCCGCCGCCGCCCGGGTCACCGCCCAGCCCGCCGGGCAGCTGTCGAAGCCGTCCGTCAGCCGCCGCTCCAGCTCGGGCGCGGCCACCAGGACCTGCCCGATGCCCCGCGCGGTGAAGTCCTCGCCCGGGTAGTGGCGGGCGGCCTCCGCGAGTTCCTCGTCGGAGAGCCGCTGCGCCAGCTCCACCTGGCGGGCCCGGCGCAGCACGCTGCGCGCGAGGCGGCCCTGGTCGTCCGCCCGGTCGAAGAGCGCCTGCCGCTGTATCGACGTCATGGAGGCGACCACGGTGACCGGCGGGTCCTGCCGTGCGAACCGCTCCAGGACCTGGACGTCGAGTCCGCCGGGCCGCAGATAGTGGTCCAGCTCGTCCAGCCAGAGGACCACCCGGTCGGGGCCGGCGGGCAGCCGCAGCCGGGACAGGTCCCCGGGCGCGGTCCGGTCGGCGGCGGGTACCAGGAGCCGGGCCCGCGGCATCCGGCGGCGCAGCAGCTCGAACAGGGTCCGGGACTTGCCGGACTTCGACGGGCCGACGAGCAGCAGCAGCCGCGCGCCGTCCGGCGCGGCCGCGAGCGCGCCGTCCAGCGCCTCCTCCAGCAGCGCGTCCGGCCCGGGGCGCGCGACGTACATGTCGGCGGGGCCGTCCTCGGCCGGCAGCCCGCTGTAGGTGGAGGGGCTCACGCCGACGTGGTACGGGTCCACCTCGGCGACGGACGGCAGCTCCCCGGCGCGCGTGAGCGGCAGCGCGAGCCGTGACTCCAGGCGGGCCCGCAGCTCGTCGGCGGCCTGCTCCCGGACCTGGGCGGCCAGGGGAGGCCAGTAGCGCAGCAGCGCCTCGGTCTTGATCGCGTACGCGGTGCCGCTCGGGCCGGCGCCGCGGGTGCCGGAATCGCCGCCGCGCTCCCGGGCGTTGAGGATGCCGATCACTCCGTCGCCGTCCTCGTCCCACACCGGTGCGCCCGAGAAGCCGGGTTCCGGCGCCCAGCCCGCACGCGGTTCGAGCAGCAGCCACTCGTCGCCCGCGTGGTCCACGATCTCGCCGCGCACGGGGACACCGCCGCGCGCGTGCTTTTTCGGGTAGCCGTAGGCGCGGAAGCGGTGGTGCCAGATGCCGGCCGCCGTGGTGCACAGCGGTGCGGGGCGGGCGCCGGGCGGTGGGTCGCCCGAGAGTTCGAGGACGGCCACGTCCCCCGTGCGGGCCTCGGTGACCGGGTGCCAGCCGTCCGGCAGCACGGTCGCCTCCAGCGCCTCGGCGTGCCGCACGTGCTGGAAGCGGACGTACACCGCGGTGCCGGGCCTGTCCCCGGCCGGGCCGATCACATGGGCGCAGGTGAGGATGTGGCGCGGTCCGCACAGCACGCCGACGCCGTGTGCCGGTCCGTCGGCGGCCGAGTGCCGGATGCTGACGAGCCAGGGCGGCTGTTCCCGGCCGAGTGCCACGGCTCGTCAGTTCCCGGAGCCGGCCGGCCGCTCGGGCGCACCGTCGGGCCGCGTCCAGCGCAGCCGTACGGCGAAGTGCCCCTCCGCGGCGGTCCTGGCGACGACGACACCGGCCTCCGCGGTGAACTTCATACCGAAGTCGATCTCCATCTCCTGCGGGGCGAGGGCACGCGCGGTGTCCACCACCGACCGCAGGGTGGGCAGCGTGGACTCCAGCGACTCCCGGATCCGTCGCGTGGCCTCGACGATGCCGTCCTCGCGCCGCGAGATCAGCTCCAGACCAGGAGTGTCGTCGGCGACTTCGACGACGAGTTCGGAGCCTTCCGGCCCCTGGAAGCGCACAAGCTCAGTCACGGGTTCCCCCACCCTCGTCGCTCTCGTCGCCCGGACGAGGCCCGGCCGCTGCGTGCGCAGTCTAGATCCGAACGGGGTTGCCTCACAGGCGAATTCGGGGGCTTCGGCGCTACGCTGCCCCGGTCGATGGTGTGACGGGGAACCGGGGGTGCGGATGGCGGCTGCGGACGACATGACCCCGGGCGAGCGGGCCCGCCGGGACCTGCGCGGGGCGCTCGCGGACGGTACCGGAGCCGCGGCGGCCCTGTCGGCGCTCGGTGCCTCGCTCCGGTGGGCCGCGCAGGAGCTCGCACAGGCGCGCGACGGGGACGGCGTCGCCACGCTGGAGGGGCTGTTCGGCCTGTTCGACGCGCTGGAGGAGTTCCCGGCGCTGGCCGAGCAGGCGCCCCGCCTCGTGGCGGCCGCCCGGCCCGGCCGGCGGCCGGCGGAGCAGCTGGACGAGCGGCTCGCCGAGCTCACCGCGCTCCACGGCCGGCTGCGCGACGACCGTGCGGCCCTGGAGCGGCTCGCCACCACCGAGGAGGAACTGCGCCGGCGCCTCGAGGAGCACGCGGAGTTGCGGGAGCGGATCGCGGAGCTGCGCCGCCTCGAACGCCTGGTGGACGCGCTGGACGCGCTGAGCGGACAGCAACAGGTGGTGGACGAACGGCTGACGCTGCTGCGCTCCCGGGACACCTCTGTCGAACAGACCCTGGCCGCGGACTGCGGCGCGTTGGTCCGGCTCGGCGAGGACCGGCTGGACGCGCTGGCGCCACGGACCCGCGAGGCGCTGCGCCAAGCCGAGGAGACGGGCGAGCGGCTCGCCGAGGAGGAGCGGGAGCTGGCCCGGGTCACCGCCGAGCTGGACGAACTGCGCCGACGCCTCGACGCGGTCCGCGCCGAACTCGGCGAGCGCGTACCGCAGTTGCGGCGCCACGCCCAGGCGGACCGGGAGCTGGCGCAGGCACTGTCCGCATGGGGCGACGACGATGAGGCACAGGCAGGTGGCGACCGGCTCACCAAGAACGGTACGGCCCTGGGGCGCGCGTTCCTCGACGCCGGTGACGTGGAGCGCCGCCTCGCCGCGATCGACCGGGTGCTGCGGGACGCGCTGGAGTAGGGGAGGCGGAGGGGGAACGGAAGGGCAAGGGGGTGATCAGCGGCCGGGGGCGGGTACGTCGTCGGCGGTGAAGGCGGAGTGGTCGGTGGCGGTCGGGGCGGTGCGCAGGCGGCGGGCGAGGCGGGCCTCCATGGTGGCGAGGAGGCCGCGGATCTCGCGCGCGTTGCCGAAGCCGCCCGGGTCGATGCGCCGCCGGGCGTCGAGCCAGCGTCCGGCCCGCTCGGCGACCTCCGGCGTGAGGACGTAGCCCTCGGCCCCGGCGCTGCGGCGCAGCACCTCGACGAGTTCCTCGGTGCCGTACGCCGGGAATTCCACGCGCAGGGTGAAGCGGGAGGCCAGGCCGCTGTTGCCGCGCAGGAACTCGTCCATCTCGCGAGGATAGCCCGCGGCGATCACCACCAGCCGGTCGTTCCAGTGCTCCATCTCCCTGACCAGGGTGTCGACGGCCTCCCTGCCGAAGTCGGCGCCCTGGATGCCGGAGCCGGACGTGAGGCTGTACGCCTCGTCGATGAAGAGCACCCCGTCGAGCGCCTCGTGCACGGCCTCGCGGACCCGGGGCGCGGTCTGGCCGACGTACTCGGCGACCAGGTCGGCGCGTGTGGCCTCGACCAGATGGCCCCTGCGCAGCAGTCCGAGGTCGCGGAGCATCCCGCCGACGGCCCGTGCCACGGAGGTCTTCCCGGTACCGGGCGGCCCCGTGAACAGCAGGTGCGGGGGCGCGGGCAGACGCCTGCCCCGGGCCTGGCGCAGCCGGATGCGGTCGGCGAGGTCGGTGATCGCCTCGCGCACCGAGGCGAGGCCGACCATGCCGTCCAGGTCGGACAGGAGGGCCCCGTCGTCGGGCGGGGGCCCGGGCAGCAGGGCGCGGTACTCCTCCGGAAGGTCGTCCATGGTGAACGGCTGCTCGGTGTCCTCGCCGACCCGGACGGCCCACTCGGTGAAGATCTGCTCGCCGAGGTCGCGCATGGTGCCGGCGTTGCCGAAGTCGGGGCGGCGGGTGGCGTGCAGTGCGGTGACGACCTCCAGCAGCCGGGCGGCCGACGCGTCGTCCCGGCGCAGGCCGCGGGCCGCCAGGTACCGCAGCAGGATGGTGTGCAGCACGTCCGGCGGGTAGTCGGGAAAGGCGATCCGTTCGCGGAAGCGGCGGGCGAGGCCGAGGTCGGCGGCGAGGAACTCATCGATCTTCTCGGGGTATCCGGCCGCGATCACGACGAGCCGGTCCCGTTCGTTCTCCATGCGGGCGAGCAGGGTCCGGATGACGTCCATCAGGAATCCGGGGCCCTCCTCGCCCACGCCGTGCACCTCGTCGACGAACAGCACCCCGTCCAGGGCGTCGTTCACGGCGGCGTTGGCGAGGGGGGTGCTCTGCCCGACGTAACCGGCGACCAGGTCGTCGAGCCGGACCTCCACCACATGGCCGCGGCGCAGCACGCCCAGTTCGCGGTACATCTCGCCGACGAGCCGGGCCACGGTCGTCTTCCCGGTACCGGGCGGACCGGCGAACAGCAGGTGCGGGGAGGCCGGTTCGGCGCCCGTGCCGCGCCCCAGGTCCTCCAGCCGTCGTTCGGCGGCGATCCGGCTGCGCAGCCGCCGCAGGTGGGCCTTCACCGGCTCCAGGCCCGGCAGGTCGGCCAGTTGCTCCTCGGCCGTGCGGGTGTCCGGGCCGGCCGGTGCCCCCGGCCGGTGTCCGGCGGACCGGGGCAGCCAGCCGCGCCCGGCAAGCTCCGGGCCGCTGAGCGGGGTCTCGCCGAGGGACAGCAGACGGCTGCGCCAGTTCTTCACGGTGAGCGGCTGGGCCGCCATCGCCCGTACCACGGTGTCCAGTTCGCGCCAGTCGCCGATGCGCAGTCCGTGGCGCAGCCGTAACCGCTGGACGAGGCGGTGCAGTTCGGCCTCGTCCGGGAAGCCGACGCGGACGGCGGGCGCGGCCTGCCGGCGCAACCGGGCGGCCAGTGCGGGGTAGCCGTGCAGCGACTCGACGTACTCCACACAGGCGTCGAACGTCGGGCGCGCGAAGACCAGCACGACCGGGTGGTCGTAGTCGCCGTGCCGGGCCCAGTCGCTGAAGAAGGTGTCCAGCGGGCGGGTGGCGTCGGTGTGCCGCAGGGTGCTCTCCGCCTCGGTGAACACCACGGCCGTGCGGCGCGGGGGATTCGCCAGGTACCCGGACAGGGTCATGACGGTGAACGGGTCGGACAGGGCGCGCGGCGGCCCGCCTTCGGCGGACGGGGCGGTCGACTCCGCGGCGGGCGCGGCGTCCCGCGGCGGTCCGGGCGGGCGGACGACCACCCGGCCGAGCGGTCCGCGCAGCCGGGCATGGCGCATGAGGGCCGGCCCCGCGGATCCTGTCGCCTCCGACGCGTCCGAGGCTTCCGTCGCCCCGGCCGGCGAGGCCGACGCCCGTGACGGCCCGTCGGCCGCGGCGCGGCCGGCCGGCCTGGACCGGGCCTCGGACTGCGGGTCCAGGAAGTACAGCGGCCGGCGCTGGGAGCTGTAGGCCACATACGCGCAGGACTCGGCGCGCAGCACATGCCACAGTGCCGCGTCCAGGTTCCGCTCCCGGTAGTCGGCGCCGATGAAGGTGTCGTCGACGCCGGGCCCGTACACCACGGTGAACGGCTCGCCGACGCCGAGGCGCAGGCCGGCGAAGCGGGAGCCGAGCCGGCCCGTCATACGGCGCCGTCGGCCGGGAGCGTGCGCGGCCGGGCGGCGGGCCGCCGGAACCGGTCCAGGTCGGCGGCCGCCGGATCCGGGACGCCGGGCTCGCTCTCCAGTGCCCCGGTCGGGTGCCCCGCCTCCTGGAGCGCGTGCCGTACCGCCTCGGCCCGGTCCCGGAGCTCCCGTTCCGAGGCCGTGTCGTGGTCGTAGGACAGGACGCGCAGGACCTGCCCGGTCTCGCCCTCCGGCGGGGGCAGGATCTGCACCACGATCCTGTTGCCGTTCGCGTGCTCCAGCACGGCGTGGTACGAGCGGCGCTGGTCCTCGTCCTGGTACTCGCCGTCCGTCAGCTCGTAGGCGCCGATCCGGGAGAGTGTCCCGGCCACCGAGTCGGCGAGGTTCACGCGTAGCTGTGAGGCGAGCTGCCGCATGCCGGCCCGGTCCACGATCTCACCGAGCCGGTCCTCCAACTCGGCTGCCGCCGCAGCCAGTTCGCGCTGCTCGGCGGTGGTCGTGGCGTCGTCCCGGGCCCGGGCCAGCGGCTCGGCGGTCTGCTCGCGCAGCTGTGCGAGCTCGCCCTCCGACCAGTGGTCCACGTCCAGTTCGACCCCGTGCAGCGGCTCCCCGTCGGGGCCCATGACCGGCCTGACCTCGTTCTGCGTGATCAGCGTCTGAACCAGGACCAGGGCCTCGACGGCGGCGTCCTGGGCGAGCCGTCGCTCCAGCTCACGGTGCTCGATGTCGAGGCGCAGCTCGCTGAGGTCGAGGTAGGCGCCCTGGGCGAGGGAGAGCGCGGCCTCGTACTGGCCGGCGTCGCTGTTGCGCCGTGCCGTGGCGAGGTCCAGGCGCAGCCGGTCGAGCCGGCCGGGTGCGTGTCGCTCGTGCGGCAGGGTGCTGTCGATGAGACCGGCCATCGTGGTGGCGTCGGCGAGCCAGTCCCGGGCGGCGGCCGCGGCGCGGTCGCGATGGCCGGTGAGCTCGTCGACGCGTCCGGTCAGGCCTGCGATGTCGCGGCGGCGCTGGTCGCGTTCGGCGGCGAGTTCGCGTTCCAGGGCCGCGCGCTGCTGGGCGAGCCGGGTACGGGTGTCGCGTTCGAGCCGGTCCGCGGTGCCGCGCAGCTCCTGCTGCAGGCGCTCGGACTGCTCGCGCAGCCTGCGTCCGGTGTCCCGCTCCAGCCGCTGTGTGTGGGCCGCGAGCCCGGACAGGGCCTCCTCCGTCCGGCGGGCGCGCTCGTTCAGCTCGGCGCGGGTGCGGGCCTGGTCGGCCTCCGTCTGCCGGCGGACCTCGTCGAGGAGCCGGGGCATGTCACGCCGGACCTGCTTGAGGTTCTGGGCCGCCCGTTGGGCCTGGTACCACTGTGTCTCGTCCACCAGGATGCGCTTCTTGCCGCTCATGTCAGTCGTCCTCGCCTGGTCGGTCGGCCGCGAGCCGCGCCCGGGGGTGCCGGGGCCTCACGTCGGGTGTCTGGGGAAGGCACAGCCGTGAACGGGCCTCGTCCACGGCGGAGTCGAAGGCCGCGAGCAGCCCGGCGGGCGGGACCCCGACCAGCAGGGCGGCGGGCCCGTCCAGGGCGATCTCGGCGGTGCGGGGCCCGTCCGTGAAGTCGTAGCCGCAGTCGGAGAGCCTCGGTGTGAGGTGGTGGACGCGCTGGTTGCTGCTTCCGCGCAGCCCCTTGCCGTCGTCCAGCCCGGCGACGTACCGGCCGTCGATCAACACGTCGACGAGACCGAGGAGTTCGGCGACCTCCGGTGCCGGTGGCCGGGCGCGCAGCCGTTCCAGGCGGTGGCCGGTGAAGCAGATCACCGAGAGGTCGCGCCGTGCGCGGGCCGCGCGGACCAGCGCGGCGAGCCCGGCGGCCTGGGCCATCGGCTCGCCGCCGGACAGCGTCAGACCGCGCACGCCGGGGTCGGCGAGCAACTCGCGGGCCAGCTCGGCGGGGTCCGCGCGGCGGGCGGGGCGGTCCGGGATCCACTCCGGTGCCAGACAGCCCGCGCAACGGAACGGGCAGCCCTGCACCCACACCACCGACCGCCGCCCCGGGCCCAGGGCATGGGTGCCGACCCGGGTGGCGGCGACGTTGAGGTCCGGGCCGCTCACGGCAGGTCCCGTTCCGAGGGCGCGGGCCGCCCGGGCGGCGTCGGCGGCCGGGGCGGGGCGGCGCGCCAGGGCCCGTCCCCGTCGGGCGGCAGCGACCCGGGCCGCGGGATCGGCAGCGGGCCCGGTTGCGCGCCGGCGCCGGAAGCGGCCGGCGGCGCCGGCGGCCCGCCGCTGTCGGGCAGGTAGGCGAAACTGATGCCGTTGATCACCACCGAGTCGCCGGGCCGGCACACGGCGTCCGCGCTGCGGGCCGCGGTGCCGTCCGGGCTGTAGCGCAGTTGCAGCGCGATCCTGCGCGTGCCGTCGGCCGCCCGGAACCTGCGGCCGTACACGCGGCCGCGGCCACCGATCCGGGCCGGTGCGAGCGTCAACTGCCGCCCCCGCAGAACGATGTGGTCCTGCGGGCCGCCGCCGAGCGCCGGGGACAGCACCAGGAGGCCGCCGAGGGCCGCCCGGTTGCGCCGCAGCCACAGCAGCAGCGCGGCGAGGAGGACCGCGAGGGGGACGCCGGTCAGCAGGGGCAGGGCCAGCGGCGAGCCGACCTCGGCGCGCAGCCGCAGGCCCGTGGCCGGTCCGTCCACCGCCGCCGGTACGTCGAACCTCACGTCGTCGAGGGTGGCCGCCCAGGGCGTCGTGACCCTGCCGTGCACGGTGACGCCGACCTCGGCCCGCCAGGTCCGCCGCACCGGCAGCAGCCCGGCGTCGGGCCTGCCCCGCACCTGGACGGCGAACCGCCGTGCCGCGCCCGGCTCCAGGGCCACCCGGTCCGGCAGGCCGGTGACGGTGAGCGGCTGGCCGTTCACGCTCGCGCCGAGGCCGGTCACGGTCAGCGGCACCCGCTTGCTCGTGGCCGTCAGCGTCAGCGTGGCCGCCGCCCCGCCCCGGCCCAGCTCCAGCGTCCGGGCGGGCGACAGGGTGGCGGTGACGCCCCTGCCCGCGTCCTGGGCGATCAGCCGCTCGGCCTTGCGCGCCCGGGCCTGCTCGGCGGCCCGCCCGAGATAACCGGCGAGGTTCTGCACCGAGTCCGGCCGCAGCTCGGTGGTGTCCGGCACGACGCGGGACAGCTGCGCGGTGCCGGACTCGTCGGTGGCCAACGGCAGGGAGTAGGCGGCCAGTTCGTGCCGGCCGGCCAGTTTCTCGGCCCGGCTTCGCAGCGCGTCCCACGCCGGCCCGGAGGCCTTGGGGTACCGGGAGCCCTGCGGCGGATCGTGCCGGCCGTCGGTGAACATCACCACGGAGCCGACGTCGGCGGCGTCGGGCCGCTCCAGCTCGGCCAGGCCGCGGTCCAGGGCGGCGCCGATGTCGGTGTGCACACCGGAGGGCCCGGCCTGCGCGGGCAGCCTGCCGATGACGCCCTTCGGGTCGGACGGGTGCCCCAGATAGACGGTCTCGGCCGTGTTCCCGAACGTGAACAGGGCGACGTAGTCCTGCGGCGACAGGCCCTTCAGGAACGGCAGCAGCGCCGAACGGACCGACGAGTACCGGCCCTTGTCCATCATCGAGCCGGAGACGTCGACGAGTACGACGTAGTCCGCGGAGACCTGCTCCAGGCCGAGCGCGGAGTAGATCTCGGCGCGGCTGGGACCCGGTGCGGCCGGGGCCGTGCCGGCGGCCGCGGGGGCCGCCCCGGACGGCGCGACGGCCAGGGCCGTGAGCACCAGCGCGGCGAGAGCGACGGCGGCGCGGTGGACGGCACGGCCCCGGGCGTGTCCCGGACTCGGGCTGGGCGGCGGCTTGTTCATCGAAGGCGAGCTCCTCGGGCGCGACGCGGTCGGGGGCGGTGGGGCCGGATCAGGTGTCGGGCGGGGCGGGCAGGGGGCCGAGCGGAACGCGGGTCTCGGTATCCGGACCCTCCGCGACCGCGCGCAGCACCAGGGCCGCCGCCCCGTCCGCGTCGACCCGGACGCCGACGCGGCAGAGCCCGGCCGGTGCGCCGGAAGGCAGGGTGACGTCCGGCAGCGGGACCGGCCGGCCGTCGGGGCCGACGGCCTCGACCCGCACCGGGCGCCCGGCCGCCGCGTCGGGGAGCACCTCGGCCGGCCGGCCGTCCCGGACGGCGAACACGGTGTCGCCGCCCGGCTCCAGGGCCCCGGGGGCGGCCAGTTCGAGTGCTTCGGTGCACAGCCGTCCGGCCACCCGGCGGTGGGTGCTGATGCGGACGGCGTACGGGTAGCGGTCCCCGGGGTCGGCGAGCCCGGCCGCGACCAGGGCGCCGCCGAGCGCCGCCGCGTACCCGGCGTCCACGTCCGCGGGCAGGGGCAGCAGCCGGTGGCTGTCGGCCAGCTGCCGGGCGAGCGGTTCGAGCCGGGCCAGCCCCCCGGCGAGCAGCAGCGGGGGCGGCTCGGCCGCGCCGGCCGGTGCGGCGACCTCGGCCAGGGCCCGCCGTACCGCGTCGATGAGCGGCGGCAGGGACGTCCGTACCTGCCCCGCGGTGACCTCCCGGCCGGACAGGAGGTGGACCGGGGTGTCGTCGAAGGGGTCGGGCCTGCGCACGGCCCGGGCCACGGCGAGCCCCAGCCGGCGGCCGCCGGGGTCGGCCAGGCGCGCCGCGGCCAGGTCGCGGTGGGCTTCGTCGGTGTCGCGCAGACCGGCGGCGGCGAGCAGCGCCGTGTCGAAATCCGCGCCCAGCAGGCCGGCCGGCCCGGTCGCTTCGGCGGTGGCGCGCAGCAGCACCGCGGAGCCGGCCCGTGTGCAGCGGGCGGCGTCCGCGGCGCGGGCCCCGGCATCGCACACGAGGTACTCCCCGGTGCCCGCCGGTCCGCCCGGGGTCTGCCGGACCAGGGCGAGCAGGGCGTGGGCGGCGTCCATCGCCCGGGGCCGCGGACAGCCGTCCGCGGCGAGAGCGGCCGTCGCGGGACCGGCCAGCGCGCGGGCGGTGCGCCGCGGCAGGACGACCACGGCCCGGACGGGCGGGCCGTACCGGGCGAGGTAGGCGCCGTACGCCTCGCGCAGCGCGGCGACGGGTCGGCCGCGCGTGGCGGCGGACAGCGGCAGCCCCTCGCCCGGTACGTCTGCGGGCAGGTGGACCGGGCGGGCGGGCCCGGCACCGGGCCCGGCGACGGCGAGACGCGCGTAGCGGGTGCCGATGTCGAGGGCGAGGGCGTGCGGAAGGCTCATACGCGGTCCTCGCCTCGGCCGCGCCGCCCGAGCAGCCGGGAGAACACGCCGCGCTCGGACTCGCCGGAGGTGCCGGACGCCGGGTGGGCCGGGTCGGGGTAGGACCGGCGGCCCCCGGCGGGATGCTGTGTCCCCGGCGGGTACGACGGCCGGTGGGCGCCGCCGGACCCGCCCTGGCCGGGGAACGGGGGAGGAGCCGTCGGCTGCTGGCGCGACGGCTTCTGCCGCAGGAGCTTGATCGCGTGCTCGACGCTGTCCTTCAGCTCCCGGTGGCAGTCCAGTGCCCGCTGCCGGACCGGTTCGCCGAACCGCAGCTGGGAGACGGAGTAGTAGAGCAGGTCGCCGAGCGCCTGGTGCGGGGCGGTCCGGTTGAGGTGTCCGGCCAGCCGGTGCACGAAGTCGCCGCGTCCCGCGTGCTCGTGCAGCCAGGGCCTGATCGCGTCGAGCACGGCCGAGGGGAACTCGACGGTCTGCTGGGCGTGTTCGGCGTACCGGGAGTGCGGGCTCGCCCGCACGATGGCGTCGCCCAGGTGCTCGGGAGCGGCCGTGCGGGCGGCGACGAGCCGGCGGATGTCGGCGGTGTGGGCCAGCCACTGGAGGTCGGGGCGGTCGCGCAGCCGCTGCTCCCACGGTGCGGGCATGTCGCCGGTGATCCAGTCCCCGGCGTGTCTCAGCAGCTCGGCGATCCTGTCGAGCAGCGGCCCCTCCAGGCCCACCAGGCCTGCCGCGCCCGGCTCCTGAGGATGCGTCAGTTCCCACAGAAGCGGATACGGCACCTGGTCGAGCCGTTCCCCGACCAGCCCCTCGGCCAGCCGGCCCTCCCCCCGGCCCCACAGCCCCAGGTGCGGCAGCTGCTGCCTGAGGACACCGGCGTACTCGGCGCCCGCCTCGCCGTCGTCCGTGAAGAGGCGGGCGCGCTGCACGCTCCACCCCAGCAGGGGAAGCTGGATCAGATCGGCCCAGGCGGCGTGCCTGCCCGCGACGCCGCGCTGTTTCGGTACGAGGACGTCGACCCGCCGGAGCAGGAACCCCCGGTCCTCGTCGGTGCCGGCCAGTCCCGCCGCGACCTCGTACAGCTCCGGGTGGAGCCAGGAGAGCACGTCCGGATTGCCGGCGTGAGCGGCCAGGCGCAGGCCGGTGCGCCAGGCCGTCGGGGAGATTCCGGCGAACGCCTCGATGCCCTGCCCGTCCGGCCCGGCCGACGGCTCGCGGTGGATCAGCGCGGCGCCGCGCAGCCAGTCCGGGGCGCTCTGCCGGTCCGCCTCACCGGGCCGCCGCAGCAGGTCATGGACCAGCCGGTCGTCCAGCGTCCGTCGTTCGGCGTTGACGTCGAGCCAGGCCAGGGTCAGCTCGGGGCGGCGCAGCAGGACGGTGTGCACGGCCGCCACCGTGCTCTCGTCCAGCCCCCGCTGCACGGCGTGCAGCAGCGTGCCGCGCGCGAGCAGGCCGTCCGGCGCCTCGGCGGCGGTGCCCGCGTCGAGGTAGCCGGCCAGGACGGCGGCGTGGGCCTGCCGGTCACGGGACGCCGCCGCCAGATCGAGGACGGCCCGCACCCGCTGGACGGTCTGCCGCTCGACGGGCCATGAGGTGAGTTCGCCGGCGAGGGCCGCGCCGGTCCGCGCGGACCAGTGCTCCAGGAGCATGGCCCGGGCCTGCGCGCGCTCCGCCTCGGGCAGAGCGCCGGGCAGGGTGCAGCGCGCCAGATGACGGGCCACCGTGGCGGCCTCCTGCTCGTCGAGGCTCTCCAGCGGGTGCAGGCTCAGCAGCCTGGCCACGTCGCCCAGCCGGCCAGCGCCCCGTTCGATGTCCGCCACCACCACGGCCCGCAGGTCGAGGTCCCGCAGGTGCCGCAGTGCCTGTTCGGCGTCCTGCGGGGTGAGCGGGGTGCGATGGGAGAGCAGATGGGTGAGCAGCGCCTCGATGCCCACCTTCTGCCGCAGCCGCAGCAGTTCGGCCAGATAGGCACGGCCCTGGGCCGAGCCCGGCCCCTGCGGCGGCGGCCCGGCGAGCACGGCGTGGCACTGGCTGCCCCGGGGACGCAGCGCGAAGGTCAGCCGCAGCTCGTGGTCGGCGCCGTGACCGGCCCAGGTCGCGGCGGACAGCCAGGCCCTGCTGCCGTACGGCAGCAGGGCGCAGATCCCGTCGAGCACGGCGACCCGTGTGACGGCGCTCAGACCGGCGTGCTCCGGCGACAGCGTGATGGCCACGTGCCGCCCCTCCAGGAGCAGCGCCGCGGACCGGGCGGCCCACTCGAAGCCGATGTCCTCCTCGATGTACCGGGCCAGTTGCGCGACCCCGGCGGGCCGTGCGGCGAGGACGAGGTGGGGCGGGTGTGCGGCGTCCGTGTCCACGGCCGGCCACGCGGTGTCGAGGGCGGCGTCGTACAGCGAGGTCCAGGTGAGCCCCGCCTCGCCGGTCGGCTGCCAGTCGAGGAGCAGCAGCCGGGCCGAGTAGCTGATCCGGCCGGTCGCGTCCCGCCCGCCCTTCCAGACGGTCTCCACCAGGCCGGTCACGGGCCGGCCGGCCTCCGTGCCGCCGAGGAACACCACCCAGGGCAGTGCGTCGGGGGCGTGGGCGCGCTCGGCGCGTGGCGTCTCCGTGGACGCGGCCCAGAAGTACCTCTGCGCGATGCGGGGTTCCACGCTGCCCGCCTGTACGTCGTAGGCCACCTGACCCGGTGCCTTGCCCTGCAGGGACCAGGCGGCGCGCACCGGGGACCCGGCCGGTGGCCCGCTCACCTGCGCCCCCACCGGGGCCTGCCGGTGCGCGGCGGGCGTCCGGCCGTGCCCCGCAGACCCTCCTCCAGCGTCATCAGCGGCTCGATGACGTTGATCGGCGTCGGCGGAGAACTGCAGATCCGCTCGCCGTCCGGCTCCACGTTGACGTAATTGCGGTAGTCGAACTGGTTGTTCGGGTTGAGCCGGAAGCCGATCGCGGAGCTGGCGTGGAAGGACATCCGGTCGGGGTGGAAGAAGTTGCCGAGGGCGTCACGGACCAGGCGGGCGCTGCCGCCGCGGAAGCTTTCGCAGATCCAGTCGAAGAAGCCGCGCGCCTGATGGTCCGGGACGCGCGGGACGGCGCCGACGTGCTCCTGGGTGACCCAGCCGGCCCGCAGCGCCGGCTCGAAGACGTCCGGGTGGTCGAACTTGGTGATGCACACCGCGACATGGTGCGGCAGCCGGCCGTTGCCGAGGAGCCGGCCCTCGTCGCGCACCCGGGCGGCCATCTGACTGGCCATTCCGTAGAAGTAGTTGATGCTCGCGGTCTGCTGGTTGGCGTCCAGCAGCGGGTCGAAGAGGTAGACGAGACCGCCGCAGCTCGTCAGATGGGTCACGGCCTGTTCGTGCAGGTCCTCGCTGACCTGGTTCGAGCGCGGGTTGAAGGCCTCTCCGGGCAGGTCGAGCACCTCCAGCGCGAAGGTGATCCGCCGGCGGGTACGCAGCCCCCGGGCGGGCCGCGTCTCACCGGCGAACGACCACCTGAGGTCCCGCTGGGCCCGGGTCGCCTGCGGGAACACCTGCTCCGACACCAGCTGATCCACGCTGTCCTGAAGGAACTCCGCGGAGGAGGGGTCCATCCCGGCGACCACCCAGTTCACCTGGCCGCGTCGCTGGTGCTGCATCGCGGCGATCGGCACGGCGCCGAGGAACGTCGTCTTCCCGGACCCGGAGGCTCCCCACACGCCGATCCTGACGCCCACGGGAGGAGCACCCCGGAGCGACGGAATGGCCAGCGGCGGCGCGCCCAGGTCGGCCACGGTGTGGGTGTCGGCCGCGGTGGGGGTGTCGGCGCTGGGCAGGCGCGGCTCGGCCGCGGGCAGGGGCGGCAGCGGGGGAGGCGGTTCGGCGCTGCGGGGCGCGCCGTCGAGGGCGAGCGACTGCCACGCGCGGTTGCCCCCGCGGTGCCCGTTCGGGGGCTGCCCCGGGTCCGGGGAGCGGGCCTCGTCCTCGTTGTCCCAGGAGCCCGGGTCGGGTCGATGAGGCGTCGTCATGGAGTGCGTCAGCTCCTCGGTGGGTCTGGTGGGCGCGGGGGGAGAGGCGGTGCGGCGAACGCGAGCGGGCTGCCGTCGGTGCCGTGGGGCTGCCCGGCGGTCAGGGCGAGCGCGGCCCGCTCCGCCGAGTCGGTGCCGGGCCGCAGGACGAGGCCCTCGGTGCCCGTCAGGTCCTGCCAGGTCCGCTTGAGGTAGTGGCCCAGCCGGTGCCCGCTGGGCACCCCGGCGGCGGGCGCGGTGAACGGGGCGGCCCGGATGCCGACCCGCACCCCCCGGTGCCGCAGGGTCCCCAGTTGCTCCCGCCAGTCCACGGCGCGCGGGCAGCCGGGGACGAGGCCGTCCTGGGCGGGCAGCGCGGGCGGCCGGCCCCCGACCACCAGCAGGACCCGGTCGACGGAGTCGGTGCGCGGTCCGGCGGTCATGCGCGCGGCGGCCTTGAGCGCGTCCTCCAGCGAGGAGGTGAGGGTGTCCCGGGGCCGTATCTCCACGGGCAGCTCCCGCAGTTGGCGCAGTGCCCGGCCGGGCGGTCCCGGCGGCACGGCCTGGATGAGCCCCCGGGCGGGCTGGTGGGCGTTGCGGGGCGCGTGGTCGTAGTAGCCGATCACGGCGACCCGCAGGCCCCCGCCCGCGCCGGCATGGCGCTGCGCGGCACGGATCAGGTCGTCCGTGAAGCCGACGCGCTCGGCGACCTCGCTGCCGGCGGTGCCGGACATCTCCACCGCGCACAGGAGTTCCAGGGGCCGGGGCCGCCGCAGGCGCCGCGGCATGCGGTGGACCAGGTCGTGCAGGTCGGACTCCGGTCCGTGCGCCGTCTCGGCCAGGACGTGGCCGCCGGTGCGCACCTCGATCTCGCCCGGTCCGTGCAGGACGAAGGTGAGGTGCGCGGAGCCGAGCGCGGGCAGTTCGACGCGGGGCAGCCGGACCAGCGGGGGGTGCCGGTCCTGCGGGCGGTAGCGGCCGGCGAGCAGCGGCAGGACGACGGGCAGGGTCGCGGACGGCGCGGCGACAGCGCCCGCCGCGGTCCCCGCCTCGGACGGCGGGGGCATGACCGGGGGACCGCCGTGCACGGTGACCGAGGTCGTCCGGGTCTCGCCGGGCGCCAGCCGCAGACCGGCCTCGAACAGGACGTGGTGGGCGAGTTCCACCGGAACGTGGTCGCCCGCGCCGTGTCCCGCCCGCGCCAGGAGGAGCGTGTGCGGCTCGCGCAGGGGCGCACCGCGCAGCACGTCACGGACCCGGGCCGTGGTGGCGGCCGCCGTGCCCGGACCGGGCGCGGCGGCCGGGGTGCCCTCGGCACGCACCGCGCACACCTCGTACAGCACGGCGGCGGCCCGGTCGAGGAGGGTCCAGCCGGTGCCGCCGCGCAGCAGCACCACCGCGGTGGTACGGGTGCCGGTCGGCTCGTCCGCAGGGGGCACGACAGCGCGCAGCCAGCCGCGCACGGCCCGGTCGAAGCCCAGACGGTCCACCGGTTCCACGGTGCCCACCCCACCGGCGAGCCGGAAGCGACGCAGGGCGTCCGCGGTGCCGAGCTCCTGGACCAGTTCGGTCCAGGGCGTCTCGGCATGCGCAGCCGTGTGGGGCAGACCTGCGGCGTCGGCGAACACCCGTACCACCGAGGCCTGTTGGGTGCCGAACTCGACGAACAGCGCCTCGGGCACCTCCCCGGTGGTCAGCCCGCGCAGCAGATCGGCCAGGGCGGGCGGTCCGGCGGTCACCGGGGGAGCGGAGGCAGGCCGCGGGCCGGGTCCGTCGGCGGGGTGCGGAAGGCCGGAGGGATGCGGGACGGCGGCGGGGGACGGAAGGCCCGAGGGGTGCGGGACGGCGGCCGGGTGCGAAAGCCCGGTGGGCGGCGGGCGAAGCAGCCCGGCCAGCTCCGAGCGCCCGGCGGTGTCGCTCAGCGTGCGCCGGGCGGCGTCGAGATCCCAGGTGTGCGCGGCGGCGGCCAGCTCGTCCGCCGCGCACCGGTGGTCCTCCTCGGTCGCGGCACCCAGGACCGGATCCCCGAGGAGCGGGAATCCGCAGACCCGGCAGCGTCGTTCCTCCCCTCCCGGGTGAAGGCACACCGGGCAGGGCACCACCGGGCCGGACCGCGTCTCGTCAGCTCCGGAAGAGAGCGGCACGATCGCGGCACCGTCTCACAGCGACCGTGGGCGACGTACACACCTGGAAACACCTTTGATCCATGTCACAACTGCCCCCTTGCCTCTCTCGGGCCGAGTAGAGCCCGATGAGCCATCCAGTCATGCCGTGGTCCCACGGACCACTGGTAGACGCCCCGTGTGATTGCGCCGGTTCCCGCCAACGGGCTGCTCATTGTCCCGATGGTGTTCCCGTGCCGCAACGGGTCCTGCGGTTTCGGCCGGCCGGCCGCGCCGTGCGCGCACGGCGGGCGCGATACGGCCCGGTGGCGCGGGGGCGACACGGCCCGGTGGCGCGGGCGCGACACGGCCCGGTGGCGAGGGGGGCGATACGGCCCGGTGGCGAGGGGGCGATACGGCCCGGTGGCGCAGGGAGCCACGCGTTCCGGTGTCTCCCGCACCCGCCTCCGCGTCACCCGCGATCCCCCCGAGCCCTCACCCGGCGGCCGGGCATAGACTCGGGCCGCCGTGCCCCCGCCGGGGGCCAGCCCGGTTCCCGCCCATTCCCCGCTCATGGACACCAACTTCCCGCGTCGCGCTCTGCCCGTGGCCGCGCTGCGCAGGGACGCCGCCGACCTGGAGGTGTACGCACGGGTGCTCACCGGGACCCTCGCCGAGGCGCTGCCGCCGGGCTCCGTCGCCGTCGAGCGCAGACGCGGCCTGGCCGACCGGCTCGCGGGGCGTGAGGGCCGTGTCGAGCGGGTCGAGGTCCTCCTCGGCGAGCAGCGTCTCGTGCTGGACCTCGCGGGCGCGCATCCCCGGGGAGAGGTGTGCAAGGAGGTCCGCGGCGTGGTGCTCTCGCGGCGGCCGGTGGCGCTCGACGAGTGGGTGCGGGAACTCGCGGTCGCGGTCTCGGCCCGAGCACAGTCCGACGCGCGGGCGCGGGCGGCGCTGGAACGGCTGCTGCTCGGCGAGTAGCGCCGCGCCCTGAGCCGCCTGCGCCACGCCCTGCGCCGCGGTCGGCCACCTTCGCCAGAACCCGGAAAATCACGTGCCCCGGCCCCCTCCCGCCCCGTACCGTCGGGACACGTCAGACACAGAACGGATCAGACACAGGACAGAGGGGAGCCGGCCGTGCGTGCACACAGCGCTGTCGTCGCTCCCCGTTGCCGGTACGAGGTGATCCTCGTGTCCTCGTCCGGCCGGTGCCCGCTGCGCGGCCGGCACCGGACCCCCGTGACGTCCCGCTGACCTCCCCTGCCCGAACCGGCCACGTGCCGCCGGGCCGGGACGCCTGCGTGCTCTCCAGGGCGTACGGGTACATCGCGCCGCCCTTTTCTCCGCAGACCGGAGAGGCTCCGAACCCCAGAAAGGCCCCGGGCCGTGCGCACGCACATCACCAGTTCCGCCACCACTCTCACCGCCGTCCGCAACCTCGGCATCCTCGCCCACGTGGACGCGGGCAAGACCACCGTCACCGAGCGGATCCTCTACGCGACGGGCACCACCCACAAGCGGGGCGAGGTGCACGACGGCACCACCGTCACCGACTTCGACCCGCAGGAACGCGACCGCGGCATCACCATCTTCGCCGCCGCCGTCAGCTGTGCCTGGGACGGCTGTCGCATCAACCTCATCGACACCCCCGGCCACGTCGACTTCGCCGACGAGGTCGAGCGCTCGCTGCGGGTCCTCGACGGGGCGGTCGCCGTGTTCGACGCCGTCGCCGGGGTCGAGCCGCAGAGCGAGTCGGTGTGGCGGCAGGCCGACCGGCACGCCGTCCCGCGCCTCGCGTTCGTCAACAAGCTGGACCGCGCGGGCGCCGACCTCGACCGGGCGGTCGCCTCGATCCGGGAGCGACTGCACCCGGCGCCGCTGGTCGTGCAGCTGCCGATCGGCGCCGAGGACGCGTTCACCGGTGTCGTCGACCTGGTGCGGATGCGTGCGCTGACGTGGGACGACGCAACCGGTACGGCGGTGGAGGGCGCCGTGCCCGAGGAGTTGCGGGAGGAGGCCGTACGACGACGGCGAGTGCTGGAGGAGGCGGTGGCCGGGTTGCATCCGGGCGCGCTGGAGGAGTTCTGCGCGCAGGACACGCTCTGCGCCGCCACCCTCACCGCCGCCCTGCGCGATCTCACCCGCACCGGGGACGGCGTGGTCGTCCTCGCCGGCTCGGCCTACCGCAACCGCGGCATCGAACCACTGCTGGACGCGGTCGTCGCCTATCTGCCCTCGCCGCTGGACGTCCCCGCCGTACGCGGCGTGCACGCGGGCGGCGAGCAGGAGCGGGCGGCCGATCCCCAAGCCCCGTTCAGTGGGCTGGTGTTCAAGGTGAACGCCGGTACCACCGGACGACTGGCCCACGTCCGCGTCTACTCGGGCACCCTGGAGAAGGGAGACATCGTGCGCGAGCAGGGCAGCGGGCGCACCGAGCGGGCGGCGCGCATCCTGCGGGTCATGGCGGACCGGCATGTCCCGCTCGACCGGGCGGTCGCCGGGGACATCGTGGCGCTCGTCGGCGTGAAGTCGGCGCGGGCCGGATCCACCCTGTGCGACCCCGGTGCCCCGTTGCTGCTGGAGTCGCCGGCCGCGGCCGAGCCCGTGGTGTCCGTCGCGGTCGAGGCCCGGCGGGCCGCGGACACCGGCCGGCTGGCGGCGGCGCTGGCCCGGCTGGTCGAGGAGGACCCGTCGCTGGTGGTGCGCACCGATGCCGAGACCGGGCAGACCGTGCTGTCCGGGATGGGCGAACTCCACCTGGAGGTCGCGGTGGAGAAGGTGCGGCGCGACGGCGGACCGGAGGTCACGGTGGGGCGGCCGAGGGTCGCCTGTCGCGAGACGGTCGTCGCGGGTGTGACGGGGTTCGGGTACCGGCACGTCAAACAGGACGGCGGTGCGGGGCAGTTCGCGCACGTCGTGCTCGACGTGGCACCGCTCGGACCCGAAGTCGGCGCCACCGGCTTCGAGTTCCGCTGCACCGTCACCGGCGGGGCCGTACCGCAGGAGTACGTGCGGGCGGTGGAGGCCGGGTGCCGGGACGCCCTCGCCGAGGGGCCGCTCCACGGGCATCCGGTGACCGGGCTGCGGGTCACGCTCACCGACGGCTCCACCCATGTGAAGGACTCCTCCGACACGGCTTTCCGCACCGCCGGCCGGCTCGGGCTCCGCGCGGCCCTGCGTGCCTGCGCGACGGCCGTGCTGGAACCGGTCGCCGAGGTCACGGTCACCGTGCCCGAGGACGCGGTCGGCACGGTCCTCGGGGACCTGTCCGCCCGGCGCGGCCGGGTCGGCGGCTCCGAGAGGCGGCGCGGCGCGGCCGTCCTGACGGCGACCGTCCCGCTGGCCGAACTCTTCGGCTACGCCACCCGGTTGCGCAGCCGCACCCAGGGACGGGGCACCTTCACCACCCGCCCCACCGGCTACGCCCCGGCCCCCCGCCCCCAACCAACCCCCACCCCCACCCGCTAGCGGTCCCCGGAGCCCGGCGCTGCGGCCCTCCGGGCTCCGGGGACTCCGGGGTCCCCGGCTGCCGGTCTCCGAGTCCCCCGGCCTGCCCGGACTCCGGGTACCCGGGCTCCTGGTCCCCGGGCTCTGGAGAGCTCGGGGCCCGGGTACCCGGTCCCCGAGCCCCACCCGCACCCCGACCCCACCGTCCCGCCCACCACTCGGACCACCTCCACCCCCCAACACCGTCTCCCAGCACACGACTTCATCACGACTGTCCTCACCTGTGCCCAACCCCTTGACGGCTGCCGTTTCCGAGGTTTAACTCACGTCCTAAATTAAGCCATGAGGAGCTTTCGGGAGTCGAAGGCGACGTCGCGTGACGTCGTGTGACGTCGGCTCCCGGCGGCGGCCTCGGGGTTCGACCCCCGGAAAGGGACACCAGGAGCCATGCGCAGAATCCGAGCCGCGGCCACCGGCGCCGTCGCCCTGTCTCTCGCCCTCGCGGCCACGGCCTGCGGCGGCGGTTCCGCGACCGGGGGCGGGTCGAACGACTCCCCGAAGACACTGACGTACTGGGCCTCCAACCAGGGCGCCAGCATCGCCGTCGACCAGCAGGTGCTGAAGCCCGAGCTCGACAAGTTCCAGAAGCAGACCGGCATCAAGGTCAGGCTGGAGGTCGTGTCCTGGTCCGACCTGCTCAACCGGATCCTCACCGCCACCACCTCCGGCCAGGGCCCGGACGTGCTGAACATCGGCAACACCTGGAGCGCCTCACTGCAGGCGACCGGCGCGCTGCTGCCGTGGGACGCCAAGAACTTCGCGAAGATCGGCGGCAAGGACCGGTTCGCCGGCGCCGCGCTCGACTCGACCGGCGTCCGGGGCAAGGACCCGGCCGCGGTCCCGCTGTACTCGATGGCGTACGCCCTCTACTACAACAAGAAGATCTTCGCCGACGCCGGAATCTCCCAACCGCCCGCCACCTGGGACGAGTTGGTCGCCGACAGCAAGAAGATCGACGCGAAGGGCACGTCCGCGCTCGGGGCCGAGGGCTCGAACCCCTCGGAGAACATCCACCACGTCTTCGTCTTCGCCCGGCAGCGCGGCGCCGACTTCTTCACCCCCGACGGCAAACCCGACTTCACCGCTCCCAAGGTGGTCGACGCGGTCAAGAGCTACGTCGACCTGATGGCCACGGACAAGGTCATCCCGACCGGCGACGCCGAATACGCGCAGAACCAGTCCGTCAGCGATTTCGCCAAGGGCAGGCAGGCGATGCTGCTGTGGCAGTCCGCCGCCGCCAACCTCACGTCCCAGGGCATGAGCGCGGACTCCTACGGCATCGCGCCGGTGCCCGTGATCTCCGGCACGCCCGGCAGCGGCACCCAGGTCGACTCGGCGTTCATGGGCATCAACCTGGCCGTCTTCAAGAACACCCACAACCTCGACGGCGCCACGCAGTTCGTGAAGTTCATGACCTCCGACGCGGAGCAGAAGATCCTCAACAAGGCCTACAGCTCCATCCCGCCGGTCACGTCCGCGCAGGCGGACGCCGCGTTCGGCACGCCCGCCGACGCGGTGCTGAAGAGCACCCTCTCCGCGTCCGCGGCCGCCATGCCGCAGGTCCCCTCCGAGTCGCAGTTCGAGACGACCGTCGGTACCGCCGTCAAGGACCTCTTCGCCGACGCCGCCGCCGGCCGCGCGGTGACCACCGGCTCGGTCAAGGCCGAGTTGGAGAAGGCCCAGCAGCAGATGCCGGCGGCGTGAGCGGGCCGATGACGACGCCGATGACGACGACCACCGCCTTCAAGGAGCCGGTGCGCGAGGGACCCCCGGGCGCGGCGGCGCGTGAACCCCGCCGCCGCACCGGGCGGATCCGCCGCGCCGCTCTGCCCTACCTGCTCCTCCTGCCCGCGCTCGTGCTCGAACTGCTCGTCCATCTCGTGCCGATGGCCGTCGGCATCGTGATGAGCTTCAAGGAACTCACCCAGTTCTACATCCGCGACTGGGGCACCGCCCCCTGGTCCGGGCTCGGCAACTACACGGTGTCGGTGGACTTCGACGCCCCCGTCGGCAAGGCCCTGCTGCACTCCTTCCTCGTCACCGTCGGCTTCACCCTGCTCTCGGTCGCCCTGTGCTGGCTGACCGGCACCGCCGCCGCCGTCTTCATGCAGGACGCCTTCCGCGGCCGCGGCCTGCTGCGCACCCTGTTCCTGGTGCCGTACGCGCTGCCCGTCTACGCGGCCGTCATCACCTGGGTGTTCATGTTGCAGCACGACAACGGCCTGGTGAACCACGTCCTGCACGACCAGCTCCACCTCACCGACCGGCGCTCCTTCTGGCTCATCGGCGACAACAGCTTCTACGCCCTGCTGACCGTGTCGGTGTGGAAGGGCTGGCCGTTCGCCTTCCTCATCGTGACCGCCGGGCTCCAGAACATCCCGCGGGAGCTGTACGAGGCCGCCGCACTGGACGGCGCCGGAGTGTGGCAGCAGATCCGCCGCATCACGCTTCCCTCGCTGCGCCCGGTCAACCAGGTGCTCGTCCTGGTGCTGTTCCTGTGGACGTTCAACGACTTCAACACGCCGTACGTCCTGTTCGGCAAGTCCGCCCCGGCCGCCGCCGACCTCATCTCGGTCCACATCTACCAGGCGTCCTTCGTCACCTGGAACTTCGGCACCGGCTCGGCGATGTCCGTCCTGCTGCTGCTCTTCCTGCTCGCCGTGACGGGCGGGTACCTGCTGCTCACCTCGCGCCGACGGAGGCCCGCCCGTGGCTAGCGCCAACTCGCCCATGGCACCCCCGCGTTCGTTCCTGTGGACCCGGCGGATCTTCCTCACCCTGCTCACCGGCTTCGTGCTGATCCCGGTGTACGTGATGGTCTCCAGCTCGCTCAAACCGCTCGCGGACGTCACCGGGAAGTTCCGCTGGCTGCCCAGCGGGCTGACGATCCGGCCGTACATCGACATCTGGTCGACCGTCCCGCTCGCCCGCTACTTCGTGAACTCGCTGATCGTGGCGGGCGCGGCGACCGCCTGCTCAGTGGTCATCGCGGTGTTCGCCGCCTACGCCGTCAGCCGCTACGACTTCCGCGGCAAACGCGTCTTCACGGTGACCGTGCTGTCGACGCAGATGCTCCCGGGCATCCTCTTCCTGCTCCCGCTGTTCCTGCTCTACGTCAACATCGGCAACGCCACCGGCATCGCCCTGTTCGGCTCCCGCGGCGGCCTGATCCTCACCTACCTCACCTTCTCCCTCCCCTTCTCCATCTGGATGCTGATCGGCTACCTCGACTCCGTGCCGCGCGATCTGGACGAGGCGGCACTGGTCGACGGCTGCGGCCCGTTCGGCGCGCTGCTGCGGATCGTCGTGCCCGCCGCGATCCCCGGCATCGTCGCGGTCGCTGTCTACGCCTTCATGACCGCGTGGGGCGAGGTGCTCTTCGCGTCCGTGATGACCAACGACACCACCCGCACCCTCGCCGTCGGCCTCCAGGGCTACTCCACCCTCTACGACGTCTACTGGAACCAGATCATGGCCGCGTCGCTGGTCGTCAGCGTGCCCGTGGTGGCCGGATTCCTGCTGCTCCAGCGCTATCTCGTCGCCGGTCTGACGGCGGGCGCCGTCAAGTGACCGATCCCGCGTACTCCGAAGGGACTTCCGTGTCCGAACGCATCGACCTCGCCGCCTTCCCGCCCGACTTCCTGTGGGGCACGGCGACCGCGGCGTACCAGATCGAGGGGGCCGTCGCCGAGGACGGCCGGGCGCCCTCGATCTGGGACACCTTCTCCCGCACCCCGGGGAAGACCGCGAACGGCGACACCGGCGACGTCGCCTGCGACCACTACCACCGCTGGCGCGAGGACATCGCCCTGATGCGGCAACTCGGCGCCGACGCCTACCGGTTGTCCGTCGCCTGGCCCCGCGTCCGGCCCGCAGGCACGGGCCCGGTCAACCCCAAGGGCCTCGCCTTCTACGACGAGTTGGTGGACGCGCTGCTGGAGGCGGGCATCACACCGTCCGTCACGCTCTACCACTGGGACCTGCCGCAGACGCTCCAGGACCGCGGCGGGTGGCCCGAGCGGGACACGGCCTTCGCGTTCGCCGAGTACGCCGGGGCGGTCGCCGGCCGCCTCGGCGACCGCGTGCAGCTCTGGGCGACCCTCAACGAGCCCTCGTGCTCCGCCTGGATCGGCCACCTGGAGGGCAAGATGGCCCCCGGCTGGACCGATCTGACCGCCGCCGTACGGGCCTCGTACCACCTGCTCCTCGGCCACGGCCTCGCCGCCCAGGCGGTGCGGGCCGCCGCGCCCGGCGCCGAGATCGGCATCGTCAACAACCTCTCCACCGTCCACCCGGCCACCGACCGCCCCGAGGACGTGGCGGCGGCCCGCCGCCAGGACGGCCACGTCAACCGCTGGTGGCTCGACCCGGTGCACGGCCGCGGCTTCCCCGCCGACATGGTCGACACCTACGGCGTCGAACTCCCCGTCCACACAGGCGACTTGGCGACCATCGCCACCCCACTGGACTGGCTCGGCCTGAACTACTACTTCCCGGCCCACGTCGCCGACGCCCCCGACGGTCCGGCGCCGTACGTCCGCGCCGTGCGACGCGAGGGAGTCCCGCGTACCGGGATGGACTGGGAGATCGACGCGAGCGGCATCGAGACGCTGCTGCTCCGGCTCACCGAGGACTACGGCGCCCGGAAGATCTACGTCACCGAGAACGGCTCGGCCTTCGAGGACCTGGTCCGCCCGGACGGCAGCGTCGACGACCCCGAGCGCCAGGCCTATCTGGAGCAGCACCTCGCCGCCTGCGCCGCCGCCGCCCGCAAGGGCGCCCCGCTCGCCGGCTACTTCGCCTGGTCCCTGCTGGACAACTTCGAGTGGGCGTACGGCTACGCCAAGCGCTTCGGCCTGGTCCACGTCGACTACCGCACCCAGGTGCGCACCATCAAGGGCAGCGGCCGCCGGTACGCGGACATCGTCCGCGTCCACCGGGGCCAGACCCGCCGGGCCGCCTGACCCGCCCCCTACGGCCGGTGGGCCCGGACGCGGGAGTCCGCGGCCACCGGCTCCATGCACCCCGTCGCGCACCGACGTACGGGCCGGCCGTGCGCTGATGAATCCGTCGACGAGTTCCAGGTCTGGGGAACGGGCGGCAGCGCCTCCGCCGCCTACCCCGCGCTCCCCGCGGGCCAGCCGGGCACCCACCGCACGACCTTCTCCGACGACTTCTACGGCGCCGCCCTCGACCACTCCAAGTGGCGCGTCGTACGCACCGGAACGGAGATGGGCCCGGCAAGGCTGCACCCCGGCCGGTGTCGGCACCTACGACTTCACCCCGGGCCGCATCGACACCCACACCCACGCCGACGTCACCTACGGCCGGGTGAGCGTGCGGATGAAGCCGCCGGTCGGCGACGGATTCCGGCCTGCCTTCCAGGAGACGAGTCGCAACGTGCTGGAGTCCGCGCGCGGCCAGTGGGTCTACGACCACGACCAGTACGTCATCCTCAACCTCGCCCTCGGCGGCGCCTGCCCGGCGGGCCAACGGCAGGCCGGGTGGGACCCTCGCACTTAATGCATATGATGTGCAAGTGCATCCCTATAGCATCAGGCCCGCAACCCCCTCCGACCTCGACGGTGCCCGGTCCGTCATGCTCGACACCGTCTACCGGGACTTCGGGACCGGATACGTGCCCCGTTGGCACGCCGACATCGTCGATCCCGCCGGGGCCTATCTGGTGCCTGTGCAGCACGCGCTGTTCGTCGCGGTCGACGGGGTGGGGGAGGTCGTCGGGACCGGGGCGCTCGATGCACGGGGGCCCGTGTGGCCGCCGAATCCGCGGTGGCTCGCCGAGCGGTATCCGTCGGGGTCGACCGCGCAGTTGCGCCGGGTGTACGTGCGGCCCGCGCACCGCAGGCGGGGGATCGCGCGGGAACTGGCCGAGCGGCTCGTGGAGTTCGCCGGGGCGGACGGGGGGTACCGGGCCGTGTACCTGCACACCGATCCGGCCGTGCCCGGCGCCGAGGCGTTCTGGCGGTCGCTCGGCAAGGTCGTCCACGACGAGCGGGCGGACCCCGGACGTCCGCAGAGCCTCGTGCACTTCGAGCTGCCCGTGGGGCGGGGTGAAGGTGCCGTCAGTGATGAAAATGATTGTCATGTAGTCTGAGGCTCGCGCCCGATCGTCCGAAACGAACCGAGGATCATGTCTCTCCCGCGTCCCCGGCTGCTCGCCGCCCTTCTGCTCACCCCCTTGCTGGCAGGCTGCTTCGCCTCCGGTGCGGGCGACCATCGCGGCGGCGGCGCCGCCCGGCTGCGCGTCGCGCTCGCCTTTCCGCCCGCCGAGCGGCTCTCCCCGTACGGCGCCGACGGCACCATCCTCACCCGGCTCGGCGTCACCGAGGGGCTGACCGCGCTCGACGGCAACGGCGCCGCCGCGCCCGCCCTCGCCACCTCCTGGCGGCAGGACGGCGACCGCGGCTGGCTGTTCACCCTGCGCGAGGCCACCTTCCACGACGGCACCGACGTGACCGCCCGGGCTGTCGCCGCCTCCCTCGCCCGCGCCGCCGCGGCCCGGCCCGCCCCGGCCGCCCTGTCCGGCGTGGAGCTGACCGCCCGTGCGGTGGACGCCCGCAGGCTGCGCGTCACCACCGAGCGGCCCGACCCGGTCCTGCCCCTGCGACTGTCCAGCCCCGGCCTCGCCGTCCTGTCCGCCACGGCGTACGCCCGCAAGGGCGCCGTCGACCCGGTGGGCAGCGGCACCGGGCCGTTCGTCCTGAAGAAGGTGAACGGGACCGCCTCCGCCACCCTCGACCGGTACGACGACTACTGGGGCGGGCGCGCCCGGGCCGGCGGCATCGACGTCCGCTTCGTCGCCGACGGCACCGCCCGCACCAACGCCCTGCGCAGCGGCGACGCCGACCTGGCCGAGGCCGTGCCCGTCGCCCAGACCGCCACCCTGGCGGAGGGGGCCCGGCGCGAGACCGCCACCACACGTACCACCAGCCTGCTGCTCAACTCCCGCTCCGGGCCGCTGCGCGACGCCGGGCTGCGGGCCGCCGCCCGTGCCGCCGTCGACACCTCCGTTCTCGCGCGCGGCGTGTACGAGGGGCACGCCGACCGCGGGGCCGGGATCTACGGGCCCGCCGTCACCTGGGCCGAGGGCAAGCACCTCAAACCCGCGGGCCGGGCCGCGGCGAAGCGGCCCCACGGGACCGAACTCACCCTCGCCACGTACGACAACCGGCCCGAACTCCCCGAAGTCGCCCAGGTGTTGAAGCAGCAGCTGGAGAAGGCGGGCTTCCGGGTGAAGCTCGTCGTGCGCGAGTACGGGCGGCTGGAGGGCGACGCCCTCGACGGGAAGTTCGACGCGTTCGTGCTCGCCCGCAACAGCCTCGTCGACACGGGAGACCCCGTCGCCGTCCTGGCGAGCGACTACACCTGCGACGGCGGCTACAACCTGGCCCTGCTGTGCGACCGCGCCGTCGACCGGGCCGTGGCCGCCGCCGAGCGCACCGCCGACCCCGCCGGACGGCGGACCGCCGCGCTGCGCGCCGAGGCGGCGATCCTCGCCACCGACACCGTCGTACCGCTGGTCCACCAGCGCGTCGTCACCGGCGTCTCAGGCGCGGTGAAGGGGGTGCTCCTCGACCCCTACGAGCGCACCCTCGTCGGCACCGGCACCCGGCGCTGAGCGACATGCGCAGCATGCTGTGGCGGGCCTCGCTCGCCGGTGCCCTGGTGGGCGGGATCGGGCTGCTGCCCTGGCTGGCCCGCACCGATCCCGCGCTCACCGTCCTCAAGGCCCGCGCCCAGGACCGGGATCCCGACCCCGAGGTGCTCGCCGCCATCCGACGTCAACTGCGCCTGGACGACGGGCCGTCGACCCTGCTCGGGCGCTGGCTCGGCGGGCTGGCGCGCGGGGACGCCGGACAGTCCTGGATCTCCGGCGCCGACGTCGGACCCGCCGTGCTCCAGGCGCTCGGCGTCTCCCTGCTGCTGATGGCCGTCGCCCTGGCCGTCGCCCTGTGCACCGCGGCCGCGGTCTGCGCCCGCACCCTGTGCCGGGGCGGCCGCGACCGGCCCGGCGGCGCCGGCTCCGCGATGCTCGCCACGCTCCCGGAGTTCCTCACCGCCTCCGTGCTCGCCACCGTCGTCGGCGTCCAGCTCGGCTGGCTGCCCGCCCTCGGCTGGTACGGCCCGCGCCACACCGTCCTGCCCGCCCTCGCCCTCGGCCTGCCCGCGGGCGCCGTCCTCGGCCGGCTCCTCGACGACCAGCTGCCCGGCGCCTTCGTCGAGCCCTGGGTGCGGGCCGCCCGGGCGCGCGGACTGCCCGCCCGCTCGATCGCCCGGCAGGCGGTCCGGCGCGTCCTGCCCGGACTGCTGCCCAACACCGCCCTGTTCGTCGTCGGCATGACCGGCGGCGCCGTCGCCGTCGAGCAGATCTTCGACATCCCCGGCCTCGGCCGCACCACCCTCCAGGCCGCCCTCGCCCAGGACCTGCCCGTCCTCCAGACCGGCACCCTCTGCCTGGTGCTCCTCGCCGCCCTGGCCGCGGGCACCACCCGGCTCGGCGTACGCCTGCTCGCCGGCCCCGCCCTCAAGGACGGCGCCGTACCCGCACCGCACCCGGCCGCCGCGCCCGCGCGGGCTGCGACGCCGCTCCTGCTCGCCGCCGTGCTGCTGGCCGTCCTCGCCGCCGGTCTGCCCCGCGACCCGCTCGCCCTCGACACCGCCGCCCGCCTCCAACCCCCCGGCGCCGCGCACCCGTTCGGCACCGACGCCCTCGGCCGCGACCTGCTCGCCCGCATCGCCCACGGCGCCCTCGACACCCTGCTCCTCGCCCTCGTCCTCAGCGCCGGCACCCTGCTGGCCGGGCTGCTGCTCGGACTGCTGCCCCGGCTGTCCGGGCCGCTCGCCGACACCGTCAACGCCGTACCGCCCGTCCTCGCCGCGCTCCTCGTCACCGCCGTCGCGGGCGGCGGCCCGGCCACCCCCGCGCTCGCCGTCGCCGCCGTCGCCTGGGCACCCCTCGCCGCCCACACCAGCGCGCTCCTGCGACAGGAACGCGCCGCCCTGCACCTCACCGCCACCCGCGCCCTCGGCGCCGGCCGCTGGTACCTGCTGCGCCACGAACTCCTGCCCGCCGTCGTCCCGCCCGTCGCCCGGCACGCCCTGCTCCGCCTGCCCGGCACCGCCCTCGCCCTCGCCTCGCTCGGCTTCCTCGGCCTCGGCGCCCAGCCGCCGTCCCCCGAGTGGGGCCACCTCCTCGCCGAGAACCAGCCCTACGCCGAACGCGCCCCCTGGACGGTCCTCGCCCCCGCCGCCGTACTCGCCGTCCTCGGCGCGCTCGCCGTCACCTCGGCGGCCGCCCTACGACGCCCGGCGCGCGCCGAACGCCCGGCCGGCAAGGGGGAGCCGGTGACCCGTTGACGTCCGTGCCCACCGCCCCGCACCCGGCTCCTGCGGCGGCTCGCCCTGCCCCGCGGCTGAACACGACGCCCCCGCCCCACGTATCACCCGACCGTGGGAGACTCCCTCACCATGAGCGCGTCCCCGGCGGTGAGAGGTCTGCGTGCCGCGGTGTTCGCCGCGGTGTGCGTGCTGCTCGCCGTCGCCGGGCACGGGCTCGCCATGGGGACGACGCCGCCGCTGTGGGCCGACGTGGCCGGATTCGCCGCAGTGTTCGCGCTCGGCTGGATCCTCGGCGCCCGCGAACGGTCGCTCACCGGCATCGGCGCCGCCATGCTGGCCACCCAGGCCGCCCTGCACACCGGCTTCGACGCCGCCCACCACGGCGGCGGGCCCGCGTCCGCGGCGGGCATGACGGCCGCGCCGGGCCACGGTGCGGCGGTGCCGCAGAGCCACGCGACGCCGTTCACGCACGTGCACGCGACGCCGTTTCTGCACGGCCCCGCGATGCCCCTCGTGCACGGCCCCGCCACGGCCGCGGCAATGGCGTCCGCGCACACGACCGCCCACGCCACCGCCGCCCATCTCCTCGCCGCGCTCGCCGCCTCCTGGTGGCTGCGGCGGGGCGAGGCCGCCCTGTGGTCGCTGCTGCGCCGCACCGCCCGCCTCGTCCCCGGCCTCGCCGTCCGGTGGCGCGAGGCCACGCTGCCCGCCCCGGCCCGGCACACCCCGTGTCTCCCGGCCGATCCCGGGCCGCCCCGCCGTGCCCCGCTGCGGCACGCGGTCAGCCGGCGCGGACCCCCGGCCCCGGTCCCGTACCCGATCCGACTCCTTCACCCACGTCACCCGTACGGAGACCGACCCGCCATGTCCGCCACACGTCCGGCCCTGCGCCGCGCCGCGACCGTCGTCGCCGGTGCCGCCGCCACCGTGCTCCTCGCCGCCGGTGCCGCCTTCGCGCACGTCACCGTCCACCCCGAGAGCTACGCCAAGGGCGCCACCGACGGCGTCCTCACCTTCCGCGTCCCCAACGAGGAGGACGGCGCCTTCACCACGAAGGTCCAGGTCTTCCTGCCCACCGACCACCCCGTCCTCGGCGTCCTCGTCCACCCGCAGGACGGCTGGACCGCCAAGGTCACCACGACCAGGCTGAAGACGCCCGTCAAGACCGACGACGGCACCGTCACCGAGGCCGCCTCCGAGATCACCTTCACCGGCGGGAGGATCGCCGCCGGACAGTACGAGGACTTCGACGTCGCCTTCGGACAACTCCCCTCCGACACCGGGCAGTTGGCCTTCAAGACACTCCAGACGTACTCCGACGGCAAGGTCGTCCGCTGGATCGAGGAGCCCACCGGCGGCGACGCCCCGGAGAACCCGGCGCCCGTGCTCGGACTGACGGCCGGTGACACCGGTGCGGCCACCCCCGCCAAGTGCGCCGCCGCCACCACCCGGGCCGCGGACTCCGCCGACGCCACGGCCCGCGGGCTCGGCATCGCCGGGCTGGTCGTCGGCGTCCTCGGCCTCGCCGCCGCGGCCTTCGCGCTCGTGCGGAGCCGCACGCCGCGGGCGTAACAGCGGGCGTCAGTGCGATGCGAAGGGCCCGGACCGGCATTCCCGGCCCGGGCCCTTCCTCCTGTCCGCCGCCGCTCAGCGCCCGGCCAGCTCCAGCACCGGCGCCTCGGCCGGCACCCGCAGCGGCGTACGCGACGTACGCCACAGCCAGTGCACGTCGCGCCCGAACGACCACACCAGGGAGCCCAGCGCCAGCAGGACGATCGCGAGGTTCGCCGGCCGCGGCAGCAGCTCGGCGCCCGCCGCCAGGAGCGCGATGCCCTGCACCGCGGCCACCGTCTTGCGGGCGAAGGAGGGCGGCAGCGGGGCGTTCAGCCAGGGGGCGAGGCGGGCGGCCGCGACGAACGCGTACCGCATGCCGCCGATCAGCAGCACCCACGGGCCCAGCTGCATCGAGACATAGACGCTCAGCACGAGGATCAGGAACGCGTCGACCTCCATGTCGAAGCGGGCCCCGAGCGCCGTCGACGTCCCCGTGCGGCGGGCCACCTTGCCGTCGACGCCGTCCAGGATCAGGGCGACGGCGGTCAGGCCGACCAGCACGGTCACCGGCGGCGAGCTCTCGAAGGAGTCCGCGACCAGGGCGGTCACCCCGCCCACCAGGGTCGCCCGGCCGAGCGTGACCCGGTTCGCCGGACCGAAGGAGCGCAGCCGGGAGCGGTGCAGGGCACGGGCCAGCACGGCCCAGGTGGCGAACGCGAACGCCAGCCCCGTCAGCCAGCCGGCCGGCCCCATGCCTATCGCCGTGCCGAGCAGGGCCAGCAGCAGGATCTGTACGCCCGCTCCCACAGCGGTCTCCTGCTGGAGCCTCGCGTCATACGTGTTGTTCAGGGCCACCGCACACCCTCCGGCCGAGTGACAGAGTCGATCAACGCCGCGTACTGTGCGCGGCCTGTGCACTTCTCGGTACGTGAACAACTTGCCCACTGTTCAGGAGGATGCCTATGAACCGCTCGGCCCGCGCGTTCTGGCTGAGCTCGCCCGGCCACGGAGAACTGCGCGACGTCACCCTCGCGGAGCCCGCCGAGGGCGAGGTCCTCGTGCGCGCGCTGTACTCGGGGGTCAGCCGCGGCACCGAGACGCTCGTCTTCCGCGGCCAGGTGCCGCCCGGCCAACACGCCGTGATGCGGGCGCCGTTCCAGGAGGGCGACTTCCCGGGCCCGGTGAAGTACGGCTATCTCAGCGTCGGCACGGTGGAACAGGGCCCGGCTGACCTGATCGGACGTACCGTCTTCTGCCTGTACCCGCACCAAAGCCGTTACGTCGTCCCGGTGAACGCCGTCACCGTCGTACCCGAGTCCGTGCCCGCCGCGCGCGCCGTGCTCGCCGGGACCGTCGAGACCGCCGTCAACGCCCTGTGGGACGCCTCGCCGCTGATCGGGGACCGGATCGCCGTGGTCGGCGGCGGCATGGTCGGCTGCTCGGTGGCCGCCCTGCTCGCCCGCTTCCCCGGCATCCGCCTCCAGCTCGTCGACGCCGACCCGGCCCGCGCGAAGACCGCCGAGGCCCTCGGCGTCGACTTCGCGACCCCCGACGCCGCCCTCGGCGACTGCGACCTCGTCGTCCACGCCAGCGCCAGCGAGGCCGGCCTCACCCGCGCCCTGCAACTCCTCGCCGCGGACGGCACCGTCGTGGAGCTGAGCTGGTACGGCGACCGGCGCGTGAGCCTGCCGCTCGGCGAGGCCTTCCACTCCCGCCGGCTCACCGTGCGCAGCAGCCAGGTCGGCACCGTCTCCCCGGCCGCCCGCCCCGGCCGCGGTTACGCCGACCGGATGGCACTCGCCCTCGACCTGCTGGCCGACCCGGCCCTGGACGCGCTCATCACCGGGGAGAGCGAGTTCGAGCAACTCCCCGACGTCATGCCGCGGCTCGCCGCCGGTGACATCCCGGCCCTGTGCCACCGCATCCGGTACGCCGAGGCGGGTCTGACCTGAGAAAAGAGTGAGAGGGGGCTGAACACGGGGAAGCGAAGAGCCGTACTAGATGTCATCCCCGGGCAGGCACGGTCCGGGGGATCAGACGCGCCGCACCTGGAGGGTCGTCCGTTGTTCAGCATCACCGTCCGCGATCACATCATGATCGCCCACAGCTTCCGCGGCGAGGTGTTCGGGCCCGCGCAGAAACTGCACGGCGCCACGTTCCTCGTGGACGCCACCTTCCGCCGCGAACAGCTGGACCAGGACAACATCGTGGTCGACATCGGCCTCGCCACCCAGGAACTGCGCCTGATCACCGCCGAGCTGAACTACCGCAACCTCGACGACGAACCCGACTTCGCGGGCGTCAACACCTCCACCGAGTACCTCGCCAAGGTCATCGCCGACCGGCTCGCCGAACGCGTCCACAAGGGCAACCTCGGCGAAGGGGCCAAGGGGCTCGCCGCCATATCGGTCACCCTCCACGAGTCGCACATCGCCTGGGCGAGTTACGAGCGTGCCCTGTGACCGACGCGACCGTGGAGCGGGCGCGGCTCTCCTACGTGCCCGCACAGCCCACCGCAGCCGAGCAGCACGCCGGAATCATCCCCATGTCCCTGCGCACCGTGCACTTCGTGATGCCGGCCGGCGTCGACGACCCGGCCGCGCCCAGCGGCGGCAACGCCTACGACCGCCGGCTCTGCCTCGACCTGCCCGGCTTCGGCTGGCAGGTCACCCGGCACATCGCCGCCGGCAGCTGGCCCCGCCCCGACCGCATCGCCCGCGAGGCACTCGCCCGCACCCTGCGGGACCTGCCGGACGACGCGATCGTCCTGCTCGACGGACTCGTCGCCTGCGGCGTGCCCGAGATCGTCACCCCGGAGGCCGAACGCCTGCGCCTCGCGGTGCTGGTGCATCTGCCGCTCGGCGACGAGACCGGCCTCGACCCCCGGGCCGCCGCCGACCTCGACGCCCGCGAACGGGCCGTGCTGCGCGCCGTACCCGCCGTCGTCGCGACCAGCGACTGGGCGGTGCGCCGGCTCGTCTCCCACCACGGCCTCGACCCCGACCGGGTCCATGTCGCCCCGCCCGGCGCCGACATCGCGCCCCTCGCGCCCGGCACCGACGGCGTCTCCCGGCTGCTGTGCGTCGCCGCGGTGACCCCGCGCAAGGGCCAGCACCGGCTTGTGGAGGCCCTCGCGGCGGTGCGCGACCTGCCGTGGACCTGCGAGTGCGTCGGCGGACTCGTCCACGACCCCGCGTACGTCGCACAGTTGCGGGAGCTGATCGCCCGGCACGGCCTCACCGACCGGCTGCACCTGACCGGCCCGCGCACCGGCGCCGGGCTCGACGCCGCGTACGCCGCCGCCGACCTGATGGTCCTGACGTCGTACGCGGAGACCTACGGCATGGCGGTGACCGAGGCGCTGGCCCGCGGCATCCCCGTGCTCGCCACCGACGTCGGCGGGGTGCCGGAGGCGGTCGGCCGGGCTCCCGACGGCGGGGTGCCCGGCATCCTCGTCCCGCCGGAGGATCCCGGCGCGCTCGCCGCCGAACTGCGCGGCTGGTTCGGCGAGCCCGACGTACGCCGCCGGCTCAAGGCCGCGGCCCGCGCCCGGCGTGCCGCGCTCGACGGCTGGGCCGCCACCGCCCGCAGCCTGGCCGCGGTCCTCGGCCGCCTCCCCGAGACCCCGGGGAGGGCGGCATGACGGCACGCGACACCATGACGAACGCGGCCGCCGCGCTCCCGGCCCAACCGGGGCCCCGGGAAACGGAGTTGCCGCAGAAGTGCGAGAGCGAGGTGGAGTCCGTGCCGCGCGGGGAGACCGACGGCGGTGCGGCCGGTGCGGGCCAGGGCGACGGCCGTGGCCCCACTCCGGCCGACGCGCCCGGCGAGCCCGGTACGACGGCGCCGGCTGCGACGGCGCCCGGTACGACGGAGGCCGGTGACGGGTCCGCCGACCTGGGGCCCGCGGCCGCCGCGGCCGACTCGGTGCTGTCGGTCGTCCCCGGCGCCGGGCCCGCCGGCCGTCCGGGCGAGCGGGCCACGGTACGGCTGCGGGACGACGAGCCCGGCGAACCGCCCCGGTACGCGCCCGAGTGGCTGCAGCTGAGGGAGAGCGCCGACGCGACCGCCCGTGCACAGGACCTGCTGGACCCGCTGCGGATCCGCCTGGCGAACCTGCCGGGCCGCCCCGGCGCCCTGGCCGTGCACGACCTCGGCTGCGGCACCGGCTCGATGGGCCGCTGGCTCGCGCCCCGCCTCGACGGCGCCCAGCACTGGGTCCTGCACGACCGCGACCCCTATCTGCTGCACTTTGCCGCCGTGGCCTGCCCGCGCTCCGCCGCCGACGGCAGCCGCGTCACCGTCGAGACCCGGCGCGGGGACGTGGCCCGGCTGACCCCGGACGTGCTGAGCGGCGCCTCGCTGGTCACCGCCTCCGCGCTGCTCGACGTCCTCACCCGCGAGGAGATCCTCGCCCTCGTCGACGCGTGCGCCGGCGCCGGATGTCCCGCGCTGCTCACGCTGTCCGTCGCCGGACGCGTCGAACTCACCCCGCACGACCCGCTGGACGCCGAGATCGCCGAGGCGTTCAACGCCCACCAGCGGCGCACGGACCTGCTCGGCCCGGACGCGGTCACCGTGGCCCGTGAGGCGTTCGCCGCGCGCGGCGCGAACGTCCGCGTCCGCCCGAGCCCGTGGCACCTCGGCCCCGAGCAGGCCGCGCTGACCGAGCAGTGGCTGCGCGGCTGGGTGGGCGCGGCCGTGGAGCAGCGCCCCGACCTGGCCGAGCGCGCGGCACGCTACCTGCGCGACCGGCGCGCCGCCTGCGCCGCCGGCGAGCTGCGGGTGATCGTCCACCACAGCGACCTGCTGGCCCTGCCCGGCCCGACGGACGGCACCTCATGACCGCGCGGGCGACCGCGTACCCCGCGGGTGCCGGACCGGCGGAGAACGAGGCCCCCGCCCCGGCCCCCGCCTGCTCCGCCACGCCCGCCGTCGGCCCGCGGCGCCTCGACGGCCGTGCCCTGCGCACGCACCTCGGGACCGTCGCCGGTGTCGTCATCCTCGGCGCGCTGCTGTGGCGGCTGGGCACCGGCGCGCTGCTCGACGGGCTGCGCCGGATCGACACCGGGACCGTCCTCGCCGCCCTCGGCATCGGCGTGGTCACCACCGTGCTGAGCGCCTGGCGCTGGCAGTTGGTGGCCCGGGGCCTGCGGATCCGGCTGCCCTTCGGGCCCGCCGTCGCCGACTACTACCGTGCGCTGTTCCTGAACGCGGCCCTGCCCGGCGGGATCCTGGGCGACGTGCACCGCGCGGTACGGCACGGGCGGAGCGCCGGTGACCTGCGGCGCGGCGTGAAGGCGGTGGTGCTGGAGCGGGTCGCGGGGCAGATCGCGCTGGCCGTGTTCGGCGCGGCGGCCCTGCTGATCCTGCCCTCGCCGGTCCGCGACGAGGTCCGCGCCTTCGCGCCGCTCGCCGCCCTGGCCGTCGCCGGCACCCTCGCCGTCGTCCTCGCCGTGCGCATGAACCGCGCCCCCGGCCGGCGCCGGACCGCGCTGCGCACGAGCCTCGGCGAGGCACGGCAGGGGCTGCTGTCCCGGCAGGCCGGGCCCGGGGTCGCACTGTCCTCGGCCGTCGTCCTGGCCGGACATCTGGCGATGTTCGTCGTCGCGGCCCGGGTCGCCGGCTCCGCCGCCTCCGTGGCCGCCCTGGTCCCGCTCGCGGTCCTGGCCCTCGTCGCCATGGGACTGCCGCTGAACATCGGCGGATTCGGCCCCCGCGAGGGCGTCACCGCCTGGGCGTTCGGGGCCGCGGGGCTCGGCGCGGACAGCGGGGTCGCCGTCGCCGTGGTCTACGGCGTGCTCAGCTTCGTGGCGAGCCTGCCCGGCGCCGTCGTCCTCGCCGCCCGCTGGTACGGCGGGCTGCGCGGCTACCCCCGTACGGCCCCCGCGTCCGCGGCGCCCTCGGACGCGGTGAGCAACGCGAACACCGCCGAGAAGGAATCCGCGAGGCTCGCCAGCAGTTCCTTCCCCTTTTCCGCCGACCCCAGGGAAGGACGGCCGATGACGCCCGATTCGGTATAGGCGGACATTCCCACGGTGAGCAGATGACGACGGTCGTCGGCGATGAAATCGGCGGACTCGTGACCAGGGCGGACGAATTCGGGATGAGCGTGCAGAAGAATCGAGGTCTCGATTTCCCCTGCGTGCATGTCGGAGAGCAGCGAGGTCTCCACCCCCGCCCGCTCCCGGGCCTCCTCCCAGTCCTCGGCGGCCGGGAACAGCGCCATCCGCTCACCGCGCGCGGACGCCTCCTGCACGACGTTGCCGAGGACGTAGTTGCCACCGTGCCCGTTGACCACGACGAGCGTGTCGACCCCGCCGCGGCGCAGCGACTCCGCGATGTCCCGGACCACCGCGTGGAGGGTCACCGAGGAGATGCTGACGGTCCCCGGCCAGCCGGCGTGCTCGTGCGAGCAGGAGACCGTCACCGGAGGAAGGAGATGCACCGGGTGGACGGCGGCGATCTCCCGCGCCACGGCACAGGCGACCAGCGTGTCGGTCGCCAGCGGAAGGAAGGGCCCGTGCTGCTCGAAACTGCCGACGGGAAGGACGGCGACCTGTGCGGGAACGCCCGCCCCCCGCGTCCGTACGTCCCGCGTGGTGTCCGCCGGCAGCACGCCGTACGTCCCGCGCGTCCCGCTCATTCCGCGCGTCGCTCCGTGTGCCGCCGCCCGCACGCCCGAACCACTCATTGTTTCACGGCCTTTCGTCTCGCTTGAGGAATCAGATCATGACAGAAAACACCGGCGTCGACATCGGCGTACTGGGCTCGAAGTCCGCAGGGCGGACGGACACGGAACGCGTCGTGAATGCGCCGCTGCCCACCGTGTACGGCAAATTCCAGGCGATCGGCTACCTGGACCACGACCGCGGCGAGGAACAAGTCGCCCTGGTGTACGGCGAGATCGGCACCGAGAACGTGCTGACCCGGCTGCACTCCGAATGCCTGACCGGGGACGCGTTCGGCTCCCGGCACTGCGAGTGCGGCGACCAGCTGGCCTCCGCGCTGCGCGCCGTCGTCGCCGAAGGCAGCGGTGTCGTCGTGTACTTGAGGGGGCACGAGGGCCGCGGCATCGGCCTGCTCGCCAAACTGCGCGCGATGGCGCTCCAGGCCGAGGGCCTGGACACCGTGGAGGCGAACCTCGCGCTCGGCCTGCCCGTCGACGCCCGCGACTACGGCGTCGCCGCCGAGATCCTGCGCGACCTCGGGGTGCGTTCGGTCCGGCTGATGTCCAACAACCCGCGCAAGCGCGAGGCCCTCGTCCGGCACGGCATCCAGGTCGCCGAGCGGGTACCGCTGCTCATCGAGCCGTGCGAGAGCAACATCACCTATCTGCGCACCAAACGGGAGCGGCTGGACCACATCCTCCCGCACCTGGACGCCGTCGCCCACGGATCCTGACGGCCCGGCGGTCAGCCGGCGAGCGCCTCGCTCACCAGCCGCCGCAGCTGCGGGAACACCTTCAGCGTCCTTGGGCGCACCTGGGTCATGAACTGCACCGTCAGCTCGTGGGCCGGGTCCACCCAGAACGCGGTCGTGGCCGCGCCCGTCCAGCCGTACGCACCGAGGCTGGACGGGGCCAGGGTGCGCGACGGGTCGACCACCACGGAGACGTTGAAGCCGAAGCCCAGGCCGTCGTTGCCGGGCTCCTGGTGGACCGGGGCGCCGAAGGCGCGCAGGACGGCGCCGCCGGGCAGCCGGTTGCCGGTCATCAGCGCGACGCCGTCCGCCGACAGCAGCCGGACGCCGTCGAGTTCGCCGCCGCGGCGCAGCATCTCCATGAACCGGTGGAAGTCGTACGCCGAGGAGACCAGGCCGCCGCTGCCGGACAGGAACCGCGGCCGGCCGTGCACCGGCAGCCCCGGCACCGGCGCGATCCCGCCCTCGTCCGTCTCCCGGTACAGCTCGGCCAGCCGGGGCTCCTGCCCGGGGGCGAGGTGGAACCCGGTGTCGGCCATGCCGAGCGGGCCCAGGATCCGCTCGGCGAGGAACGCGTCCAGCGGCCGCCCGGACACCACCTCGATCACCCGGCCCAGCACGTTCGAGGCGACCGAGTAGTTCCACTGCGTGCCCGGTTCGAACTGCAACGGCATCCGTGCGTACACCTCGACCGTCTCGGTCAGATCGGCACCCGGCGGCGCCGAGTACGCCAGCCCCGAGTCGCGGTACAGGGCGTCGACCGGATGCCGGTGGTAGAAGCCGAAGGTCAACCCGGCGGTGTGGGTGAGCAGATGACGGATCCGGATCGGTCCGGCGGCCGGCCGGGTGGTGAGGCCGTCTCCTGAACCGCCCTCGTACACCCGGGGGTTGGCGAACGCGGGCAGATGCCGCTCCAGCGGATCGTCCAGGCCCAGCCGGCCCTCCTCCGCCAGCAGCAGCACGGCCACGGCGGTGACCGGCTTGGTCATCGAGTAGATCCGCCACAACGTGTCGGATTCCACCGGCAGTTCGCGCGCCACATCGCGCCGCCCGTACGTCGTGAGGTGCGCGATGCGCCCGCCGCGGGCCAGGGCCAGCAGAAAGCCGGGCAGCCGACCCGCGTCCACGTGGTCGGCGAAGCACCGGTCCAAGCGGTCCAGCGCCGCGGCGTCCAACCCCGCCTCGTCCGGCTCGACTTCCTGCCCCAACCCCGCCATCGCTCTCCTCCGCTCGCCGCCGTACGCAACGTCTCCCGGCCGCCCGGCCGGGTCCGCGTCCGGTGCTCATCGTCGCGTAGAAACGGTGTGCCGGAGGTGATCTTCGACGGTGGGTGTGACCGACACGACGCCGCGCGCCACCCCGGACAGCGCGCAGGCCGGCAGCACACCGAGCGCGGCGCCGGCCGCGAGGACGAGCAGCGCCGGCCCGGTCCCGGCGCCCAGCAGCGCGCTCTCCGCGGCCACGCCCACGGCGGGGCCGGCGTTCAGCGCGGTCTGCGGGCGCGCTCGCCTCACATCGCGTTCGCCACTGCAACCCGGCCGGACACCGCCGCGGACGCGGCCTGGGTCAGCACGAGGGTCCCGAGCGCGAGCAGCGCCGAATCGAGCAACAGTTCGACGTCCTCTCCGTCCAGGGCGAGTTGAAGACCGCGCCGGCGCCACAGCTGGGCGATCCCGTGCGGGTTCGCCCACAGGGCCCCGCCGTCCGCCGGGCTCGCGACGTCTGGGGAAGCGGCGGCGCGGCGCCCCGTGCGAGACACCGGCGCGCCGTGCGATCTCCCGCAGGGTGAGTGCCGCAGGCCCGGCTATGGGAATGTGGGGCCCGCACCGCCGAGTTGACCGTGATATGACTCACGACACCACGCAGGACGCCCTGCTCGCCCTGCTCTCCGCAGATCACGGCGGCACCCTGGTCACCCTCAAACAGGACGGCCGGCCCCAGCTGTCCAACGTCAGCCACGCCTACTACCCCGAGGAGCGGCTCATCCGGATCTCCGTCACCGACGACCGCGCCAAGACCCGCAACCTGCGCCGCGACCCCCGCGCCTCGTACCACGTCACCAGCGCCGACCGCTGGGCGTACACCGTCGCCGAGGGCACCGCCGAACTGACCCCGGTCGCCCGGGATCCGCACGACGACACGGTCGAGGAGCTGGTCCGCCTCTACCGCGACGTCCTCGGCGAACACCCCGACTGGGACGACTACCGGGCGGCGATGGTCCGCGACCGGCGCCTGGTCGTACGGCTGCGGGTGGAGCGGGCGTACGGGATCCCGGGAGAAGGGGTGAGCGGGGGCGACCATAGGCGGTAGGCGGTAGGCGGTAGGCGGTGGGGGTGTCACGGAACGGAGGTCGGCGATGAGTGAGGAACGGCCGGGGCCGCGGGAGCGGATGGTCATCAGCGCGGCCCAGCTCATCCGGCGGCACGGCGTGACCGCGACCGGTATGCGTGAGGTCGCCGTCCATGCCGGGGCACCGCGCGGGTCCCTGCAGCACTACTTCCCGGGCGGCAAGGAACAGCTGGTCAACGAGGCGATCGGCTGGGCCGGACGGTACGCGGGCCGGCGGATCGGACGCTTCGTCGCGAGCCTGGACGAGCCGAGCCCGAGCGCCCTGTTCGCGGCGATGGTCGCGCAGTGGAGCGACGAGTACGCGGCCGAGGGCTTCGCCGCGGGCTGCCCGGTCGCCGCGGCCACCGCCGAGTGCGCCGCCGCCGGCGGATCGGCCCGTGAGGCCGCGGCCGCCGCCTTCACGACCTGGCGGACCCCGCTCGCCGAGGCCCTGGCCGGCATGGGCGTCCCCGCGGCCCGCGCCGCATCCCTCGCCACGCTGATGATCAGCACCCTGGAGGGCGCGATCCTGCTGGCCCGCGCCGACCAGGACGTACGCCCGCTGACCACGGCCGTACGGGAACTGGGTCCGCTGCTCGACGCGGCGGTGGCCCCGGCGCCCTGACCAGGGCGAGCCGCTGACGTCAGTCGAACAGCTCGGACGCGCCCGTCCGGTGCTGTGCGACGTGCTCGGTGCTCCGGTGCGGCGGGAACGTCATGGTGTGGGGTGGGCCGGCCCGCCACCGGTGAGGACCAGTTCCTTCGCCCGCCGGAACTCGTCGTCGGTGATGTCGCCGCGCGAGCGCAGCCCGGACAGCTTCTCGAGTTCGTCGGCGCTGGTCGGGGGTGTGCCCGCGTGGGCGGTCTCGCGGATGTAGGTGTCGACGGCCTGCTGCTGCGCACGGACCTGTTCGGCCTCGCGGCGGCCCATGTTCCTGCCGCGGGCGATCAGGTAGACGAAGACGCCGAGGAAGGGCAGGACGATGACGAACACGAGCCAGCCGGCCTTGGCCCAGCCGCCGAGGTCGTCGTCCCGGAAGATGTCGACGATGATCCGGAACAGCAGGACGAACCACATGATCCACAGGAAGAACACCAGCATGGACCAGAACACACTCAGCGCCGGATAGTCATACGCGAGGTAGGTCTGCGCGCTCATGGCTCCTCCTCCGTTCCGGGACTGCACCCGGTCGTCGTTCCGTACGCTTTCCAGCGTGCGCGGGGCGGGTGCGCGGCCACCTCACCCCTGGCGGGTGACCCGTACCGGGGCCGCGGCGGTGGGATCACGACGGCGTCTGGCGCAGCTCCAGCACCCTCAGCCCCAGGGACTGGCAGCGGGCCAGCAGGCCGTACAGATGTGCCTCGTCGACGACCGCTCCGAAGAGGATGGTCTGACCGGCCATCAGGACGTGGTCCAACTCGGGGAACGCCTTGACCAGCGTCTCGGTCATCCGTCCGTCGACGCGAATCTCGTAGCGCATGAGCTGTCTTCCCCACGTTTCCCACGGCGTGCCCGTTCCTGTCGGTTCGATCCTCCGCCGGGCGCCCACCGCGCTGCTTCACCCGAGAGAGGTGACCCGCGGGCGGTGACCTGTGGGAGGTGACAGCACCGCCGCGTCCGCCCCGGAGCGTTCCCGTCACAGGAGGTCCAGGTCACGCGCCCGGCGCACGGCGTCGTGACGCCGGTTCACGCCCAGCTTGCGGTAGGCGCTCTTGAGGTGGGTCTTGACCGTGTTGACCGACACGTACAGATCGGCGGCGATCTCCTGCGTCGACATCAGCTGCGCCAGCCGGCGCAGCACGTCTCGTTCGCGTCCGCTCAGCTCTTCCACCACCGGCAGCGGCGGCCGCTCCCCGGCCCGCCGGGGGCCGCCGGGGGCCGGCGGGCGGGGGAGGAGCCAGCCCTCGGCCAGGGGGCGCAGGGGCACGGTGCCCAGCAGCGGGCGCAGCCACGGTCCGGCGTCGGCGAAGGGGCGGCGCAGCCGCTCGCGCCGGGCCTCCCGCAGCGCCTGGGCGACGAGTTCCCGCCGGCGGTCCACGTCCCCGGCCGCGCCCGCCAGCTGGGCCCCGACCAGTGCGGCTCGTACCGTGACGGCGGGGCCGGCCCGGTCCTGTGGCCGCACCCGGTGGAGCAGTTCGGCCGCGGCCTCGGGTCTGCCCGCGGCCAGCTCCGCCTGCGCGGCTCCCACGAGGCACACCGGTTCGCCACCGGGCTCGTCCGCGAGCAGCTTGGCGGCCAGCTCCGGCCGGCCCTCGGCGAGGTGGGCGGCGGCGGCCACGGACGCCGCGTGCGCCTCGGCCCAGGGAGACGGCACATCGGCGGCGACGGCCCGGTCCGCCGCCTCCAGTGCGGCCTGCGGGTCGCCGCGGGCCAGGAACAGCCGCCCGGCGACGATGGACTCTGCCGCCGACATCACCGGGTCCGCGGGCAGGCGGTGTGCCCGCGCCGCGGTGTCCAGGAGTGCCTGGGCCCGGTCCAGTTCGTCGCGGTCGACGGCCACCGCTGCCAGGACCAGCATGGCCGGCCCCGGCCCCGGCCGGGGAGCGGGGGGCGGGTCGCGGCGGTCCGCCGCGGTGAGCGTGGCCAGTGCCGTGCGCTCGGCACTGCCCGGCCGGCCCTTCAGATAGTCGATCAGTGCCAGGTGGCCCAGGCACTCCTGGCGCGCCGGTGCCGTCGCCGCCGTCCGGCAGGAGTCGGCCACCGCGGTCAGGGCCGCTCGCGCGTCCCGGACCCGGCCGGCCCACAGCCGTGCCGAACCGAGGTGGGTGCGCAGGAGCGCGAACAGCTCGGGGTGCGCTTCCAGGAGCCCGCCGGGGACGTCGCCCCGCAGCTCCTCGGCGGCCTGTGCCGCCGCTTCCGCCCGTCCCGGCGCACCGGCCTGGCGCGCGGCCACGGTCTCCAGGAAGGCGCAGCTCAGCCGGGCCGCGGCCAGGCCGGCCACCGCGTCGCCGTCGTCGCCGGACGGGTCGCTGTCGTCGGCCGCTGTGTCCCCGTCGCGCGATGCCAGGGCCTGTGCCGCCCGGCGCAGCGGGGCGAGGCCGTGCTCGACCTCGCCACGGGACAGTTCCAGGGCCGCGCGGACGAGGTCGGTGGCGGGACCGGCGGGCCGCGGGCCCATGCGGGAGAACAGCTCGGACAGGTCGTCGACGTGCAGGCCGGTGAAGATCTCCCCGATGGCGAGATCGCCGACGAGGGCACCGGCGGCGGTCTCCCAGTCGCGGGCCGCGGCCGCGTGGCCGAGTGTCTCGCCGAGGGAGCCCGAGCGCCGCAGCCAGCGCGCCGCCCGGCGGTGGAGTTCGGTCTCCAGGCCCGGGCAGCGCACCCGGAGGTGGGCCCGGAGGATCTCCCCGAACAGCGGATGGAGACGGAACCAGGCGTGCCCGAGGTACTCGACGAACGCGTTCTCGCGGTGCAGGCCGGTCAGGATGCGCGCGGCGTCGGTGCGCCCGGTGAGGGCGTCGGCGAGTTCGGGACAGCAGCGTTCGAGGATGCTGATCCGCAGCAGCAGATCCTGCGTCTGTGCTGTCTGCCGCTTGAGGACCTCGGCCAGCAGGAAGTCGGCGATCGTGCTGCGGTCGGCCTCGAACTCCTTCAGATACGCTCCCGGATCGGGCTCCGTCCGTGCGGCCAGGGCGCACAGCCGCAGTCCGGCCGCCCAGCCCCGGGTACGCTCCACCAGCGCATCCACGCCGTCGGCCGGCAGGCGCAGCCCGTGCAGCGCCAGGAGATCCGCCGCTTCGCCGGGGGTGAAGGCCAGTTCGGCGTTCCTGATCTCCGTGACGGTGCCGGCCGCCCGGTAGCGGTGCAGCGGGAGCAGCGGTTCGGCGCGGGTGACGAGCACCAGGCGCAGGCCGCGCCCCGCCTGCTGGAGGACGAGTTCCAGCTGGTCCGCTATCTCGGGGTCGGCCGCCCGGTCGAACTCGTCGATGACCACGATCACCGGTGTCCTGCGGGCGTTCAGTGCGTCGGCGAGCCGTGTGAGCAGCGCGTCGTGCACGTGGCCGGGTTCGGTGGGCAGGCCGATTCCGGAGTCGACACCGGAGTCCGGCCCCACGCCGGCCAGCCGCAGGGACTGGAGGAGGTACGCCCAGAACGTGCCGCACCCCTTGTCCGCCACCCGCGCGGTGAGCCAGGCGACGGGTGCGTCCTGTGCGCAGGCCCAGTCGGCGGCCAGCAGTGTCTTGCCCGCTCCGGCGGCTCCGTCGACCACGGTCAAGGGGGTCAGCCGGGCTTCGTCGAGGTGGGCGGTCAGCCGGTCGCGCCGCAGGAACGTCGTGGGCCGGCTCGGTACGGCGAAGCGGGTGCGCAGGAACGGCTCCCCGCGGGGATCGGCACACCATGTCGTCGGGGCCGGTCCGTCCCTGCCCGGAGTGGCCATGGTGCCCACCACCGCTCGTGATCCTCAGGTGCCGACGGCGTTCTCTCCCGCCCTCCAGGGTGTCCCGGCGCGGTCACGCGCGACAGGGGCCGATGGTCCCGAGGGCGGGGGCCGGACATGCCCGGCCCCCGCCGGGCCCGGTGCTTGTCCGGGCCCCTCCGCCGCACTAGCCTCCCCCGCGTGATCAACGGTGCACATGTGGTGCTCTACAGCCGGGACCCGGAGGCCGACCGGGCCTTTCTGCGGGGGACCCTCTGCTGGAACTACGTCGACGCGGGCAGCGGATGGCTCATCTTCAAGGCGCCGCCCACCGAGGTGGCCTGCCACCCCACCGACGGCACACCCGCGCACGAGTTGATGCTGACGTGCGACGACCTGGACGAGACCCGGCGTCAACTCGCCGAGCGGGGAGCGGAGTTCAGCCGCCCGGTGGAGGAGGCCCGGTGGGGCCGGGTGACCGCGGTCCGCCTGCCGGGCGGCGGCGAGATCGCCCTGTACGAGCCACGTCACCCGCGTCCCTAGGAGCCCCCGGTCCGAGCTCGCCCCGCTCACGCCTGGTCCGTTCACGCCTGGTCCGCTCAGGCCGTGATCCGCTCCGCCTGCGCCGTCCGCCGCCCGCCGTCCCGCTCGCCGAGCAGTTCCGTCGGGACGGTGTGCGTCTCACGGGCGCAGAGCGCGGCGACGACCGGCGGTACGCACAGCGCGGCCGTGAACAGCGCCACCGCCCCCCAGTCGGCGCCGTCCGGCCCGGCGATCTCGGCGGCGAAGGTGACCGCGAACCCGGCCACCGCGAAGCCGATCTGGGTGCCGATCGCCACGCCGGACAACCGGACCCGGGTCGCGAACATCTCGCCGTAGAAGGCGGGCCACACGCCGTTCGCCGCACTGTAGAGCACGCCGAAGGAGACGATGCCGAGGGCCAGGGTCAGCGGGTAGGAGCCGGTGGAGATCGCCCACAGGTAGCCGGCCGTCGCCACCGCGCTGCCGGCCGCGCCGATCAGGAACACCGGCCGGCGTCCGATCCGGTCCGACAGGGTCGCCCACAGCGGGATCGCGCCGAGCGCGACCAGGTTGGCGAGGGCGCCCACCCACAGCATCGAGGTACGGGACATGCCGACCGCGTCGCTGGTGGCGTAGGCCAGCGCCCACACCGTGAAGATCGTGCTGACGGAGGCGATGAGCGCGCCCGCGATCACGCGCAGCACGTCCGCCCAGTGCTCGCGCAGCAGCACCGCGAGCGGCAGCTTCACCACGCCCTCGGTGGCGGCCTGCCGGGTGAAGGCGGGCGTCTCGCGCAGCCGGCGCCGGATGACGTAGCCGGCGACGGCGACCGCCACGCTCAGCCAGAACGGCACCCGCCAGCCCCAGGAGAGCAACTGGTCCTCGGGGAGCCGGGCCACCGGGATGAAGACGAGGGTGGCGATGAGCTGGCCGCCCTGGGTGCCGCTGAGCGTGAAGCTGGTGAAGAACCCGCGCCGGTGCACCGGCGCGTGCTCCAGGCTCATGGAACTGGCACTCGCCTGCTCGCCGGCCGCCGATATGCCCTGGAGGACACGGCAGAGCACGAGCAGCACGGGAGCGAGGGAGCCGGCCTGGGCGCGGGTGGGCAGACAGCCGATGAGGAACGTCGACAGACCCATCAGGACCAGCGTGAACACCATGATCTTCTTGCGGCCGAGCCGGTCGCCGACGTGCCCGAGGACCAGCGCGCCGAGCGGCCGGGCGGCATAGGCGACGCCGAAGGTGGCGAGCGAGAGCAGGGTCGCCGTGGCCGGATCGGTGGCGTCGAAGAACACCTTCGGGAAGATCAGGGCGGCGGCGCTTCCGTAGACGAAGAAGTCGTAGTACTCCAGCGCGCTGCCGATCCAGGCGGCCGTCGCCGCCTTCCAGGGCTGGCCGGCAGGGGCGTCGGGGGCGGGCGCGGGGACGGACTCGGACACGGCGGTGCTCCTTCGGGGGAACGTCACCCTGCGGAAGAGGGGAGTGAGCGGCGAGGGGGAGCGGGCGGGGCCGGATCGCGGCGGCTAATTAACCCACTGGATAGTTAGTCGTGGTGGGTGGGATGTTGCGCCGCTGTTTCCCCTGTGTCAAGAGACCGTGCAAGGGCCTTTGCGTGCCGACGTCGCGGTGACGTCGCGGTGACGTCGCGCGGAGGCCGCGCGGACGTGTGCGGAGGTCAGTCGTCCGCCCGTTCCGCCGTCAGGTACGCGATCACCATGTCGCCGAGCATGGTCCGGTAGTGCTCGCGCCGGCCGGGGTCCGTCAGGTCGCGGCCGAACAGGGCGCCGAACGTATGCCGGTTGGCGACCCGGAAGAAGCAGAACGAGCTGATCATCGCGTGCAGGTCGATCGCGTCCACGTCGGCCGTGAACAGCCCGGACTCCTGTCCGGCGGTGAGGATCCGGCGGATCACGTCCACCGCCGGGGAGCCGATCCGGCCGAGTTTCTCGGAGGCCGCGATGTGCTCGGCGCCGTGGATGTTCTCGATGCTGACCAGGCGGATGAAGTCCGGGTGCCGCTCGTGGTGGTCGAGGGTCAGCTCGGCGAGGCGCCTGATCGCCGCGACCGGGTCCAGGTGGTCGACGTCCAGGCGCTGCTCGGCCTCCCGGATCACGCCGTAGGCCCGCTCCAGCACCGCCGTGAACAGCTGTTCCTTGCCGCCGAAGTAGTAGTAGATCATCCGCTTGGTGGTGCGGGTGCGGGCTGCTATCTCGTCGACCCGGGCGCCGTCGTAACCGGCCCGCGCGAACTCCTGCGTGGCCACGTCGAGGATCTCGGCCCGGGTGCGGGCGGCGTCGCGCACCTTCCCGCCGGGATGCAGGGGTTCTTCGACGCTGGTCATCGGGTTCCTTCGGGGCCGGGGACACCTGGGCGGAGCACTCGTCGGTGGTGCCGGTGATTGTAGAAGCAGGGCCCAGGATGCCGCCGGGGGCTTCCCCGGGACTCCCGCCGCTGATATAGCTAACGTACTGGTTCGTACATTAGCGACGCCTCGGGAGGTCCACGTGGCCAAGGACTCGTATCTCGTCGGGCTGGTCGGGGCCGGCATAGGCCCCTCGCTCAGCCCCGCCCTGCACCAGCGGGAGGCGGACCGGCAGGGCCTGCGCTACCTGTACCGGCTCCTCGACCTCGACGTCCTCGGCACGGCCCCGGAGGCGGTCGGCGGCCTGGTCCGGGCCGCCCGCGACCTCGGCTTCGACGGGCTCAACGTCACCCACCCCTGCAAGCAGCTCGTCCTCGACCACCTGGACGCGCTCGAACCTCGCGCCGAGGCGCTCGGCGCGGTCAACACCGTCGTCTTCGGCGACGGCGGCCGGGCCGTCGGTCACAACACCGACGTCACCGGCTTCGCCGCGTCCTTCGCGCGCGGCCTGCCCGGCGCCCCGCTGGAGCGGGTCGTCCAGCTCGGCGCGGGCGGCGCGGGCGCGGCGGTGGCGCACGCCGTGCTGGCCCTCGGCGCGGGGCGGGTGACGGTCGTCGACGCACTGCCCGACCGCGCGGCCGGGCTCGCCGAGTCGCTCGTACGGTACTTCGGCCCCGGCCGCGCGCAGGCGGCGGCGCCCGATCGGCTGCCGGCGCTGCTGGCGGAGGCCGACGGCGCGGGGGGACTCGTCCACGCGACCCCTACGGGTATGGCCGCGCACCCCGGACTGCCGCTGTCCGCCGAGCTGCTGCGGCCCGGGCTGTGGGTGGCCGAGGTGGTGTACCGGCCGCTGGAGACCGAGTTGGTGCGGGTCGCGCGGGAGCGTGGCTGTGCCGTGCTGTCCGGGGGCGGGATGGCCGTGTTCCAGGCCGCGGACGCGTTTCGGCTGTTCACGGGGGTGGAGCCGGACAGCGGGCGGATGCTGAGTGACTTCGCGCAGTTGGTGGGGGTTGAGCGTTCGGGGAGTCTGGCCGGATGACCGGGGCAGGCTTCGTCGCGGTTGACCGCGCCCACGCGGCGGAGCCGCGTGTCGGCACGGCCCGCGCCCCTTACGGGGCGCTGCGCACCTCCATCGCCACCGTCTCCCTCAGCGGCTCCCTCACCGAGAAGCTCACCGCCGCCGCGCGGGCCGGGTTCGACGGAGTGGAGATCTTCGAGAACGACCTGCTCGCCAGCCCGCTCCCGCCCGAGGAGATCCGCGCCCGGTGCGCCGATCTCGGGCTGCGGATCGACCTGTACCAGCCGATGCGGGACATCGAGGCCGTTCCGGAAGAGGTCTTCGACGCCAATCTGCGCCGCGCCCGGCACAAGTTCGAGTTGATGCGGCGGCTCGGTGCCGACACCGTGCTCGTGTGCTCCAGCGTCTCCCCCCTCGCCGTGGACGACGACGCCCTCGCCGCCGGGCAGCTGGCCCGACTCGCCGAGCTGGCCCAGGAGTTCGGGATCCGGGTGGCGTACGAGGCGCTGGCCTGGGGGCGCCATGTGAACACGTACGACCACGCGTGGCGCATCGTCGAGGCGGCCGGGCACCCGGCGCTCGGCACCTGCCTGGACAGCTTCCACATCCTCTCCCGCGGCTCGGACCCACGGGGCATCGCGGGCATACCCGGCGACCGGATCTTCTTCCTCCAGCTCGCCGACGCACCGCTGCCGGCGATGGACGTCCTCCAGTGGAGCCGCCATCACCGCTGCTTCCCCGGCCAGGGCGGATTCGACGTCGCCGGGCTGCTGCGGCACGTCCTCGACGCCGGCTACCGGGGGCCGTTGTCGCTGGAGGTGTTCAACGACGTCCACCGGCAGGCCGATGCCGGTGCCACCGCCGTGGACGCCCACCGGTCCCTGCTGCTGCTCCAGGAAGCGGTCGGCGCCGCCGAGTTGCCGCCGCCGGTCGTCCCCACGGGGATCGCCTTCGCCGAACTCCTCACCGCGGACGCCGAACCGGTCACCGCCCTGCTGGCCGCCCTCGGCTTCGCCCGCACCGCCCGGCACCGCGGCAAACCCGTCGACCTGTGGGAGCGCGGTACGGCCCGGATCCTCGTCAACACCGGCGCCCGCGACCGCCGCGACGGCACCCGGCTCGCCGCGATCGGGCTCACGTCCCCCGACCCCGCCGGTGCCGCCCGCCGTGCCGAGGCCCTGCACGCCCCCGTCCTGCCCCGTCGCCGCGCCCCCGAGGACGCCTCGCTGGACGCGGTCGCCGCGCCCGACGGGACGGAGCTGTTCCTCCTCGCCACCGGGGCTTCGGACGCCTGCCGACTCCCCGACTGGCGACGCGACTTCGCCGACCCGCCGGGCGTTTCCGACCCCGCCGGTGCCGCCCGCCGTGCCGAGGCCCTGCACGCCCCCGTCCTGCCCCGTCGCCGCGCCCCCGAGGACGCCCCGCTGGACGCGGTCGCCGCGCCCGACGGGACGGAGCTGTTCCTCCTCGGCACCGGGGCTTCGGACGCCTCCCGACTCCCCGACCGGCGAGGCGACTTCGCCGACCTGCCGGACGTTCCCGAGCCCGCCGGCGCCACCCGCATCGACCACCTCGCCCTCACCCAGCCCTGGCACCGGTACGACGCGGCGACGCTCTTCCACCGCGGCGTCCTCGGGCTGGACGCCCGGGAGAGCATCGACCTCGCCGACCCCTACGGGCTGCGCCGCAGCAGGGCCGTCGCGAACGCCGACGGCAGTGTCCGTATCGCGCTCACCGTCGGCGCGGCGCCCGCCGACGAGACGGTGCACGCCGCGCACATCGCGCTGGCCACCGACGACGTGGTGGCCGCGGCCCGCGCCCTGCGCGCGGCCGGTGGCCGGCTGCTACCGGTCCCGGACAACTACTACGACGACCTCGCCGCCCGATTCGCCCTCGCCGAGGAGGAGTTGGCGACATACCGCGAGCTCGGCATCCTCTACGACCGCGACGCGGGCGGCGCCTTCAGGCACTGCTACACCGAGACGGTCGGCCGGGTCTTCTTCGAACTCGTCCAGCGCGATCCCGGCCACCAGGGGTACGGTGCCGCCAACGCGCCGGTGCGGCTCGCGGCCCAGCACACGGGACGGCTCTTGCGATGAACTGACCGGCCTCTTACCGGATCCCCCGCAGGGGTGAGAGGGCGGTGAGACCTCCGCCGGGTTCAGCTCCGGTTCAGGGTCCGTACATCTCCGGAGGCGGATACTCCGCAAGATCCGGTATGCGCGCTGCGCCCGGATCACCACGCTTTCCGGGAGCCTGAAAGGCCGTTCATGCTGAGCACCCCTACCGAGTCGGTCGTCCGGGACGGCGGGCCGCCGCCCGCGGCCGCGCCCCGCCCGCACACCCAGCGGTACGAACGCCCGGTGCTGGTGGCCATAGCCGCGCTCGCCGCACTGCTGTGCCTGTGGGGCCTCGACCACAGTTCGTTCCACGGCTTCTACGCCGCCGCCGTGCGCAGCATGACGGACAACCCGGTCGCGTTCTTCTTCGGCTCCTTCGACCCGCGCAACACCCTCACCATCGACAAGCTGCCCGGCTTCCTGTGGCCGCAGGCCCTGTCGGCGCTGGTGTTCGGCTTCCACCCGTGGGCGCTGGTGCTGCCGCAGGCCCTGGAGATCGTGGCCTCGGTGGTCCTGCTCCATGTGGTGGTCCGGCGCTGGGCGGGCGTGTCGGCCGGGCTGCTGGCGGCCGCCTTCCTGGCCCTCACCCCGGTGACCGTCGGCCTCGGCCGGTCCGTCACCGAGGACGCCCCGTTCGTCCTGCTGCTCCTGCTGGCCGCCGAGGCCGTGCAGCGGGCGACCGAGCGGGGCCGGCTGGTCCCGCTGCTGCTCGCCGGCTTCTGGGTGGGCGTCGCCTTCCAGTGCAAGATGCTGGAGGCCTGGGCGGTGCTGCCCGCGCTCGCCGCCACCTACCTGGTCGCCGCCCCGCCGAGCCTGCGCCGCCGGCTGCGGGACCTCGCGCTCGCCGCCGCGGTCATGTTCGCGGTCTCGGTGTCGTGGATGGTCGCGGCCACCCTCACCCCGGGCTCCGCCCGCCCGTATCTCGACGGCACCACCGACAACTCGGCGTTCGGCCTGGTCGTCGGCTACAACTTCCTCACCCGCTTCCACACGGTCGGTGTCGACGCGGCGGGCACCGGCAGCGTCGCGCCCAACGAGAGCCTGCGGGCGGCCGGTTCGGGCCCCGGCATGGGCGACAGCGTCTGGAAGATGTTCAGCCCCGGGCTCGCCACGCAGACCGGGTGGCTCTACCCGCTGGCCGCGCTCGGGCTCGTCGGCGGCGCCGTGGCGCTGTGGCGGCGGCGCCCGGCCCGCACGGACCGGGCGCTCGCGGGCCAGGTGCTGTGGGGCGTGTGGCTGGCGACGTTCTTCTTCGTCTTCAGCTTCGGCAGCGTGACCGGGCACACCTACTACATGGGCGTGGTCGCGGTCGCGCTCGCCGCGTTCGCCGGCGCCGGTGTCGTACGGGCCTGGCGGGCCGGGCTCGGGGGCGGCCCGCGGGGCTGGGTGCTGCCGGCGGCGCTCGCCGCGAACGCCGCCTGGTGCGTGACGCTGACCCTGTGGTCCCCGCGGTTCCTGCCCTGGTCGGCGCCGGCCGCCGGCGCCCTCGCCGTGCTCGCCCTGGCCCTGACCGCGCTCCGGCGCCGCCCGCGCGCGGCCAGGGCCGGTCTGGCCGTGGGTCTGGCCGCGGCCCTGCTCGTGCCCGCCGCCTGGTCGGCGTCGGCGCTGTCGCTGCGCTACAACCAGCCCGGCTCGCTGGCCCGGGTCGGGCCCACCAGCCACCGCTCGGGCAACCCGCTCGCCCAACTGAACCCCGCCCAGCAGCACTTGCTCGGCTATCTCACCGCCCACCGGCACGGCGCCGAGTACCTGGCCGCCGTCCCCGGCTGGTGGTCCGCCGCGCCGTACGTCATCTCGGCGAACGCGGACGTCATGCCCATGGGCGGCTTCACCGGGCGGGTCCCCTACCCCTCGTCCGCCCGCTTCCACCGGCTGCTCGACTCCGGCCGGCTGCGCTACGTCGTCCTGAAGCGGACCGACGTGCGGGCCGCGCACCGGCGCGGGGAGCACACGCTCGTCGGCGGGCTGGTGCGCTGGACGAGCGACCACTGCGCGCTCGTCCCGGCGGCCGCGTACGACGGCTCGCGCGACCGCGCGCACCAGCTGTACGACTGCGGCCCGGCCCACCGCAGGGGGTGAACCGGGCCGACGGGCGTAGGGCTGACGGCGCTCACGCCCGCCTGTTCCACTCGGCGATCACGGGCCGGCCGTGCTCGGTGGAGAGCCGGCTGACCGTGCCGGTGGCCAGCTGGAACAGCCGGCCCTCGGCGGGCGCGAGCCCCAGCCGGCGGGCGGTGAGCACCCGCAGGAAGTGGGCGTGGGCGACGAGGACCACGTCCCCGGCGCCCTCGGCGAGCGCCGTGTCGACCCGGGCCAGCACCCGGTCGGCGCGGGCGCCGATCTGGGCCGGCGACTCGCCCGGGTGGCCCTCGGGGCCCGGCGGCACACCGTCGGTCCACAGGTCCCAGTCGGGGCGGGTGCCGTGGATGTCGACCGTGGTGATGCCCTCGTAGCCGCCGTAGTCCCACTCGTGCAGGTCGGGGTCGGCCACGAGTCCGCTCAGGCCCGCCAGTTCGGCGGTGCGTATCGCGCGGTCCAGCGGGCTGGCCAGCGCGAGGGCGTACGTCCGCCCGGTGAGGAGCGGGGCGAGGGACTTGGCCTGTTCCTCGCCGTGCTCGGTCAGGGGCAGATCGGTCCAGCTGGTGTGCTGTCCCGACAGGCTCCACTCCGTCTCACCGTGGCGGACCAGCAGAAGGTCGCCCACGGTGGTTCAGTCCTTCTTCTCGACCGCGTGGCCGCCGAACTGGTTGCGCAGCGCGGCGATCATCTTCATCTGCGGGGAGTCGTCCTGGCGCGAGGCGAACCGGGCGAACAGCGACGCGGTGATCGCGGGCAGCGGTACGGCGTTGTCGATGGCCGCCTCGACCGTCCAGCGGCCCTCGCCCGAGTCCTCCGCGTAGCCGCGCAGCTTCTCCAGGTGCTCGTCCTCGTCCAGGGCGTTGACCGCGAGATCGAGGAGCCAGGAGCGAATGACGGTGCCCTCCTGCCAGGAGCGGAACACCTCGCGCACGTTCTCCACGGAGTGGACCTTCTCCAGCAGCTCCCAGCCCTCGGCGTACGCCTGCATCATGGCGTACTCGATGCCGTTGTGGACCATCTTGGAGAAGTGCCCGGCGCCGACCCGGCCCGCGTGGACGTAGCCGTAGGGGCCCTCCGGCTTGAGCGCCTCGAAGATCGGGTGCAGCCGCTCGACGTGCTCCTTGTCGCCGCCGACCATGAGCGCGTAGCCGTTCTGCAGGCCCCACACGCCGCCGGAGACACCGGCGTCGACGAAGCCGATGCCCTTGATGGCGAGGGCGGCGGCGTGCTTCTCGTCGTCGGTCCAGCGGGAGTTACCGCCGTCGATGACCGTGTCGCCGGGCTCCAGCAGGTCGCCGAGTTCGTCGACGACGGTCTGGGTGGCGGTGCCGGCCGGGACCATCACCCAGATGTGGCGGGGCGCGTCGAGCTTCTCGACCAGCTCTTCGAGGGACTTGACGTCCGAGACGTCGGGGTTGCGGTCGTAGCCGATGACGGTGTGGCCGGCGCGGCGGATCCGCTCGCGCATGTTGCCGCCCATCTTGCCGAGACCGATGAGACCGAGCTGCATGATCAGTTCTCCGTTGCGTTCTTGAGAGTGCGGTAGGCGGCGACGAGGGCCCGGGAGGAGGGGTCGAGACCGGGGACGTCCGCGCCCTCGGTCAGGGCGGGTTCGACCCGCTTGGCGAGGACCTTGCCGAGTTCGACGCCCCACTGGTCGAAGGAGTCGATGTTCCAGATCGCGCCCTGGACGAACACCTTGTGCTCGTAGAGGGCGATGAGCTGGCCGAGCACGGACGGGCTCGGCTCGCCGGCCAGGATCGTGGTGGTGGGGTGGTCGCCGAGGAAGGTGCGGTGCGCCACCTGCTCCTCGGCCACGCCCTCCGCGCGGACCTCCTCGGCGCTCTTGCCGAAGGCGAGGGCCTGGGTCTGGGCGAAGAAGTTGGCCATCAACAGGTCGTGCTGCGCCTTGAGTTCACCGCTCAGCTCGCCGGCCGGGCGGGCGAAGCCGATGAAGTCCGCCGGGATCAGCTTGGTGCCCTGGTGGATCAACTGGTAGTAGGCGTGCTGCCCGTTGGTGCCGGGCGTGCCCCACACGACCGGACCGGTCTGCCACTCGACGGGCCTGCCGTCGCGCTGCACCGACTTGCCGTTGGACTCCATGTCCAGCTGCTGGAGGTAGGCGGTGAACTTGGACAGGTAGTGGCTGTACGGCAGCACCGCGTGCGACTGGGCGTCGAAGAAGTCGCCGTACCAGATGCCCAGCAGGCCCAGCAGCAGCGGGGCGTTGGCCTCGGCGGGGGCGGTGCGGAAGTGCTCGTCGACCAGGTGGAAGCCGTCGAGCATCTCGCGGAAGCGGTCAGGGCCGATCGCGATCATCAGGGACAGGCCGATCGCCGAGTCGTACGAGTAGCGGCCGCCGACCCAGTCCCAGAACTCGAACATGTTGTCCGGGTCGATGCCGAACTCGGTGACCTTCCCGGCGTTCGTGGACAGGGCCACGAAGTGGCGGGCCACCGCCTTGTCGTCGCCGTCGAAGGCCTTCAGCAGCCAGGACCGCGCGGAGGTCGCGTTGGTGATCGTCTCGATCGTCGTGAACGTCTTGGACGCGACGATGAACAGGGTCTCCGCCGGGTCCAGGTCACGGGTGGCCTCGTGCAGGTCGGCGCCGTCCACGTTGGACACGAAGCGGAACGTCAACTCCCGTGCGGTGTACGGGCGCAGGGCCTCGTACGCCATCGCGGGCCCGAGGTCGGAGCCGCCGATGCCGATGTTGACGACGTTCCTGATCCGCTTGCCGGTGTGGCCGGTCCACTCGCCGGAGCGGACGCGGTCGGCGAAACGGGCCATCTTGTCGAGCACGGCGTGCACCTTCGGCACCACGTTCTCGCCGTCGACCTCGATCACCGTGTCGCGCGGGGCGCGCAGCGCGGTGTGCAGCACGGCCCGGTCCTCGGTGACGTTGATCTTCTCGCCGCGGAACATGGCGTCGCGCAGGCCGGACACGCCGGTGGCGGTGGCGAGTTCCGTCAGGAGGGCCAGGGTCTCGTCGGTGATCAGGTGCTTGCTGTAGTCGATGTACAGGTCCCCGACCCGTACGACGTACCGCTCGGCGCGGCCGGGGTCCCGCGCGAACAGCTCGCGCAGGTGCGGCCGGCCCTCGGCGCGGTGGTCGGCGAGCGCCGTCCACTCGGGCCGGCGGGTGAGCTGGGGAAACCCGGAAGGCTGGGTCGCTGCCATGTCAGGCGTTCTCCTCGGCGGCCTCGCCCGTCAGGGCGATGGCGTACATCTCGTCGGCGTCGAGGCGGCGCAGCTCCTCGGCGATGAGTTCGGAGGTGGAGCGGACCTTGAGCGCGAGGGTGCGCGGCGGCTGGCCCGGCAGGGTCAGCGTCGCGAGCGGGCCCTCGGGCCGGTCGATGACGATCTCGCCGTTCGCGGTGCCGAGGCGTACGGCGGTGACGACCGGGCCGGCGGTGACCACGCGGTCCACGCGCACCTTCAGCCGGGCCTCCAGCCAGCGCGAGAGCAGTTCGGCGCTGGGGTTGTCGGCCTCGGCCTCGACGGCCGCCGACGTGATCTTGGTGCGGGCCTGGTCCAGGGCGGCGGCCAGCATCGAGCGCCACAGCGTCAGCCGGGTCCAGGCGAGGTCGGTGTCGCCGGGCGCGTAGTTGCGGGCCCGGGTCTGAAGGACCTCCATCGGCTTGAGCGCCGCGTACAGGTCGGTGATCCGGCGCTGGGCGAGCGCGCCGAGCGGGTCCCTGGACGGGGTGTCGGGGGCCTCCACCGGCCACCACACCACCACCGGGGCGTCCGGCAGCAGCAGCGGCAGGACGACCGAGTCGGCGTGGTCGGACACCTCGCCGTAGGTGCGCAGCACGACGGTCTCGCCGGCACCGGCCTCGGAGCCGACCCTGACCTCGGCGTCGAGCCGGGAGTGGGTGCGGTCGCGCAGGGTGCGGGCGTGCCGCTTGATGACGACCAGGGTCCGCGAGGGGTGCTCGTGCGAGGCTTCCTCGGCGGCCTTGATCGAGTCGTAGGCGTTCTCCTCGTCCGTGACGATGACCATCGTCAGGACCATGCCCACGGCCGGGGTGCCGATGGCGCGGCGGCCCTGCACCAACGCCTTGTTGATCTTGCTTGCCGTGGTGTCGGTCAGGTCGATCTTCATGGCCTGCGCCAGCTCCGTCCGTCTCGTGCGAGCATCTCGTCGGCTTCCGTCGGTCCCCAGCTGCCCGACGCGTACTGCGCCGGACGGCCGTGCGCCGCCCAGTACTCCTCGATCGGGTCGAGGATCTTCCAGGACTCTTCCACTTCCTGGTGACGGGGGAACAAATTCGCGTCGCCGAGCAGCACGTCCAGGATGAGCCGCTCGTACGCCTCCGGGCTCGACTCGGTGAACGACTCGCCGTAGGCGAAGTCCATCGACACGTCCCGGATCTCCATCGAGGTGCCCGGCACCTTGGAGCCGAAGCGGACGGTCATGCCCTCGTCGGGCTGGACGCGGATGACGATCGCGTTCTGGCCCAGCTCCTCCGTCGCCGTGGAGTCGAAGGGGGAGTGCGGGGCCCGCTTGAAGACCACCGCGATCTCGGTGACCCGGCGGCCCAGGCGCTTGCCGGTGCGCAGGTAGAACGGCACGCCCGCCCAGCGGCGGTTGTCGATGCCCAGCTTGATCGCGGCGAAGGTGTCGGTCTTGGACTTCGGGTCGATGCCCTCCTCCTGGAGGTAGCCCACGACCTTCTCGCCGCCCTGCCAGCCCTCGGCGTACTGCCCGCGCACGGTGTGCTCGCCGAGCTCCGCCGGCAGCCGCACCGACTTCAGCACCTTCAGCTTCTCGGTGAGCAGTGCCTCCGCGTCGAACGCGATGGGCTCCTCCATGGCGGTGAGCGCCATCAGCTGGAGCAGGTGGTTCTGGATGACGTCACGGGCGGCGCCGATGCCGTCGTAGTAGCCGGCCCGGCCGCCGATGCCGATGTCCTCGGCCATGGTGATCTGCACGTGGTCGACGTACGACCGGTTCCAGATCGGCTCGTACATCTGGTTGGCGAAACGCAGCGCCAGGATGTTCTGGACGGTCTCCTTGCCCAGGTAGTGGTCGATGCGGAACACCTGGTCCGGCTCGAACACGTCGTGCACGATCGCGTTCAGCTCACGGGCGCTGTCGAGGTCGTGGCCGAACGGCTTCTCGATGACCGCGCGCCGCCAGGAACCCTCGGACGGGGAGGCCAGGCCGTGCTTCTTCAGCTGCTGCACGACCTTCGGGAAGAACTTCGGCGGCACCGAGAGGTAGAAGGCGAAGTTGCCGCCGGTGCCGCGGGAGGCGTCCAGCTCCTCGACGGCGTCCTTGAGCTGCTTGAAAGCGGTGTCGTCGTCGAAGTCGCCGGGGATGAACCGCATGCCCTCGGCGAGCTGCTGCCAGACCTCCTCGCGGAACGGGGTGCGGGAGTGCTCACGCACGGAGTCGTGCACGACCTGCGCGAAGTCCTGGTCCTCCCACTCCCGGCGGGCGAAGCCCACCAGCGAGAAGCCCGGCGGCAGCAGACCGCGGTTGGCCAGGTCGTACACGGCCGGCATCAGCTTCTTGCGGGACAGGTCACCGGTCACCCCGAAGATGACCAGACCGGACGGACCGGCGATCCGGGGCAGGCGCCGGTCACGGGTGTCCCGCAGCGGGTTCTCCCAGTCGGCGGCCGGACCCGCCGGCACGGTCACCTCCGCCGGCGACTTCGCCGGTGCCTGCGCCTTCGCGGGTGCCGGAGCGGCAGGTGCCGCGGCGGCGGGCGCGTTCTCGGTCATCGGGCGTCAACTCCCTTGCTCTCCAGGGACTTCGCTACGGCGTCCAGCAGGTCCTGCCAGGCAGCCTCGAACTTGGCGACGCCCTCGTCCTCCAGTTGCTGGACGATCTCGTCGTAGGAGATGCCGAGCTTCTCGATCGCGTCGAGGTCGGCACGGGCCGCGCCGTAGCCGCCGGTCACCGTGTCGCCGGTGATCTCGCCGTGGTCGGCGACCGCGTTCAGCGTGGCCTCCGGCATCGTGTTGACGGTGCCCGGCGCGACCAGCTCGTCCACGTACAGGGTGTCCTTGTACGCGGGGTCCTTCACACCGGTGGACGCCCACAGCGGACGCTGCTTGTTCGCCTTCTCCCCGGCGAGCGCCAGCCAGCGCTCGGAGCCGAAGACCTCTTCGTAGGCCTCGTAGGCGAGCCGGGCGTTGGCGAGGGCGGCGCGGCCCTTCAGGGCGAGGGCCTCGTCGGTGCCGAGGGCGGTCAGCCGCTTGTCGATCTCGGAGTCCACGCGGGAGACGAAGAAGGACGCCACCGAGTGGATCGTGGCGAGGTCGATGCCGCGCTCGCGGGCCTTCTCCAGGCCGGCCAGGTAGGCAGCCATGACCTCGCGGTAGCGCTCCAGCGAGAAGATCAGGGTCACGTTGACGCTGATGCCGAGCCCGACGACCTCGGTGATCGCCGGCAGGCCCGCCTTCGTCGCCGGGATCTTGATCATCACGTTGGGGCGGTCCACCAGCCAGGCGAGCTGCTTGGCCTCGGCGATCGTGGCCTCGGTCGCGTGGGCCAGGCGCGGGTCGACCTCGATGGAGACGCGGCCGTCGCGCCCCTCGGAGGCGGTGTATACAGAATGCAGAATGTCGGATGCGGCCCGCACGTCGGCGGTCGTCATCATCCGCACCGCCTCGTCCACGGTCACCCCGCGCACGGCGAGATCGGTGAGCTGCTCCTCGTAGCCCGCGCCGGAACCGATGGCGGCCTGGAAGATCGACGGGTTGGTGGTGACGCCGACGACGTTCCTGTTCTCGATCAGCTCCGCCAGGTTGCCCGAGGCGATACGCCCCCGCGACAGGTCGTCCAGCCAGACGGAGACCCCCTCGTCGGCGAGGCGCTTGAGGGCTGCGGCGGTGGCGATTGCTTCGGTCACGTCAGTCATCTTTCTTGGTTTCCGGTTGAGTTGTCTTGTCGCGTCGGGTTCAGGCGCGCGCGGCGGCGAGCGACGCGCGGGCCTGTGCGGCGACGTTCTCGGGGGTGAAGCCGAACTCGGCGAAGAGGGTCTTCGCGTCGGCCGAGGCGCCGAAGTGCTCCAGGGAGACGATCCGGCCGGCGTCGCCGACGTAGCGGTACCAGGTCAGTGCGATCCCGGCCTCCACGGCGACCCGGGCCTTCACGGCCGGCGGGAGGACGGAGTCCTTGTACGCCTGCTCCTGCTCCTCGAACCACTCCACGGACGGCATCGACACCACGCGCGTGCCGATCCCCTCCGCCTCCAGCGCCTCCCGCGCGGACACGGCCAGGTGCACCTCGGAACCCGTCGCGATGACGATCACCTCCGGGACCTCGGTCGACGACTCGCGCAGCACATAGCCGCCCTTGGCCGCGTCCTCGTTCGGCGCGTACACCGGCACGCCCTGGCGGGTGAGCGCGAGCCCGTGCGGGGCGGGGCTGGTGGCGTGCCTCTTCAGGATCTCGGCCCAGGCGATCGCGGTCTCGTTGGCGTCGGCCGGGCGGACGACGTTCAGGCCCGGGATGGCACGCAGCGAGGCCAGGTGCTCCACCGGCTGGTGGGTCGGGCCGTCCTCGCCGAGGCCGATGGAGTCGTGCGTCCAGACGTACGTCACCGGGAGCTGCATCAGCGCCGACATCCGCACGGCGTTGCGCATGTAGTCGGAGAACACCAGGAAGGTGCCGCCGTAGACGCGGGTGTTGCCGTGCAGGGCGATGCCGTTCATCTCCGCGGCCATGGAGAACTCGCGGATGCCGAAGTGGACGGTACGGCCGTACGGGTCGGCCCCGGGCAGCGGGTTGCCCTGCGGCAGGAAGGAGCTGGTCTTGTCGATCGTGGTGTTGTTGGACCCGGCGAGGTCGGCGGAGCCGCCCCACAGCTCGGGGATCACCGGGCCGAGCGCCTGGAGGACCTTGCCGGAGGCGGCCCGGGTGGCGACCGACTTGCCCTCCTCGAACACCGGCAGCGCGTCCTGCCAGCCCGCGGGCAGCTCGCCCTTGCCGATCCGCTCGAACAGCGCGGCCCGCTCCGGCTGGGCGCCGGCCCACTCGGCGATCCGCTTGTCCCAGGCGGCGTGCGCCTCCGCGCCCCGGTCCAGGGCCCGGCGGGCGTGCCTGAGGACCTCGTCCTCGACCTGGAAGGTCTGCTCCGGGTCGAAGCCGAGGAGCCGCTTGGTCGCCGCGATCTCGTCCGCGCCGAGCGCGGAGCCGTGGGAGGCCTCCGTGTTCCGGGCGTTCGGGGCGGGCCAGGCGATGATCGTGCGCATCGCGATGATCGACGGCCGCGCGGTCTCGGCCTGCGCGGCCCGCAGCGCCCGGTACAGGGCCTCGGGGTCGACGTCGCCCTCGGCGGTCGGCTCGATGCGCTGGGTGTGCCAGCCGTAGGCCTCGTACCGCTTCAGGACGTCCTCGGAGAAGGCGGTGGCGGTGTCGCCCTCGATGGAGATGTGGTTGTCGTCGTAGACGAAGACCAGGTTGCCGAGCTTCTGGTGGCCGGCGAGCGAGGAGGCCTCGGCGGAGACGCCCTCCTCCAGGTCGCCGTCGGAGACGATCGCCCAGACGGTGTGGTCGAAGGGGGAGGCGCCCTCGGGGGCCTCGGGGTCGAACAGGCCGCGCTCGTAGCGGGCGGCCATGGCCATGCCGACGGCGTTGGCGACGCCCTGGCCGAGCGGCCCGGTGGTGGTCTCGACGCCGGCGGTGTGGCCGTACTCCGGGTGGCCGGGCGTCTTGGAGCCCTGGGTACGGAAGGCCTTCAGGTCGTCCAGCTCCAGCTCGTACCCGGCGAGGAACAGCTGCGTGTAGAGGGTCAGCGAGGTGTGACCGGGGGAGAGGACGAAGCGGTCCCGACCGGCCCACTCCGGGTCGGCAGGATCATGACGCATCACCTTCTGAAAGATCGTGTACGCGGCAGGCGCCAGGCTCATCGCCGTGCCCGGGTGCCCGTTGCCGACCTTCTGTACCGCGTCGGCCGCCAGCAGACGGGCCGTGTCGACGGCGCGCCGGTCGAGGTCGGTCCACTCGAAGCTGTCGGAAGTCTGCGTGGTCATCTTCAAGAAGTCCTCGTTCAGTGCGGAATGGCTGGCCGGACGCGTTCAAACTTAAAAGTCTGACTTTTTAGAAGGAAGGTCGGGGTGTGTCAGTCTGTGGTGAATCTGGGACAGCGATCAACAGTGATCACGGAGCAGGGACGGCGCGAACAGGACATGGCTGACAGAACGTCACAAGCTGACGGCAGTGCCACGGACGGCGGCGGTGCCGGGGACGGCGACGGCGGCGGGATCAGGACCTTCCCCTTCCCGACCGAGCTGGCCGTCGGCCGGGTCGGCATGCAGGTCGGCCCCATGGGCACCGGCCGCACCTGGCACGCCGACGCCCCGCTGGAGCGCGTCCACCGCATCGACTTCCACGTCGTCATGCTCTTCACCGAGGGTCCCGTACGGCACATGATCGACTTCGCCGAGTACGAGGCCTCGGCGGGCGACCTGCTGTGGATCCGCCCGGGGCAGGTCCACCGCTTCTCCCGCGAGAGCGCGTACCACGGAACCGTCCTCACCATGCAGCCCGGCTTCCTGCCCCGCGCCACCGTGGAGGCCACCGGCCTGTACCGCTACGACCTCCCGCCCCTGCTCCACCCCGACCCCGCCCGGCTCACCGCACTGCAGGCCGCCCTCGACCAGCTCCGCCGCGAGTACGAGGACACCGCCACCCTCCCGCTCAGCCTGCACACCGCCGTCCTCAGACACACCCTCACCGCGTTCCTGCTGCGCCTCGCCCACCTCGCGGCCAGTTCCGCCGAGGCCTCCCGGCAACAGACGGACAGCACCTTCACCCGGTTCCGGGACGCCGTCGAGCAGGGCTTCGCCGCCAACCACAGCGTCAGCGCCTACGCCGACGCCCTCGGGTACTCCCGCCGCACCCTCGTGCGCGCCGTGCGCGCCGCCACCGGCGAGACCCCGAAGGGCTTCATCGACAAACGCGTGATCCTGGAGGCCAAACGCCTTCTCGCGCACACCGACCTGCCGATCGGCCGGGTCGGCGCGGCCGTCGGCTTCCCCGACGCGGCGAACTTCTCCAAGTTCTTCCAGCTGCACACCGGCCGGACGCCGGTGGGGTTCCGGGCCGAGCTGCGCTGAGCGGCGCGCTCAGACGGCAAGAGGGTGGCTCCACGCAGCGTGGAGCCACCCTCTTGCCCTCCGGGCGGCGTCAGTGCCCGAAGTCGAACCAGTTCACGTTCACGAAGTCCGCCGGCTGGCCGCTGGAGAAGGTCAGATAGACGTCGTGGGTGCCGGTCACCGGGCTGATGTTGGCCGGGACCGTCCGCCAGGACTGCCAGCCGCCGGTGCCGGCCACCGAGAAGCTGCCGACCGGGGGACTGGTGGGGCTGTCCAGCCGTACCTGGACCAGACCGCTCACCCCGGACGCGGCCCCGCTCGCCACCCGGGCGTAGAACTGCGTGGCCGCCGTGGAGCCGAAGTTCACGCCCTTGTACGACGCCCAGTCGCCGTTCGCGAGGTAGCCGATGTCCTGCCCGCCGCCGGTGTCCGTGGTCGTCTCGGTGCCGACGCCGGACTGGCCGTCGTAGGACTCGGCCTGGATCGGGCTGTAGGCGTCGCGGTTGCCCGGCGGGGGAGTGGTGCCGCCGCTGCCGCCGGACTGGAGCACCTGGACGTAGTCCACGACCATCGGGTGCCCCGGGTCGGTGGCGCCGGTCGGGCCTCCGCCGAACGCCGACGGGAAACCGCCGCCCATCGCCACGTTCAGGATGACGAAGAAGCCGTGGTTCGTGGCGTTGGCCCAGGTCGTCGCGTCCACCTGGTTCGCCGTGACCGTCTGGTAGTTGACGCCGTCGACGTAGAAGCGGATCGCCTCCGGACTCACCGAGCGGTCCCACTCCATCGTGTAGGTGTGGAAGCCGGACTGGCAGGTGGTGTTCGGACAGGCCGTGGAGTTGCCGAGGCCGGTGGTCTCGTTGCACGGGCCGCCGGGGCTGGTGCCGCAGTGCATCGTGGCCCAGGTCTTGTTCAGGCCGTTGACGTTCTCCATGATGTCCAGCTCGCCGACGCCGGGCCAGTTCTGGTAGTTGCCGCGGTACGGCGCGCCCAGCATCCAGAAGGCGGGCCAGTAGCCGGCCGCCGCGTCCCCGGTCACGTTCGGCATCTGGATCCGGGCCTCCACGCGCAGCTTGCCGCCGGCCGGGGGCTGGAAGTCGGTCCGGGTGGTCTCGATGCGGCCGGAGGTCCAGTCGCCGGAGGCGTCGCGGCGCGGCGTGATGAGCAGGTCGCCGTTGCCGTCCAGCGCCACGTTGTTCGTGCTCGACGTCATCGACTCGACCTCGCCGGTGCCCCAGTTCGCGGCGCCGCCCGGGTACGAAGTCCCGGTGTCGTACTGCCAGTCGGAGGTGTTCACGCCGGAGCCGGCCGCGCCGTTGAAGTCGTCCAGGAAGACCTGGGACCAGCCCGTGGGGGGCGCGGGCGCGGAAGCGTTCGCGGGTGCGGTGGCGGCCGTGGCGAGGGCCGCGGACAGGCCGAGCGTCGCGACGACGGCGACGAGCGCGCGGCGCAGGGGGCGGGGCCGCGACGGGCGGGGTCTGGGTATGCCGGAGGGTGCGTTCACGGGGGCCTCTCGGGTCCGGGGTACGGAGTGGGGGAGGTGCGGGGTAGGGGAAGTGCGGGGTGCGGGAGGTGCGAGAGCGCTCCCACGGCCGGTCGGCTGAGAGCGCTCTCAGGGTGCCGCCAATGTGCTCCCCGCCCCCGCGACCGTCAAGCCTTGAAACAAGGAAAGTCCTTGATTCGCGGGGGAGTTCACGGTGTGAAGCCACCCGTACCCGCTCAGACCGGCCGCCACCCCAGGGCCCGGGAGATCCCCCGGCCCGCCAGCCGGACCGCCGGAGCGAGCGCCGGCACCTGGGCGCCGTCCCGGGGCACCACCACCGACACCGCCGCGACCACCTCCCCGCCCGGACCGCGGACGGCCGCCGCCACGGACAGCGCGTCCTGCGTGACCTGACGCTCGCTGACCGCCACACCCGAGCGGCGCACTTCGGCGAGCGTGCGCCGCAGACCTGCCGGGTCGGTGAGCGTGTACGGCGTGAAGGAGGCGAGCGGCCCCGCGCAGTACTCCTCCTGGACGGCCGGGTCGGCGTGCGCGAGCAGGACGAGGCCGACGCCGGTGGCGTGCAGCGGCCAGTGCGCGCCGATGCGGATGTGCACGCCCACCGCCGAACGGCCCTGCAGCCACTCGACGTAGACGACCTCCGTGCCGTCCCGCACCGCCAGCTGCACGTTCTCGTGCGTCGCCTCGTACAGGTCCTCCAGATACGGCAGCGCCAGCTGGCGCAGGGCGAGACCGCGCGGGGCGAGCGTGGCCACCTCCCACAGGCGCAGCCCCACGTGGTAGACCCCGGACGCGTCGCGCTCCAGCGCGCCCCACGCGGTCAGGGCCCCCGCCAGCCGGTGCGCGGTGGTGAGGCTGAGCCCGGCCCGGCGGCTGATGTCCGTCAGCGACAGGGCGGGATGCTCGTGGTCGAACGCGGCGAGCACGGCCAGCAGCCGGTCGGGAGCGGACCGTTCGCCCACCGCACCCACCTCGCCCTGTCGTCGCTCGCCCCCGCCGGGATCGTCATCGCCGACAGTACGCGCGGGAGCCCGCCGTGACAGCGGGCGCGGGTGAGGACGCCGTGGTCCGGCGGGCTCCGGTCGGTTCTGCGGGCCGTGGGTCGCTGCTGCTCGGTGCCGGTGATCCTCGGCCCGGGGGGCGGGGTCAGTGGGTCATGAAGGCGGCGACGGGCAGCGCCCGGGAGACGATCCGTACGTCGCCGAGGCGGCCGTGCAGGATCTGGTCGATCTTTCCGGCGTACTCGTAGCCGCCGAGCAGCCACGGCAGTCCGACGGAGGCGATCCCGACGGCGGGGGCCTTGGGATTGCGGACGACCGGGCAGCCCTCCACGTAGAGGGTGGTGCGGGTGCCGTCGTTGACGACCGCGAGGTGCCACCAGGTCTCCAGCGCCGTCTCCTGCCCCCAGTTGGTGGCGATGCCCTCCTGGTTGAGCGGCCGCATCGCCCACTGCGGCTCACGGTCGTCCGACAGCGAGAGGGTGGCCAGCGGCTCGTCGGGATCGTCGCCGGTCTTGCCGGCGGCGCCGCCCGTGCCGGTGCGGCCGACGATGCCCGACCAGGCGTGGTGGGCGGGGTCCCAGTCGGCCGGGAGGCGGTAGAACGCCTCGATGGTGTAACCGTTCTCGAAAGTGGCCGAGTTGAGCGGCGCACCGTCCACCGTGCGCAGATACGCGCCCCTCAGCGGGGACTTGTACCCCTGGAACTCCAGGCTGCCGTGGCCCGGCTGGTCGGGGTGGTGGTCGGCCGACCAGCCGAGCGTGCCGCCGCCCACCGTGACCACGGTGAGGTCGTTGCCCCGGCCGGACAGGTCACGGACGGTGCCGGAGACGGCCGACTCGAAGCGCCAGTAGGCGGCCGTGCCCGGGATCAGCATCTTCGACGCGGGCCGCGCGGGGCGGGCCGGCACCGGGTCGAAGCCCGCGAAGCGGGCCGCGAAGTCGATGTCCACCGAGAAGCGGTCCGCGTCGCCGCTCAGCTCCAGCTCCTGCCGCTCCAGCGCGTTCAGGCCCTCGGCGGCCCGGCCGAGGATCCACGGGGAAACGGTTTCGACGTCGATGACGTTCCGGTCCAGGTCGAAGCGGTACAGACGGATCATCGCCGCACCGCCGAAGTAGCGGTTCTGGTAGTTCGTGAGGTGCAGGTGCACCTCGTTGCCCGCCGCGTTCTTGCGCACCGCCCGCCCGGCCGGCCAGTAGTGGCCGTTCAGGGTGAGGAAGATCTGGTCGTGGTCCGCGATGAGCTGGTCCCACAGCTGCTGCCCGTGGTCCGACAACCGGTCGTCCCCGACGACGAGTTCGTGCGTGGTGAGGACGACGGGGGTCTTCGGGTGCCGGGCGAGGACGTCCTTCGCCCACGAGTATCCCTTGGCCGACAGCCGCCAGTCCAGTGCCAGCACCAGCCACTCGCGACCGGCCGCCCGGAAGAGGTGGTAGGTGTTGTAGCCGTCCGAAGAGGCGCCGCCGAACGTCGACTTGTTGCGGAGGCGCTGCGGGCCGAACGTGTCCAGGTACGGGGTCGGGCCGCGCTGGTCGTCCGTCGAGGACTTCACGTCGTGGTTGCCGGCCAGCACGCTGTAGCCGACGCCCCTGCGGTCGAGGATCCCGAACGCCCTGCCGATCGCGGTGAATTCGGCCTCGGCGCCGTTCTGGGTGAGGTCGCCGAGGTGGGACAGGAAGACGATGTTCTCGTCCTTCCCGTGCTGCAACAGGTAGCGCAGCGACGCCTCGACGGGCGCCGCGTCGATGCTCGGCCCGTCGAACAGGTACTGGGTGTCGGGCATCACCGCGAGCGTGAAGCGACGGCTCTCCGGGTCGGGCCGCGGGCCGCCCTTCTCGGCCGCCTCGGCGACGGCCGGCACCGCGACCCCGGCCGTGGCGGCGGCGCCCAGCAGCGCGGTGGCTCTGAGGAAACTGCGTCGTCCGGCACCGGCCTGCGCGGCCTCGTCCCGGACGGGGTCATGCGACGTACACACGTGTGCTCCGTAAAGGTCGCTGAGATCACTGAGAAGGGCGGGGAGGGGCGGGGTCACAGGGCGCGCAGGGGGCGGCTGCGGCGGCGGTTCACGGCCGGTGCCGGACGGGACGGTCGTACGGCACCCGCGGCCTCGGTGCGCCCGGCGAACGCGGCGCGTTCGGGACACCCGGTGGCGGTGGCGGTGGCGGTGGTGGTGGGGGCAGCGGTCGTGGTGGTGGGGGCGGTGGTCGTGGCCGGCAGCAGGACCCGGGGCGCGCACAGCTCCGTACCGCGCGGCGCTCCCGGCTCGTCCGTCGCCGTCACCACCCGCAGGGTCAGCCAGGTCGCGCCGCCGTCCCGCGGCAGCCCGAACGGCAGCGGTACCGCCGCCGTCTCGCCCGGCCGCAGATCGGGCAGTTCGGCCGGGGCGGCCAGGATCCTGCCGTCGGCCCGCAGCAGCTCCCAGGTCGCCGCCAGCCGGCCGAGACCGGGGACGTGGTGGTCGTTGGCGAGGACGATTCCCTCGTGCCGGTGGCACCGGATGCGGACCGCGGCCTCGCGCTGCCGGTGCTCGTACGGTCTGGTGTCCGTGTGCCCGGCCGGTCTTCCGTCGCTCACGCGCTGCACCATTCCGTGGCCCCGGGACCGGGGGATGAAGCCGCTCTGAAGAGCCGGGGTGGACTCGGTAACCGCTTACGGAAAGGGATCCCTCACCGGCCCCCGACCGGGTTCGCTCACCGGATGGCCCCCTTGGCGAGGTCCCCGATGATCTGCCGGGCGCCGATCGCGAACACGATCAGCGGCGGGACCAGGGCGATCAGGGCGCCGGTCATCACCATGCCGTAGTCGGTGGTGCCGTGGGTGCCGTTCAGCTGGGAGAGGGCGACCTGGAGGGTGACGTTGTCGGGGTCGGTCAGGGCGATCAGGGGCCAGGCGTAGTCGTTCCACTGGCTCATGAAGGTGAAGATGCCGAGGAAGGCCAGCCCGGGCCGGACCACGGGCAGGGCCACGTGCCAGTACTGGCGCAGGAAGTGCGCGCCGTCGATGCGGGAGGCGTCCAGCAGCTCGTCGGGGATCGCGCCCCGCATGTACTGGCGCATCCAGAAGATGCCGAAGGCGTTGGCCGACGCCGGCACGATCAGTGAGGTCATCGAGCCGATCCAGCCGAGCTTCGCCATGATCACGAACTGGGGGATGGCGGCCAGCTGCGCCGGCACCATGAAGATCAGCATGAGCAGCGCGAACAGCGGCCGCCGGCCGGGGAAGGCGAACTTGGCGAAGACGAACGCGGCCAGCGAGTCGAAGAACAGCACCAGCACCGTGACCGAGCCCGCGACCAGCAGTGAGTTCAGCAGGGAGCCGAAGAAGTCGACGGCCGCGAACAGATGACGGACGTTCTCCGGGAAGTGTGAGCCCGGCAGGAGCTTCGGCGGGAAGGAGAAGATCTCGCTCGACGTGTGCGTCGACATGATCACGGCCCAGTAGAACGGGAAGGCCGACAGCAGCAGACCGAGGACGAGGACGGCGTGCAGCGCGATGCCTCTGCCGCGGGAACCCCTGATGCTCCCGGAGCTGCTGAGGGGGCGGGTCCGGGGCCGTCGTGTGCCGTGGGTGGTTGCCATGGTGACCGGCCTGCCTATTCTTCGCCGCGGCGCTGCACCAGGCGCCAGTTGACGATCGAGAAGAGGGCGACGACGAGGAAGATGCCCCAGGCCACGGCGGCGCCGTAGCCGAAGTCGTTGTTGTCGAAGGTCTGTTGGAAGAAGTAGAGGACCATCGTGCGGCCCGCGTGCCCGGGGCCGCCGGAGAAGGTCGACTCGTTGGCGGTGTTCTGGAGGAGCACCTGGGGTTCGGAGAAGCTCTGCAGTCCGGTCACGGTCGAGACGACCAGCACGAACAGCAGCACCGGCCGCAGCAGCGGGAGCGTCACGCGGAAGAAGGTCGTCACGGGTCCGGCGCCGTCGATCCGTGCCGCCTCGTACAGCTCGCCCGGGACGGTCTGCAGCCCGGCGAGGAAGATGATCGCGTTGTAACCGGTCCACTGCCAGGTCATCAGCGTGGCGATGGCGACCTTGATGCCCCAGGGCGTGTTCAGCCAGGCCACCTGGTCCAGCCCGACCGCCTGCAACAGGGCGTTGACCAGGCCGAAGTTGGTGGAGAACACCGAGCCGAAGATGATCGCGACGGCGACGACGGAGGTGACGTTCGGCAGGAAGTACGCGAACCGGTACACGTTCTTGAAACGCACCGCCGAGTTGAGCAGCACGGCCGTCACCATCGCCAGGAAGACCATGGGGAAGGTGGCCAGCGCCCAGATGACGACGGTGTTCCCGATCGAGGACCAGAAGTCGGTGTCCGACAGCAGGTACGCGTACTGCGACAGGCCCGCCCACTCCATCCGGCCGAGGCCGTCCCAGCGGTGGAAGGACAGATAGAGGGAGAAGCCGACGGGGACCAGGCCGAAGCCGAGGAACAGCAGATAGAAGGGGGAGATGGCGGCGTAGAGGTGCCAGTAGGCGCGCCGGCCCCGCCTGCCGCGGACGGCGGGAGGATCCGCGAGCACGGGTGAGGGCTCGTCGTTCAGGGCCGTGGCCATCAGTGACTCACCCCCAGGTGCTCGGCGATGCGCCTGCAGGTGCGCATGGCGTCCCTCCAGGCCTGCTCGGGGTCCTTGCCGAGGACGCCGACGTTCTTGATCTCGTCCTTGACCGGCTGTGACAGGGCGGTGTCGTACGGGCTGTCGTAGGCGACCGGGATCTTCTGCGCCGCGGGCCCGAAGACGTCCATGGTGATCTGGCCGCCGAAGAACGGATCGGGCTCGCGCAGCGTTTTCAGTCCGTACGACGCCGGGGTGGACGGGAACAGGCCCGCGTCCACGAAGCCCTGCGCCTGGTTGGCGGCGTCCAGCACCCAGGTGATGATCCGGAACGCCTCCTCCGGCTCCCGGCAGGCCTTGGTGACGGAGAGGAACGAGCCGCCGATGTTCGACGGCCCGCCCGGACAGGCCGCCACCCGCCAGCGGCCCGTGGTCCTCGGCACCCCGGTCTTGATGTCGTTGGTGGCCCAGGAGGCGTTGAGCTGGCTGGGCAGCTTGCCGTCCTGGACGGCCGAGAGCTGGTCCGGGGTGCCGCTGACCAGGTCCGAGACGATCCGCCGCCGCTTGGCCTCGACGGCCCGGTCCCACGCGGTACGCACGTGCTCCTGGTCGCCGATGAAGTGCCGGTCCCGGTCGACGTACCGCTTCGTGCCCTGGTTGACCGACATCTCGAAGACACTGGTGATGTCGGTCAGCAGACACGTCCCCGGTATGCGTTTTCGCAGCTGTTCCCCGGCGGCGAAGAACCTCTCCCAGCTGTCCAGCTCCCGTGACACGTCGGCTGGTTCGTACGGCAGGCCCGCCCGGCGGAACACCGCGTACTGGTAGTAGTGCGCGACCGGGCCGCAGTCGATCGGGAATCCGACCATACGGCCGTCGTCCGCGCGGCCCTGCTCCCACTTCCAGGCCAGATACCGGTTGCGGAGCTTTTCCGCGCCGAGCGTGCGCAGATCCACGAACTGGTCGGCATCGGGCAGATACGACGCCATGTCCTCGCCCTTGAGGCCCGCGATGTCGGGGATGTGGGCCCGGCCCGCCATCGTGGTGATCAGCTTCGAGCGGTAGTAACCGCCTATCTTGACCGCCCGTAGTGCCACGGAGCCGTCGAAACGTTTCCTGGCCTGTTTCAGGACGGTGTCGCCGAGGCCGCCGTCCCAGTACCACAGGACCATGTTCCGGCCGGTCGAGCCGGTCGGCACGGCACAGCCCGACGTCAGGCCGCCGAGCGCCGTGGCGGCCGTCGTGCCAAGGCCCGCCCGCAGCAGGCCTCTTCGGGAGAGCCGCACAGCTCCCACCGCCTTTCGGATGTCGTCGACGCGCGAGGGGGGATCAGCTCCGCCGCGGGGCGGGCGGGCTGTCGTCGGGGTGCGGCAGGAGCGAGGCCGCCGGTGCGGGGCGCTGCGGCGGGGCCGCGCGTGCGGGGCGCGCCGGCGGCGTGACCGGGGCCGGGCGGGGTGGTGGGCCCGGGTCGGCGGGCAGGCGGCCGGCGAGGAAGCCGTAGGCGCGCCGCAGTTCGGGGTCGTGCTGCGTCCGCCACCAGCGGTCGACGCCGTACCAGCCGGGCGCCGCGAGGGCGCCGCCGTGCCGGGCGACCGACAGACCGGCGGCGAGGACGGCGAACCGCAGCCGCTCGGCCAGCGGCCAGCCGCCGAGCGAGGCGGCCACGAAGCTCGCGCCGAAGACGTCTCCGGCGCCGGTCGCGTCCACGACATCGATGTCGAGGGCCGGGACCCGCGCGTACTCGCCGGTCGTCTGGTCGACGGCGATCGCACCCCGGCCGCCGCACGTCACCACGGCGACCGGCACCAGCTCCGCGAGCACCCCGAGCGCGGCGACGGCCGTGTCGGTGCGGGTGTAGGCCGTCGCCTCCGCCTCGTTGGGCAGGAAGGCGTGGCACAGCGCGAGCTGGTCGAGCACGTCCCGGGACCACCGGTGGGTCGGGTCCCAGCCGACGTCGGCGAAGACGCGGGTGCCGTTCGCGGCGGCCTTGCCGAGCCAGGCGGGCGCCTCGGCCTCCAGATGGACCAGCGCGGTGCGCGCGGCGGGCGGGTCGCCCAGCAACTCGTCCTGGGAGTACGGCGGTTCCTCGCCGTGGGTGACCAGGGCGCGGTCCGCGCCGGGTGCCCCGGGCAGGGCGAGGGCGACGGTGACCGGGGTCGGCCGGCCGGGTGCCGTGCGGGACGGCCCGAGGTCGACGCCCTCCTGTCCGGCCAGCACCTCCTGGCACCAGGCGCCGTAGAAGTCGTCGCCGAACACCGTGGCCAGCGAGGTGCGCAGACCGAGCCGGGCGGCGGCGACGGCGAGGTTGGCGATGCCGCCGGGGCCGCAGCCCATGCCGGAGGTCCAGATCTCCTCGCCGGGCACCGGCGGCCCCGGCAGCCCGGTGAGGACGATGTCGTAGAAGAGCAGCCCGGCCAGCAGCACGTCGGGCCGCTCGTCGTCCACGGACACGAAGACGTCCTCTCGTCGGCGTCGGATCGTCGGAACTCTTCAGGTCGCTTCACTTCGGTGCACGGAATCGTGCGCTCCTCGGCCGAGTTGGTCAATAGTCGAGCAGAACTGAGCATGGAGCTAAGCGGATATGACGAGTACTGTTCATGGCGTGCTGGCAGAACGACGACATCAACGCATCCTGAGCGCCCTGCGCTCCGGCGGCCCGGCCTCCGTCACCGAGCTGTCCGAGCAGCTCGGTGTCAGCCCGGCCACCGTCCGCCGCGACCTGGTCAGACTGGAGGACGACGGCCTGCTCACCCGCGTCCACGGCGGCGCGGTCGTCGAGGAGGGCGACCAGCCCTTCGCCGAGGTCGCCGAGGTGCGGGTCGCCGAGAAGGACGCCGTCGCGGCCCGCGCGGCGGCGATGATCACCGACGGCCAGTCGGTCCTGCTGGACATCGGCACCACCGCGTACCGGCTCGCCCGGCAGCTGCACGGCCGCCGCCTGACCGTCATCACCAGCAACCTCGTCGTCTACGAGGAACTGGCCGACGACGAGGACATCGCGCTGGTGCTGCTCGGCGGCATGGTCCGCCGCGAGTACCGCTCCCTGGTCGGCTTCCTCACCGAGGACAACCTCCGCCAGCTGCACGCCGACTGGCTCTTCCTCGGCACCAGCGGTATCCGGCCCGGCGGGCAGGTGATGGACACGACCGTGGTCGAGGTGCCGGTCAAGCGGGCCATGATCGCGGCGAGCGACAAGGTCGTGCTGCTCGCGGACGCCGCCAAGTTCCCGGGCACGGGCATGGCCAGGGTGTGCGGTCCCGAGGACCTGGACGCGGTGGTGACGGACGCGCCCGTGGACCCGGCCACCCGGTCCGCCTTGCAGGAAGCCGGAGTCGAGGTGGTCGTGGCGGACGACCGGGGAAGGGTGCAGACGTGAAGCTGACGATTCTGGGCGGCGGCGGATTCCGCGTGCCGCTGGTATACGGTGCACTGCTGGCCGACCACGCCGAAGGGCGGGTCACCGAGGTCGTCCTCCATGACCTGGACGACCGTCGACTGTATGCAGTATCCCGTGTACTGGATGAACAGGCCGCCGGGATCCCCGGCGCGCCCCGGGTGAGCGCCACCACGGACCTCGATGAGGCGCTCACCGGCGCCGACTTCGTCTTCTCCGCCATCCGCGTCGGCGGACTGGAGGGCCGGGCGAACGACGAGCGGGTCGCGCTCGCCGAGGGCGTCCTCGGCCAGGAGACCGTCGGCGCGGGCGGCATCGCCTACGGCCTGCGCACCGTCCCCGTCGCCGTCGACATCGCCCGTCGCGTGGCCCGGCTCGCCCCCGACGCCTGGGTCATCAACTTCACCAACCCGGCCGGCCTGGTCACCGAGGCCATGTCCCGCCACCTCGGCGACCGCGTCATCGGCATCTGCGACTCGCCCGTCGGCCTCGGCCGCCGCATCGCCCGCGCCCTCGGGGCCGACCCGAAGCGGGCCTTCGTCGACTACGTCGGCCTCAACCACCTCGGCTGGGTACGCGGTCTGCGGGTCGCCGGCCGCGACGAACTCCCGCGCCTGCTCGCCGACCCCGCGCGGCTCGGCTCCTTCGAGGAGGGCAGGCTGTTCGGCACCGACTGGCTCCAGTCGCTCGGCGCGATCCCCAACGAGTACCTGCACTACTACTACTTCAACCGGGAAGCCGTGCACGCCTACCAGCAGGCCGAGCGGACCCGGGGTGCCTTCCTGCGCGACCAGCAGGCCCGCTTCTACGCCGACGCCCTGCGCCCGGACACCTCCGCGCTCACGGCCTGGGACCGCACCCGGGCCGAGCGCGAGGCCACGTACATGGCCGAGAACCGGGAGAGCGCCGGTGCGGGGGAGCGCGAGGCCGACGACCTGTCCGGCGGTTACGAGAAGGTCGCCCTCGCCCTGATGCGGGCCATCGCCCGCGACGAGCGGACCACGCTGATCCTGAACGTGCGCAACGGCGCCACCCTCTCGGCGCTCGACGCCGACGCCGTCATCGAGGTCCCCTGCATGGTCGACGCGAGCGGTGCCCGCCCCGTCTCGGTCACCCCGCTGCCCGGCCACGCCACCGGACTGGTCTGCTCGGTCAAGGCCGTCGAGCGGGAGGTGCTCGCCGCCGCCGAGTCCGGCTCCCGGCACACCGCCGTGAAGGCCTTCGCGCTGCATCCGCTGGTCGACTCGGTCACCGTCGCCCGCAGACTGGTCGAGGGCTACACCGAGGCCCATCCTGGCCTGGCGTACCTTAAGTGAGCAGAGTTAGTAAGCGCTTTCATCCCCCTTGCTCGCCTCTCCCTCCTGGAGACCGCCATGCACGACGAACGCCGCCGCATCGAGGAACGTGTCGCCCGCCTCCACGACCAGCGCATCAAGCCCGCGATCTACGCGGCCCGCGTCCCCTTGGAGGTCGCGGCCTGGCAGGCGCCCGGGGAACCGGTCCCCTTCGAGGAGGCCGCGGCCGCCCCCTACACGCCGTTCGCCATGAACACCCCCTGGGGCCCGCCCTGGGGCACGACCTGGTTCCGCATGCGCGGCGAGGTGCCCGCCGGGTGGGCCGGCCGGCGGGTCGAGTCCGTCATCGACCTCGGCTTCGTCGGCGACTGGCCGGGCAACCAGGCCGAGGCGCTCGTCCACCTCACCGACGGCACCCCGCTGAAGGCGGTCAACCCGCTCAACCAGTACGTTCCGGTCGCCCGCCCGGCCTCCGGCGGGGAAGTCGTCGAGTATCTGGTGGAGGCAGCCTCCAACCCGGACATCCTCGCGAACGAGTTCACCGCACCCACCCCGCTCGGCGACGTACGGACGGCAGGCGACCGTCCACTGTATACATTCCGCCGCGCCGACCTCGCCGTACTCGACGAGGAGGTCTGGCACCTCGACCTCGACCTCCAGGTGCTGCGCGAACTGATGCGGGAGCTGGGCGAACACGACCCGCGCCGGCACGAGATCACCCACGCCCTCGACCGGGCCATTGACCTGCTCGACCTGGACGACGTCGCCGGTTCGGCGATCGCCGTGCGTGACGCCCTGAAGCCCGTGCTCGCCAAGCCCGCCCACGCCAGCGCGCACATCCTGTCCGGCGTCGGCCACGCGCACATCGACTCCGCCTGGCTGTGGCCGATCCGCGAGACCAAGCGCAAGACGTCCCGCACCTTCTCCAACGTCACCGCGCTCGCCGACGAGTACGAGGAGTTCGTCTTCGCCTGCTCCCAGGCCCAGCAGTACGAATGGGTCCGGGACCACTACCCCCACGTGTGGGAGCGGATCAAGAAGTCCGTCGCCAAGGGCCAGTGGGCGCCGGTCGGCGGCATGTGGGTGGAGGCCGACGGCAACCTGCCCGGCGGCGAGGCCCTCGCCCGCCAACTCGTGCACGGCAAGCGGTTCTTCATGGAGCACTTCGGGATCGAGACCAAGGGCGTCTGGCTGCCGGACTCCTTCGGCTACACCGCCGCATACCCGCAGCTGGCCCGCCTCGCCGGCAACGACTGGTTCCTCACCCAGAAGATCTCCTGGAACCAGACCAACAGCTTCCCCCACCACACCTTCTGGTGGGAGGGCATCGACGGCACCCGGATCTTCACCCACTTCCCGCCCATCGACACCTACAACGCCCGCTTCAGCGCCGAGGAACTGTCCCGAGCCGTGCGCAACTACGCCGAGAAGGGCGGCGCCACCCGCTCCCTCGCCCCCTTCGGCTGGGGTGACGGCGGCGGCGGCCCCACCCGCGAGATCATGGAACGCGCCCGCCGCCTGAAGGACCTGGAGGGCTCGGCGAAGGTCGAGATCGAGCACCCGGACGCCTTCTTCGCCAAGGCCCGCGCCGAGTATCCGAACGCACCGGTCTGGGTGGGCGAGCTGTACCTGGAACTGCACCGCGCCACCTACACCACCCAGGCTCGCACCAAGCAGGGCAACCGCCGCAGCGAACACCGGCTGCGCGAGGCCGAGTTGTGGGCCACCACGGCCGCCCTGCACGCGCCGGACTACACCTACCCGTACGAGAAACTGGACCGGCTGTGGAAGACGGTCCTGCTGCACCAGTTCCACGACATCCTGCCCGGCTCCTCCATCGCCTGGGTGCACCGCGAGGCCGAGGCCGAATACGCCCGGGTGGCGCAGGAGCTGATGGCGCTCACCGGCGAGGCCGTCGCCGCCCTGGGCACCGGTGCGCCCCGCGTCTTCAACACGAGCCCCCGCGACCGCGCCGAGGTGGTCCGCACACCGGAGGGCGCACCGGTGTACGTACGGGTGCCCGCGAACGGCTCCGCGCCCCTGGTTCCGGCCGAGCCGCCGCAGCCGGTGACGGTGAGCGGGCGGTGTATGCAGAATGGAATCGTCCGTGTACAGGTGGCAGAAGACGGAACACTGTCTTCTGTATACGATCTACGATCCGACCGTGAAGTCCTCGCCGGCCCCGGCAACCTCCTCCGCCTGCACACCGACCTCCCCAACTACTGGGACGCCTGGGACATCGACAAGCACTACCGCAACCGCTACACCGACCTGCTGGAGCCCGACTCGGTCACCGTGGTCGAGCAGACCCCTCTCGTCGGCGCGATCCGCGTGGTCCGCACCTTCGGCAAGGGCTCCCGCATCACCCAGACGATCACCGTCCGTGCCGGCAGCGCCCGGATCGACATCGAGACGGACCTCGACTGGCACGAGACGGAGAAGATCCTCAAGGCGGGCTTCCCCGTCGACGTGCGCGCCGCGCACTCCAGCGCCGAGATCCAGTTCGGCCACGTCCAGCGGCCCACCCACACCAACACCACCTGGGAGGCGGCCCGCTTCGAGGTCTCCGGCCACCGCTGGGTGCACATCGCCGAGCCCGGCTACGGCGTCGCGCTCGTCAACGACTCCACCTACGGCCACGACGTCACCCGCACGGTCCGCGAGGACGGTGGTACGACCACCACCATCGGCCTCAGCCTGGTGCGCGCCCCGCGCGTCCCCGACCCCGAGGCCGACCAGGGCCGCCACCGCTTCACCTACGCGCTGCTGCCCGGCGCTGGCATCGAGGACGCGGTCGCCGAGGGCTACGCCCTCAACCTCCCGCTGCGCGTGGCCGATTCGGCGGGCGAGCCCGAGCCCGTCGTCTCCGCCGAGGGCGAGGGCGTGACCGTCGAGGCGGTCAAGCTCGCCGACGACGGCTCCGGCGACGTGGTGGTCCGCCTCTACGAGTCCCGGGGCGGCCGCGCGAGCGGCGTCCTGCGCACCGGGTTCCCGCTGGCCGGGGCCGAGATCACCGACCTGCTGGAACGCCCGCTCACCACGGCCGAGACGGACGGGAACGCCGTACCGGTGCAGCTGCGCCCCTTCGAGGTGCGGACACTGCGGCTGGCCGTGAGCCGCTGAGACACGGATCCCCCCGCACCCCTAGGGGTGCGGGGGGACCGCGCGATCAACCACGAACAACCCGCACCCGGCATCGGCCTAGAGCGGCAGCACCTCCGCCGCCGAAGCCGCCTGCACAGGCAACGGCGCCACCGGCAACACGACCCCTGCCTCCTCCGACGCCTGCCTCTGCCGCGGAAACGCCGTGGGCATCAGCGGGCGGGGTCCCGAGACCACCGTGTAGTCCTGCCCGAGGAACGGCGGCTCGATCACGCCCGGGTCCTCGCCGAGGGCCAACCGCACGGCGGCCCAGGGGGCGTTCACCCCGCACAGGGACAGCTGGTGCAGGCCCCCGGCCGGCCGCGTGTTGACGTCCAGCAGCACCGGCTCGTCGCCGTACATGCGGAACTGGATGTTGGACAGGTGGTGCAGCCCGAAGCCCTCCGCGATCAGCCGGGCCGGGGCCAGCCAGCGCTCGTCCAGGGTGAAGCCGCGCCGACGGCCGTTCTTCGTGCGGCCCACCGCGAGCCGCACCCGGTTGTCCGGCCCGGTGAGGACGTCGACGGACACCTCGGGCTGCTCCAGCCGCGGCATCACCAGCCAGTCCACCGGCTCCTGTGCCCGCCGCAGTGCTTCGAGGACCAGGTCCAGCTGCACGTACGGGCCGGGGAAGCCCGCGAGGTGGGTCAGCGAGAACGGGGCGCGGGTGATCACCCGGAAGCCGACCCCGCCGGCACCGGCGGCAGGCTTGAAGCACGCCTTGTGCCCGGCCGACTCCAACTCCTCGACAGCGGCGAGGAGTTCGTCCGCCGTACGGACCCGCCACCACGGCGGTACCGGGACGCCCACCGAGCGGACGGCCTCGTACGCGGTCGCCTTGTCCTCGAACACGGCCACCGCCTCCGGGGTCGGCGCCAGCAGCGCCGTGCCGGCCGCCGCGAAGTCGGCGCGGTGCGCCACGATCGCCGCCTGGTGCAGCCGGGGCACGAAGACGTCGATGCCGCGCCGGGCGCACTGGTCGAGGGCGTACTCGACGTAGGCGGCCGGGGACAGACCCTCCGGTTCCAGGTCGGCGGTGTCGGCGGCGGCCAGCACGGGGGAGTCGGGGTCCCCGTGCGTCGCATGGATCTCCACGGCCCGGTCGCTGGGATTTCTCCGCAGCTGTTCCATGAAGAAGACGTTCTCCGCGTACGTGCGGTTGAGCCAGACGCGTACGCGAGAGAGCATGCAGGCCGCCTTTCGGGTCTCCGGGCAGGGCGAAGCGGCCCGTGCCCGGGCAGAAGGAAGGAAGGGACACCGAACAGCCCCTGCGAAAAGGGGAAGTTGGGACGACGGTGTTGGGGCGATCATACGGCTTTCAAGCGCCCGCTCGTGCAACGCCGGGGTTACGGATTCCGGAACCCCCTAGAGCCACCCCGCCGGGCCCGTGACCCCCTTGTCCCGGATCCGGGAATGTGTTCTTGTGGTCGAGGCGGACGATGATCGGAAAGGGGCACGGGGTGGAGTCGACGGCCGGGGCCGGACAGCTGCTGGCCATCAGCGACCTGCACATCACCTATCCGGAGAACCGCGCCCTGGTCGAGCGCATGCGGCCCACGAGCGACGACGACTGGCTGATCGTCGCCGGTGACGTCGCCGAGACCGTGGCCGACATCCGCTGGGCCCTCGGCACGCTCGCGAGCCGCTTCCGCAAGGTGCTGTGGACGCCGGGCAACCACGACCTGTGGACCCATCCGAAGGACACCGTCACTCTGCGCGGCGTCGCCCGCTACGAGCACCTGGTCGCGATGTGCCGCGAGCTGGGCGTCGTCACCCCCGAGGACCCCTACCCGGTGTGGGAGGGGCCGGGCGGCCCGGTCGCCGTCGCCCCGCTGTTCCTCGGGTACGACTACTCGTTCCTGCCGGCCGGCTGTGACACCAAGGCCGAGGGCCTCGCCTACGCGCAGAGCACCGGCATCGTCTGCAACGACGAGTACCTGCTGCACCCCGACCCGTATCCGACCCGGGACGCCTGGTGCCGGGCCCGGGTCGCCGAGACGGAGCGCAGGCTCGCCGCGCTCCCCGACGGTCTGCCCGTCGTCCCGGCCAACCACTACCCGCTGCACCGGCACCCCACCGAGATCCTGTGGCACCCCGAGTTCGCCATGTGGTGCGGCACCACGCTGACCGCCGACTGGCACCGCCGGTTCCCGATCGCGACCATGGTCTACGGTCATCTGCACATCCCCCGCACGACCTGGCACGACGGCGTCCGCTTCGTGGAGGTCTCGGTGGGCTATCCCCGTGAGTGGCGCAAGCGCTCGGAATCCCCGGGCCGGCTGCGTCGTATCCTGCCGATGGAGGTCGAAGCCGGTGATCGAGGAGCTGCTCCCGGAGTCGGTCGTGGTCGTGGAGGCACACCGTGACGACCCGCTGTGGGACGCCCCGCTCTTTCCCGAGGAGGAGGCGCTCGTCCAGCGGGCGGTGACCAAGCGCCGCCGTGAGTTCGCCGCCGTACGCGGGTGCGCCCGGCGCGCCATGGAGAAGCTCGGTGTGCCCGCGCAGCCCGTCGTCAGCGGTGAGCGGGGTGCCCCGGTCTGGCCGGCCGGCCTGATCGGCAGCATGACCCACTGCGACGGCTACTGCGCCGCCGTGCTCGCCCGCGACGGTGACCTGGCCTCCGTCGGTATCGACGCCGAGCCGCACGGGCCGCTGCCCGAGGGCGTCGGCGACTCCGTCTTCCTGCCCGCCGAGTCCGGGCGGCTCGCCCTGCTCGCCGCGCGGCGGCCCGGCGTGCACTGGGACCGGATCCTGTTCAGCGCCAAGGAGTCCGTCTACAAGGCGTGGTTCCCGCTCACGCGCCTGTGGCTGGACTTCTCCGAGGCCGACATCACCCTGCACCCGGACCCGGACGGCGGCGACCGCGGCACCCTGCACGCCGAGCTCCTCGTCCCCGGCCCCCGGGTCGGCGGCCGCAGGCTCCAGGCCTTCGACGGGCGGTGGGCCGTACGGGACGGGTTCGTGGCCACCTCCGTGGTCGTACCGCACGCGTGACGTCGTATCGCACCCGTGACGCCGGGGTGGTGCCCGCCCGGCCCGGCGCGCGCTCATGCGGGCGGGCACCAGTCGCGCAGCAGGCGGAAGAACTCCTGCTCGTTGCCCGTGAGGCCGGCCCGGGCCAGGGCCTGCTCGGCCTCGGCCAGCACGGCGGGCGGCACCACGGCGGGCCGGCCGCCGTCCGGCGGGCCGTCGAAGGCGGCGCGGACGGTATGCAGCAGCCGCAGGTAGGCCTGTACGGCGGTGCGCTCACGGTCGGTCAGTACGGCGGTGGGCATCGGTCGGCTCTCCCCGGATAGGCGTCGCGGTCTGCGCCCCGCGGCGGGCGCACACCACCAGCTTGCCGCCCACCACTGACAACGCCCTCCGGCTGCGCCCCGGATCGCCCGCTCGGCGCAGTCCGGACCGCGCGTTCCCCGGGACGCGGGACCTCGGTGCACCGAGCCGGCCGGGCCGAACCGGCCGAGCGGATACGGCACTTGGCGACGGCGCCCCGCTGCACCACGGCCCGGAGCGCGGCCTGATCCAGCCACAGCCCGCTCGCCGTACCGGACGGGCAAGGGGCCGTACGGACGTGGACCGGGCGGCCGGGGCGCAGGCTCATCTCCTCGCGCAGCCGGCGCATGTCCCTGCCGATGCCGACAGTCCTGCCCGGTTCAGGACTCGGGCCGCTTGACGCTCTCCAGGAGCATGTCCAGCCACTCCGCGACCTTGTCCCGGTGCTGGTCCGTCGGCAACTGCGCCGCCCGCCAGGCGATTCCGCGCACTCCGTGGTCCTGGAGCAGCCGCTCCAGCGGGTCCTCGGCGGCCGAGGCGGCGGCCCGCTCCCGGTCCGCGAGCTTCGTCAGCAGCTCCTGCTCGGTGCGTTGCAGCGCACCCGCCAGCGCCTCGGGATCCTCGGCGGTCAGGAAGCCGGCGTGCACCCGGAAGAAGCGCTGGAGCGCGTCGCAGTGCTCCATGGTGGGCCGGCGGTCGCCGTTGATGAGGGCGCCGGCCTGCTGCCGGGACATGCCCGCGCCGTCGGCGATCTCCTGCTGGGTGTACTTGCGGCCGCCCGGCTTCAGCCGGGTGCGGCGCAGCAGGCCCAGCCGCTGCAAGAAGCGTGCCTGGACGTCCGGTTCGCCCGCGGGGCGTCCGCTGAGCAGGGCCTTGACCACCGGCTCGGGCACACCGCAGGCCACGGAGAGCCGTCCGACGCAGAAGACCTCGGCGTGCGGCACACCGAGTCGGTCGGCGAGCGCGGTGACGCGGGCGACGACGGCCGGCAGCTGGGCGGTCGCCGTGGCGCCCGGATCCTCGTAGCCATCCGTCACCGACAGAACTCCTACGTCTCTCGAGGGTTTCCGATGCGTCCGTGCTTCCCGGATGCGTCCGGCCTTCCCGGCTTCTCGTGAGCGGTCGCCGTGATGTTCCCGGAGAGTAGCCGGTGCCTCGAACCCACATCCAGGTGTCGCCACAACTGTGGCGAATTTCAGCCGTCAACAGGCAGGAAATGCCACGATAGTTGACATCCCACAGGACGGGGTCGCAGGATCGCAGGGGCCGCGTCAGGCCGCAGAGGCAAGAGGGGTGACCTCCCGATGGCACATCAGGCAGGAGGGCAGCGGCCGGCGCCGCGGCCCGTCCCCGATGCGTGCGACACCCAGGCGTACCTCCAGGACTACGCGGTGCTGCTGGAGTCCCTCGCCCTGCCCTCCCTGGTCGTGGACCACCGCTGGGACGTGGTCATGGCCAACGGCGCGTACGCCACGCTCTTTCGCGGAGTGCGCCCGCATCCGACGGCCATGCCCGGGGACAACTTCCTGCGGTTCGTGCTCTTCCACCCGGACGCCGCCGAGGTCCTCGGCGAGCACGAGCCGGGCTGGTGCCTGCCGATGCTGGCGCACCTGAGGACCGCGCTGGAGACGTACGGCCACGACCACGAACTCCAGGCGGTCCGCCGGGACATCGCCCAGGACCCGATCATGGAGGCCGCCTACCGGCAGGGCCTGCCGCACTGGATGCGGGCGGTCGGCGAGTCCGCCACCCGGCTCGACGGCGCCGTCCGGCTGCTGCACCACCCCGACCCGCGCCGGGGCCCCACCGAGTGCCGGGTCGTCGACGAGAGCCCGCAGTCCCTGCGGGAGGTCGGCTACCGGCGCCTGACGATGGTCCTGCGCGACGCCCGCCGCCCCGCGGCCCCCGTGCGCCGCCCGCGCCGCGCACGCGGTACGGCCGCCCACCTCACGGTCGTACCCCCGCCCCAGGACTGACCCGGCACCGCCGGCGTTCAGGTCACCGGCGGCGCCGGGTCGGGGCCAGTCTGCTGACGCCGACGGCCGGGACGATGACATTCTTGACGGCACCGCCGAGTTCGCAGCTCGATGACGTCGCTGTTCGTCTACGGTTTCACAGATCCAGTACCAGGCGGGTGCCCCGGCACCGGGACACACAGATCATCATCGTGTCACCGGCCGCCCGTTCCTCCTCGCCGAGGACCGAGTCCCGGTGATCCGGGGTGCCCTCCAGCACATCCGTCTCGCAGGTACCGCAGGTCCCCTCGGTGCAGGAGTACAGCACCTCGACCCCGGCGGCCCGCACCGTGTCCAGCACCGACACCTCCGGGGGCACCGTGAGGGCACGGCCGCTGCGCGCGAGCACCACCTCGAACTCCGCAGCGGCGCCCGCCTGTCGGGCCGTGGCGGCCCGGAAGCGCTCAACCCTCAGTCGCCCGGCCGGGCAGCGGGCCTCGACGGCGTCCAGGAGCGGTCCCGGGCCGCAGCAGTACACCAGGGTGTCGTCGCGGCCCCGGACCTCGGACAGGACCGGGGCCAGGTCGAGCAGGCCCGTCTCGTCCTGCGGGGCGAGGGTCACCCGCTCGCCGTAGCGGGCGAGTTCCGCGGTGAAGGCCATGGAGGCGCGGGTCCGGCCGCCGTACAGCAGCGACCACTCGGCGCCCGCCGCCTCGGCCGCGGCGAGCATGGGCAGGATCGGGGTGATGCCGATGCCGCCCGCGACGAACCGGTAGCGGGGGGAGGGTTCCAGCCGGAAGTGGTTGCGCGGCCCGCGCACCCGGACCGTGCCGCCCGTGTCCAACTCGTCGTGCACGCGGGTGGATCCGCCCCGGCCGCCTGGCTCGCGCAGCACCGCGATCCGCCACGCGGAGCGGTCCGCCGGGTCCGAGCACAGCGAGTACTGCCGTTCCAGCTCCGGGCCGAGCAGCAGGTCCACATGGGCGCCGGGCTCCCAGGCGGGCAGGTGCCGCCCGATCGGGTGCCGCAGGGTCAGCGACAGTATCCCGTCGGCCGCGAACTCCCGCTCCGTCACGACGAGTTCGAACTCGGTCACCGTACGTCCTCCCGGAATGCGTGCCCCTCGGGGTGCGCCGGCGTCCACTGCCGCATCATCGGACCTTCTCCACCGGCGTGGCGCCCTCCGCGGCCAGCCGGGCGAGGATGCGGCGGGCGGCAAGACCGCCGGCGTCGATGTTGACGCTCAGCTCCTGGCCGCCGGCACGTTCCGAACTCAGTGTCCGCTGAAGGAGGTTGAGGGCATCCACGTCCTGCATCACCACGGTGTGGTTGTTGGCGCGCAGGAACTCGCTCACCTCGGGGTCGTCGGTCGCCCAGTTCCGGGAGACCGCCCAGAAGTCGTACACCGCGCCGTCCGTGGACGGGGTGATGGCGTAGGTGATCTCGGTGCGGAAGCCGTGCGGGTCGCTGCCGTCCGCCCCGGGTGCGGTGCCGACCGGCGCGATGCTGCTGTGCAGCAGATACAAGCAGGGGGCGTGGTACTCGATGTCCTGCCGGCGGGTGATGCGGCCCGTGAGGCCGGTGGAGCGGGCGTAGAACGACGGGCATTCGGCGTCGTCCATGTGCCGGCTGACCCGGACGATGCCCGCGGCCTCGTCGACCTCGGTGGTGATGGGTGTCTCGGCGACCTCCGGGGTGCCGATGTAGCCGCCGTGCAGATAGGTCTCGTGGGAGAGGTCGAGGAGGTTGTCGACGAGCAGGCCGTAGTCCGCGTCGATCGGCTCCATGCCCCGGACGGTGACCCAGCCGGGGGAGTCGAGGTGCCGGGCCCGCGGCACGGCTTGGGGGTCGGCGAGTGCCGGGTCGCCGATCCACACCCACACCAGCAAGTCCTGCTCCACCACCGGGTAGGAGGCGACGCGGGCGGTGCGCGGAACGCGTTTCTGGCCCGGCACGTACACACAGGTGCCGGTGCGGTCGTAGGTGAAGCCGTGGTAGCCGCAGACGATCCGGTCGCCGTCCAGACCGCTCTCGGAGAGCGGGTAGCGGCGGTGGACGCAGCGGTCGTGCAGGGCGACCGGGCCGCCGTCCTCCTCGGCGCGGTAGAGGACGAGCGGCTCGCCGAGGACGGTCCGGCCGAGCAGCTCGCGCCCGACCTCGTGGCTGTGGGCGGCGACGTACCACTGGTTCCTTGCGAAGGCGGTTACATGGGGCATCGAGTCGGCTCCCGTCTGTCGTGGTGACGGCATCGTCGAGGAGCGTCTCCCGGGGCCGCAACGCTCCTTCCGTCTGACGGAAACACCCTGCGTCGTGGCGGTGCCCGCACCGCCCGTGCCGCCTGTCACATCGCGTACGCTGGGCGGCAGTACGAGGGTTGGGTGTGGCTGAGTGAGTGTGGGGGGTTGTGGATGGCTGTCGGTCGGGTGATCCGCTTCGACGGGATGCGCGGGTACGGCTTCATCGCGCCGGAGCAGGGCGGAGAAGACGTTTTCCTGCATGTGAACGACTTGCTGATTCCCGAGACGTCCGTGCGCTCGGGGCTGGCGGTGGAATTCGAGATCGAGACCGGCGGACGCGGGCTGAAGGCGTCTTCCGTCCGGTTCGCACAGGAGCAGGGGGCCCCGTCGGCGCAGCCGGCCGAGAGCGCCGCCGGGACTCCAGCGGCTCCAGCCGTTTCCGCCGTTTCCGCGGCTCCGGAGGGTTCCGGGGCTCCGGAGGGTTCCGGGGCGGCCGGGGAGGGGCAGGAGCCGATGTGCGACGTGCTCGGCTCGGCCGAGTACACGCGCGAGGTGACGGAGCTGCTGCTGACCTCCGTCCCCGATCTGACGGGACAGCAGATCATCGCCGTACGGCGGCAGTTGGCCCTGTTCGCCAGGCGGCACGGCTGGATCGAGGACTGACAGGACACCCCTGTCCCACGATGCGGGGCGCACCCGCACGTGCGCACATCATGTGAGGAGAAGCGACGCAATGACCACCGAGACGCTGGAGTTCCAGGCCGAAGCGCGCCAGCTCCTGCAGTTGATGGTCCATTCGATCTACTCGAACAAGGACATCTTCCTGCGGGAACTCATCTCCAACGCCTCCGACGCCCTGGACAAGCGCCGCCTGGCCGGCCTCACCGACGACCGCCTGCGGGTCGAGGACCCGCACATCGCCGTCGAGGCCGACAAGGACGCTCGCACGCTGACCGTGCGTGACAACGGCATCGGCATGACCCGCGACGACGTCGTCGGACTCATCGGCACCATCGCCCGCTCCGGTACGGCCGAGACGCTGCGCCGGATGAAGGAGAGGGCGAAGGAGAAGGAAAGCGGGAACGGGGCTGGGACGGGGAACGGGAAGGGCGCCGAATCGGCCGAGCTGATCGGCCAGTTCGGTGTCGGCTTCTACTCCGTCTTCATGGTGGCCGACAAGGTCACCCTGCTCACCCGCAGGGCCGGTGAGGAGAAGGGCGTGCGCTGGGAGTCGGACGGCGGCGGCACCTACACCATCGAGACCGTCGAGGACGCCCCGGAGGGCACGGCGGTCACCGTGCACCTGCGCCCGGCGGACGAGGAGGACGCCCTCCACGACTACGTCGACGAGTGGAAGATCCGGGAGATCGTCAAGCGGTACTCGGACTTCATCGCCTTCCCGATCCGGATGGGCGACGACACCCTCAACTCGATGAAGGCCCTGTGGGCGCGGCCGCGCTCCGAGGTCGCGGACGAGGAGTACCGGGAGTTCTACCGGCACATCAGCCACGACTGGACCGACCCGCTGGAGACGATCCGGATGCGGGCGGAGGGCACGTTCGAGTACGAGGCGCTGCTCTTCCTCCCCGCACGCGCCCCGCACGACCTGTTCCAGCGCGACGCCCGCCACGGCATCCAGCTGTACGTCAAGCGCGTGTTCATCATGGACGACACCCGTGAACTCCTGCCGTCCCACCTGCGGTTCGTCAAGGGTGTCGTGGACGCGGCCGACCTGTCGCTGAACATCTCCCGCGAGATCCTCCAGCAGGACCGGCACATCCAGCTGATCCGGCGCCGCCTCGCCAAGAAGGTCCTGTCCACCGTCAAGGACCTCATGACGAACGACGCCGACAAGTACCGTACGTTCTGGCGGGAGTTCGGCCCCGCGGTCAAGGAGGGCCTGCTCGACGCGAGCGAGGACCATCAGGCCATCCTCGACATCGCCTCGTTCGCCACCACCGCCGGCGACGAGCCCACGAGTCTCGCCGACTACGTCTCCCGGATGAAGGACGGCCAGGACAAGCTCTACTTCATGACCGGCGAGAGCCGCGCCCAGGTCGAGAACTCCCCGCACCTGGAGGCGTTCAAGGCCAAGGAGTACGAGGTCCTGCTGCTCACCGACCCGGTGGACGAGATCTGGGTGGACGCGGTGGGCGCCTACGACGGCAAGGAGTTCCAGTCCGTGGCGCGCGGCGCCGTCGACCTGCCCGCGGGCGAGGACGAGGAACTGTCCGAGGAGAAGTCCGGCAGCTACGCAAGCCTGCTGACCTGGCTGGGCGAGACGCTGGACGACGTCAAGGACGTACGGCTCACCACTCGCCTGACCAGCTCGCCGGCCTGCCTGGTCAGCGACGCCGACGGCATCTCGCCGGCGCTGGAGAAGATGTACAAGGCGATGGGCCAGGAACTCCCGCCGGTCAAGCGGATCCTGGAGCTGAACCCTGGGCATCCGCTGGTCAGCGGGTTGCGGGCGGCGCACGAGGAGCGCGCCGACGCCCCGGAGCTGACCGAGACGGCCGAGCTGCTGTACGGCACCGCCCTGCTCGCGGAGGGCGGGGACCTGGCCGACCCGGCGCGCTTCGCGAAGCTGCTCGCCGACCGCCTCGCCCGGTCGATCTGACCGATATGTCCGATTAGTTCGACATTGTCCGCCGGTCATGGCCCCAGCCGGCCATGACCGGCGGAGCACCTCTCGGACCGCTGACTTTCACATGGGCGCCATCAGACCCTTCCCTGACGTTTGTTGCTCTTGGAACACTCGCTCCGCGCAGATTCCGTCATTCGCACGACAGCACGACGACCACGCGACGGCATCACGTACGTCAGGACGAGAGGACCCGAACACCCATGGCCGAAGTCAACCGGCGCCGCTTCCTTCAACTCGCGGGCGCCACCACGGCGTTCACCGCGCTGTCCAGCAGCATCCAGCGCGCGGCCGCCCTGCCCGCCCACCACCGCACCGGGACCGTGCAGGACGTCGAGCACATCGTCGTCCTCATGCAGGAGAACCGGTCCTTCGACCACTACTTCGGTTCGCTCCGCGGTGTCCGTGGCTTCGGCGACCCGCGCTCGGTCGCACAGCACGGCACGTCGGTCTGGAAGCAGTCCGACGGCACGAAGGACATCCTGCCCTTCCACCCCGACGCCGACGACCTGGGCCTCGCCTTCATCCAGGACCTGCCGCACGGCTGGAACGACACGCACGCGGCCTTCAACGGCGGCAAGTACGACAAGTGGGTGCCGGCCAAGGGCACCACGACCATGGCGTACCTGACGCGCGAGGACATACCGTTCCACTACGCGCTCGCCGACGCCTTCACGCTCTGCGACGCCTACCACTGCTCGTTCATGGGCTCGACCGACCCGAACCGCTACTACATGTGGACGGGTTACGTCGGCAACGACGGCCAGGGCGGCGGCCCGGTCCTCGGCAACGACGAGAAGGGCTACGGCTGGACGACGTACCCCGAGCGCCTGGAGAAGGCCGGGGTCTCCTGGAAGATCTACCAGGACGTCGGCGACGGCCTCGACGCGAACGGCTCCTGGGGCTGGATCCAGGACGCCTACCGCGGCAACTACGGCGACAACTCGCTGCTCTACTTCAACCAGTACCGTGACGCCAAGCCCGGCGACCCGCTCTACGACAAGGCCCGCACCGGCACCGACGCGAAGAAGGGCGAGGGCTTCTTCGACCAGCTGAAGGCGGACGTCAAGGGCGGCAAGCTGCCGCAGGTCTCCTGGGTCGTCGCCCCCGAGGCCTTCACCGAGCACCCCAACTGGCCCGCCAACTACGGCGCCTGGTACGTCTCCCAGGTCCTGGACGCACTCACCTCCAACCCTGAAGTCTGGGGCAAGACCGCGCTGTTCATCACCTACGACGAGAACGACGGCTTCTTCGACCACGTCGTCCCGCCCTTCCCGCCGGCCTCCGCCGCGCAGGGCAAGTCGACCGTGGACGCCTCGCTCGACCTGTTCAAGGGCGACGCCGGGCACGTCGCGGGCGCGTACGGGCTCGGCCAGCGCGTGCCGATGCTCGTCGTCTCGCCGTGGAGCAAGGGCGGTTACGTCTGCTCCGAGACGTTCGACCACACCTCGATCATCCGCTTCATCGAGCGCCGCTTCGGGGTGCACGAGCCGAACGTCTCGCCCTGGCGGCGCGTCGTCACCGGCGACCTGACCAGCGCCTTCGACTTCTCCCGCAAGGACACCAAGCCGGTCGCGCTGCCGTCCACGGCCGGCTACCAGCCGCCGGACCACAACCGCCACCCGGACTACGTGCCGAAGCCCCCGGCCACCCCCTCGCTGCCGAAGCAGGAGCGCGGTCACCGGCCCACCCGCCCGCTGAAGTACGCGCCGGTGGTGGACGGTTCGTCGGACGCCGGGACCGGCAGGATCACGCTCACGTTCGCCTCGGGGGCGCACGCGGGCGCGGCCTTCCTCGTGACCTCCGGCAACCGCACCGACGGCCCCTGGACCTACACCACCGAGGCCGGCAAGACCCTCTCCGACGCCTGGAACTCGGTCTACTCCGGCGGCTCCCACGACCTCACGGTGCACGGCCCCAACGGCTTCCTGCGCGTCTTCAAGGGCAAGGGCAAGGCCGCCGGGCCGGAGGCGACCGCCCGGACCGCGGGCGACCACCTGGAGCTCACCTTCACCAACCAGGGCTCCGGCACGGCGCACTTGAAGGTGACGAGCGGCTACGGCGGCCACCCGGCCACGGTGTCCGTACGGCCCGGCGCGACCGTGCGGCACACGGTCGACCTCACGGCGAGCAGGCGCTGGTACGACGTGACCGTCACCTGCGAGGGCGACCCGGCCTTCCTGCGCGGCTTCGCCGGCCACGTCGAGAACGGCCGGCCCGGCGTCAGCGACCCGGCGCTCGCGACGGAGTGAACGACCGATGAACACCGCTCCGTGCGGGCTGGTCAGGTACCGGTCATATCAGGGTAGTGTGCCCCGGTGACCACGCAATCGAACACTCCTGCCGGCTGGTATCCGGATCCGCACGGAGCGCCCCAGACGCTCCGCTACTGGGACGGTACGCAGTGGACCCAGCACACCAACCCCGCCCAGGCGCCCGCGGGTCAGGTCCCGCAGCAGGGGGCCGACGCCAGGGTGCAGCGCCAGGTGCAGCAGCAGGCCGGGGTCCAGGCGGGCGGCCCCGGCGGCGGCACCGTGTTCACCGAGCCGGTCCTGGTCGTGAACCAGAAGGCCAAGCTGGTCGAGGTGACCAACGAGTACAAGGTCATGGACCAGAACGGCCGCGAGATCGGCGCGGTGACCGAGGTCGGTCAGGGCGTGCTCAAGAAGATCCTTCGCTTCGTCTCCAGCCTCGACCAGTTCATGACCCACAAGCTGGAGATCCGTGACGCCTACGGCCAGCCGCAGCTGCTGCTGACCCGGCCCGCGAAGTTCCTGAAGTCCCGGGTCGTGGTGTCGCGGCCGGACGGCTCGGTCGTCGGCGAGATCGTCCAGCAGAACGCGATCGGGAAGATCAACTTCGCGATGAACGCGGACGGCCGGCAGGTCGGCGCGATCAAGGCGGAGAACTGGCGGGCCTGGAACTTCGCGATCGTCGACCACGCGGACAACGAGGTCGCCCGGATCACCAAGACCTGGGAAGGCCTTGCCAAGACGCTGTTCACGACCGCGGACAACTACGTCCTCCAGATCCACTACCAGCTGCCCGAGCCGCTGCTGAGCCTCGTGGTGGCGACGGCCCTCACCGTCGACACCGCTCTCAAGCAGGACTCGCGGGGCTGGAACTGAGTCGGCCCCGACGGGGGAGAAGAGTCTCGACCACGACGACGGCGGCCGGTGCGCGCGGAGAACACGCGCACCGGCCGCCGTTTCGCCTGTTCAGAGCGCGGTGAGGTGTCCAGGCTGGTCCGGCTGCCGCGGCACCAGCGCCGGTTCCGCGGTCGCCGTGCCGGGCTCCAGCGCCAGCACCGCCGCCACCGGATGCCGGTCGTCGGCGGCATGCTCGGCGCCGACGCGCGGCTCCGGGGCGACCCGGGTGAGCAGGACCACGCCCCAGGCGGCGAGGACCGCTCCGGCGAGGGCCAGCAGGACCCCGAGGGGGCCGCCCTGGAGGCCCTGGCCGAGCAGGGCGAGACCGATCACCGCGGCCGCCACCGGGTTGGCGAGGGTGACCACGGCCAGCGGGGCGCCGAGACCGCCGCGGTAGGCGGTCTGGGAGAGCAGCAGCCCGCCGACGGCGAACGCGGCGACGAGCACGGCGACGACGATCACCTCGGTGCTCAGCAGCGGAGCGGTGCGGTCGGTGGCCGCCACGGTCACCGTCTGGGTGAGCGCGGAGGCGACACCGGAGGCGAAGCCGGACGCCGTCGCGTGCCGCAGGCCCGGGCGGGCGCCGGGCCGCGAGAGCAGGCCGATCGCCGTGGCCGTCGTACCGGCCACCGCCAGCGCCTCGGTCAGTGACAGCACCCGCTCGGGCGCCGGGCCGGAGGCGGTGACGAGCAGCACGGCGAGGCCGAGCAGCGTGAGCGCCGTACCGCGCCACTCCGCCGCGCTGACCCGCCGCCCGGCCGCCCGCGCCCCGAGCGGCACGGCCGCGACCAGGGTGAGCGCGCCCAGCGGCTGGACGATGGTGAGCGGGCCGTACTTGAGCGATACGACGTGCAGCAGCGCGGCGGCCGCGTTCAGGCCGACCGCCGACCACCAGGCCCCGGTGCCGAGCAGCCGCGGCAGCCCGGCGCCGGCGGTGCGGGCGGCGAGCCGTTCCTGGGCCACGGCGGCGAGGGCGTAGGCGACCGCCGAGACGAGCGAGAGCCCCACGGCGACCAGGGCGGCGGCGCTCATCGGCCCGCCCCCACCAGCGCGGGGGCCTCCGGGGCGAGCCGGTCCGCGCCGCGGCCGGCCGTGGTGGCCGTACGGTGCGGGGGATGGATCACGGCGAGGGCGGTGCCGAGCATGGCGCTCGCCACGATCGCGTCGAACCAGTAGTGGTTGGCCGTGCCCACGATCACCACCAGGGTGATCAGCGGGTGCAGCAGGAACAGCCAGCGCCAGTGCGACCGGGTGGCCACGATCAGGCCGACCGCCACCATCAGCGCCCAGCCGAAGTGCAGCGACGGCATCGCCGCGAACTGGTTGGACAGATGGTCGCTGGACGGCGGGCCGTACACGGACGGGCCGTAGATCCTCGCCGTGTCGATCAGACCGGTGCCGGCCAGCATCCGCGGCGGGGCCAGCGGGAACGTGAACGGGAGCACCAGGGCGGCGGTGGTGACCACCGCGAGGACCCGGCGGGCCCAGACGTAGTGGGCGGGCCGCCTGACGTAGAGCCAGACGAGGAAGGCCAGCGTCGCCGGGAAATGGACGGTGGCGTAGTAGGTGTTCGCGAGGCGGACCAGGGAGTCGCCGTGCAGCAGTGCGGACTGCACGGTGTTCTCGTGGGGGAGGTGCAGCGTGCGCTCCAGGTCCCACACGCGGTGGGCGTTGCGGAACGCGCCCGCGGTGTGGCCCGTGGCCAGCTGCCGGCCGAGCTTGTAGACGAGGAAGAGCCCTGCGACCAGCAGCAGCTCACGTATGAGCGCCGGGCGCGGGGTCGCGTCCGGCGGCTCCGGTTCTGCCTCTGGCGGCTCGGTTCGGGCAGTCATCCCCCGGCCCCTTCACTGACGGTGGTGCGTGGGTGGTGCGGATGGGCCCCGGTACGGAACCGGAACTCATCGATACGTTGTCGTACCGATACGCCAGTGTACCGATACGCTTCAGTACCGGTACACTGGCGTATCGATTGATGTGCGCCACACTGGAGACACGGATTCGACGCGAGTGAGACCGCGAGCGAGAGGAAGCACCGCATGACGTCGCAGGCAGCGGACGGACCGGACACGGTCGCCGCCTCGCGCCGCTCCAAGATCACGCCGGAGCGTGAGCGGGAGTTCTTCGACGCCGTACTGGAGCAGATCCGCACGTGCGGGTACGAGTCGGTCACCATGGAGGGCGTCGCCGCCAGCACCCGGTGCAGCAAGTCCACGCTCTACCGGCAGTGGAAGACCAAGCCCCAGTTCGTGGCGGCCGCGCTGCGCGCCAACCGCCGGGTGCGGTTCGCCGGCATCGACACCGGGTCCCTCGCCGAGGACCTGCGCCAGGCGGCACGGGCCGCGGGGGACTGGTCCGGCAAGGACACCAGCCTGCTCCAGGCGCTGGGGCACGCGTGGACGGCCGACAAGGAACTGGCCCAGGCGCTGCGCGAGGCGCTGGTGTACCCGGAGATCGCCGCGCTGCAGGAGATGCTCGCCCGGGGCGTGGCCCGGGGCGAGGTCCGGGCCGACCATCCGGCGCTGGAGTACATCCCGGCGATGATGTTCGGCGTGCTGCGGGTGCGGCCCGTGCTCAGCGGCCAGTACGCCGACGCCGACTATCTCGCCCGTTTCGTGGACGCCACCGTGCTGCCCGCGCTCGGGCTGACCTGAGACCCAGGCCGCCGTTCACGGGATGACTGAACGGCGACCTGCTCGCGCCGCACCGTGGGGACGGGGGCGGCGCGCACCCCCGGCCGGGTGGGGTTCCTCTTGAGCGGAGGGGCGCCCCACCCGGCCGATCCGCGTCCGTGTCCCCGGGGTTCCCGCGCTCCCGGCTCAGACGTCCTGGCCGCTGCCGCTGCCGGACGAGACCTTGATCCCCTTCAGGATCTCGTCGATGACGGACAGCTGCTGGCCGGCGTCCACACCGAAGCGGACCACCACGATCTGCTGCGCGGCGTTGGGCGAGGGGAAGGCGACCGACTCGACGTAGCCGTCGGAACCCTTGCTGGTGACCGCCTTCCAGCGCACCATGTAGCCCTTCTGCCCGGCCACCGTCACCGCCTGCGAGGCCAGCACCTGGTGCGAGCTGATGCTGCCGTAGGAGTCACCGCCGTAGGACTCCTTGGCGTTGGCCGCGATGTCCGCCTGGGCGACCGCCTCGGGCGTCGCGCCCTTGTTGCCCAGCGCCACCGCCGGAGCGGTGTAGGCGCCGCCCGCGGTGCAGGTCTGGGTGGAGTTGCCCGGGCACTTGTAAGAGGTGTCCGAGGTCACCTGTGCGCCGACGCTGATCGACTGCCCGGTCCAGCCCTTCGGCACCGGCAGGCTGATCCCGTTGACCGCGTCCGGCACCGTGCCGCCGCCCTGCACCTTGGGTGCGGCGGACTGCCCCGGCGACGGCGCGCCACCGCCGGAGCCCCCCGAGCCCCCCGACTCTCCCGAGCCGCCGGATCCGCCCGGACCGCCCGACCCGCCCGAACCGCCGCCGAACGGACCGCCCCGGCCGCCGTCCTGTCCGCCCGCGGCGCCCTGCTGCGAGCCGGCACGATCGTTGCCGTTGCCGTCGTTCCTGGTCAGGGTGTAGACGCCGACCCCGATGGACGCGAGCACCGCGGCCGCCACCGTCACGGCTATGCCGTTGCGCATCCGGCGACGGGACCCGGACGGCGGCTCGGCGGGGTATCCCGGATACCCCGCGTACCCCGGCTGCGCGGCCGTGTCCGGCGGCGCCAGCGTCGGGGGACCCCACGCGGCGGCCGTCCCGGCGGGGCGGGTCCGGTCCGTCCAGGCCTTGCCGTCCCACCAGCGCTCGGTGGGCGGACCGTCGTTCGTCTGCCCGGGGTCGGGGTACCACCCGGGGGGAGTCGCCTGCGTCATGACCCCACCGTAGGAGGCGACCGTGAAAGTGTGATGAGAGGATCTGGCGCGAACGGAACGGACCGGAATATTTCGCCTCCGATTTCTCCCGTCCTCTTGTTTCTCCTTTTCTCCGCCCCCGCCGGGCGGACGGCCCCCCGGCCGACCACGGCCGGCACCGGCATCCGGACGGCCCGGTTGACGCTCCGTCGGCTGCTGACCGGCGGTTCGTGCCGGATGCGCGTCGTCTGCCCGCACGCACTTTCACCCGGCGGGGCAACAGCTGCCCGGACCGCCCACCACGGGCCCTGCCGGACGGCTACGCTCGTGCTCTGTACGTCATTCGGGCGACCTGGGGAGGTAACGGGATGACGGAGGGACGGCCCCCGACGGCCGCCTCGGCTTCCCTGTGGGAGCGGGACGCGGAGATCATCACCGTCGCGGACGCACTCGACGTCCTGTGCGCCGACCGGTCCTCCGCGGGCAGCCTGCTGGTCTTCCGCGGCGAGGCGGGACTCGGCAAGACCGCGCTGCTCGCCGAGACCCGCCGGATCGCCGAGCGCCGGGGCTGCGACGTCTGGTCCGCGCGCGGCGCGGAGACCCTGAAGTCCGTCCCGTTCAACGTGGTACGGCAGCTCCTCCAGCCCGCCCTGCTCTCCTTACTGCCGGAAGAGGCCCGCGAGTACCTCGGCGACTGGTACGACATCGCCGGTCCCGCCCTCGGCATAGCCGAACCGCAGGAGGGCAGCGCCGACCCGCAGTACGTGTGCGACGGCCTCGTCGCCGCGGTCCGCCGGCTCGCCCGCCGCGAATGGCCCCTCGTGCTGCTGATCGACGACGCCCACTGGGCCGACCAGGAGACCCTGCGCTGGCTCGCCGCGTTCGCCGAGCGCCTGGACGACGTCTCCGTGCTCGTCGTGGTCGCCCGCCGGCCCGGCGAGGTCAGCGGGGACAGCGCCCGCCACCTCGACGACGTGGCCGCCGCCGCGGGCCGCTCCGTCAACAACCTCAGCGCCCTCACCCCGGACGCCACCGCCGGACTCACCCGCGCCACCCTCGGCCGGTACGCCGACGACGCGTTCTGCCGCGAGGTGTGGGCCGTGACCGCCGGCAACCCCTACGACACCGTCGAACTCCTCGCCAAGGTGCAGGACAGCGAAGTCCAGCCGGTCGAGTCCCGCGCCGGCGAACTGCGCGCCCTCAACCGCTCCGCCCGCGGCGGCGGACTCGTCGACCGCCTCAAGGGCCTCGGCCTGGAGGCCACCCGGTTCGCCTGGGCCGCCGCCATCCTCGGCACCTCCATCACCGTCGACATGGTCGCCCGCCTCGCCACCATGGACGACGGCATCGCCCGGCACTGCGCCGAACTCCTCTGCAGCGCCCGCATCCTCACCACGCCCGACCCGGCGGCCGGCGTCGAACGCGAGGAGGGCGAGCTGGAGTTCGTCCACCCGCTGATCGCCACCGCCGTCTACAACTCCATCCCGCCCGCCGTGTGCACCGCCATGCACGGCGTCGCCGCCCAGATCATCACCGAGCTGGGCCGGGGCGCCGCCGAGGCCGCCCGCCACCTGCTCAAGGTGCACCCGGACGACGACGAGGAACTCGTCGCCCAGCTGCGCGAGGCGGCCCGCGAACACCTCGCCGTCGGCGCGCCCGACGCCGCCCGCCGCTGTCTCGAACGGGCCCTCCAGGAACCGCCGCGCCCCGACGTCCACGCCCACGTCCTGTACGAACTGGGCTGCGCCACCCTGCTGACCGCACCCGCCGTCACCATCGACCACCTCCAGTACGCGCTCGGCATTCCGGGGCTCGACGGCGAGCGGCGCGTCGACGCCGTGGTCCGCCTGTCCCAGGCACAGCTCCACAACGACCAACTGGAGGAGGCCGTCCGCACGGTCGAGGCCGAGGCCGCCCGGCACGAACCGGGCCCCGCCCGGATGCGGCTCACGGCCGTGCAGTTCATGTGGGAGGGCATCCACGGCGAGACCGTCTCCCCGGCCCGCTCCCGGCGCCTGGCCGAACTCGCGAGCACCTGCACCGGCCGCGACAACGCCGAGCGCGCCCTGCTCATCCTGCGCGGCTTCGACGCCATGACGCACGGCGAGAGCGCCGAGGAGATCGTCGAGTTGTGCGACCGCGCCCTGGTCAACGGCCGACTCGCGCCCGGTCTCGGCTGGACCGACCAGGAGTGGGGCATCGAGCTGCTGATGATGCTCGGCAGCGCGTACGCCTACGCCGACCGGCTCGACCGCGCCGAGAGCCTGTTCGCCGAGGCCCTGCGCGCCTACACCAGCGCCGGCTGGCGCGGCGGCCATCTCTCGCTCGCCAACGCCTTCCTCGGCCTCGCCTACCGCAGACAGGGCCGCCTGCGCGACGCCGAGTCCACCCTGCGCGAGGCACTGGTCCTCGCCGAACGGGTGGGCCGCGGGCTGCCGTTGTACTGGTCGGCCACCTGCGGACTGGTCGACACCCTGCTGGCCCGCGGCCGGATCCAGGAGGCCTGGTCGATCGCCGACCAGTACGGCTTCGCGCCGCCGTACCCGTCCACGATCGTGCTGCCCGACATCCGTTCCGTGCGCGGTCGGCTGCTGCTCGCCGTCGGCCGTACCGAGGACGGCATCAACGAACTGGAGGCCGCGGAGAAGACGGCCGCCTCGCGCGGCGGCCACAACCCGGTGTTCGCGCCCTGGTCGATCGACCTCGCCAAGGCCCTCGCCGTGCAGGACCCGCCACGCGCCGCCCAGTTGGCGGCCGACGCCCGCCGACAGGCCGAACGGTTCGGCACCGACACCGCGATCGGCGAGGCCCTGCGCTGCGCCGCCACGCTGGCGACCGGCAACCGCGCGGTGCAGCTCGCCGCCCAGGCCGTCACCTACCTGGAGGCCTCACCCTGCCAGTACGAACACGCGGCGGCCCGCGTCGAGTACGGCATCGCCGCCCGCTCCCTCACGGAACTCAACCGGGGCCTGGACCTCGCCCGGTCCTGCGGGGCGGAGGGCCTGGTGGCCCAGGCGAGGGAGGTACTGGAGACCGGGCGGGGGCTGCGGTAGACGGTCGGCAGTATGCAGTATGCAGTCGCCGGTATGCGGTATGCGGTGCGCGACGTACTGCATACCGCATACGTCACACCGCATACGTCACACCGCATACCGTCGCCCTCACACGGTGAGCAGCTGCTCCGTCACCGTCCTCAGCCGCTCGCGCACCTGCGGGTCGTACGTCCCCTCGTGTGCCCGGGCCGGCCGGGTGCCGTCGAAGTAGCCGCCGCTGCCCGACTCCTCGGTGGCCAGCGCCAGGACGCCGGGGGCGCCGTCGGCGACCGTGTTCCACGGGGCGATCGCGCTCTCGCGGACCATGGCCGTGTCCATGAAGGTCGCGGGGTGCAGGACGTTCACCGACACCCCGCTGTCCGCCAGCTCCTCGGCCAGTGTGAACGTGTGTGCGGCGAGGGCGAACTTGCTGCGGCAGTAGGCGGAGAGCCCGCTGTAGCCGCGGGTGAGTTCCGGGTCGGCGAAGTCGAGCGGTTCTTGGCCGGCCGAGCCGACGTTGACGATGCGGGCCGGCGGGTCGGCGCGCAGGACCGGCAGGAGGGCGCGGGTGAGGACGACGGGCGCCAAGTAGTTCACGGCGAGCCGCAGTTCATGGCCGTCGGCGCTCAGCTCGCGGCCGGAACCGGGCGTGCCACCGCCCACCCCCGCGTTGTTGATCAGCACATCCAGCTCCGGGTGTGCCTCGGCGACCCGGGCGCCCAGCTCGGCCACCTCGGCGAGGCGGGCCAGGTCGGCGACGAACCCCTCGGCCGTACCCTCGGTGCGCAGCTCGGCGACCAGCTGCTCGGTGCGCGCCCGGTCGCGGCCGTGGGCGAGGACGGCATGCCCGGAGCGGACCAGCTCGAAGGCGACGTAGCGGCCGAGTCCGGACGTGGCGCCGGTGATCAGAACGGTTGACATGCCGCCACCCTAGGCACGCCCCCGCGCCGCGAGAGAGGTTCTGTCGAAGCTACGACCGGCAGGGTCACCCTCAGCCCGACTCGCCCTCCTCCTCGGCGAGTTCGTCGAGCACCCGCTGGGCCGTCGCGAAGGCCGAGTTGGCGGCCGGTACCCCGCAGTACACGGCGGTCTGGAGCAGCACCGCGCCGATCTCCTCGGGTGTCAGCCCGCCCCGCCGCGCCGCCCGGACGTGCATCGCCAGCTCGTCGTAGTGGCCGTGCGCGACCAGCGCGGTCAGGGTGATCATGCTGCGCTCGCGGCGGGACAGCGTCGGGTCGGTCCAGATCTCCCCCCAGGCGTAGCGGGAGATGAAGTCCTGGAAGCGGGCGGTGAACGGGGTCTGCCGGCCCTGCGCCCGGTCCACGTGCGCGTCCCCCAGCACCTGACGGCGCACGGCCATCCCGCTCGCCGGCGGTCCGTCGAGCTGGGTGCGCAGCGCCGTCGACACGGCCTGCGGGCACTGCGCGGGAGCGAGGTGCGAGGCCTCGGGCAGCTCGACCAGTGCCGCGCCGGGCACCGCGTCGGCGATCTCCCGCAGATGCGCGGGCGGCGTCGCGGGATCCTCCCGGCCCGCCACGAGCAGCGTAGGTACGGTGATCTCGCCGAGCCGGTCGCGCAGATCGAACGCGGCGAGCGCGTCGCAGCAGGCGGCGTACGCCTGCGGGTCGGCCTCCCGGTGGTCCCGCACCAGCCGCGGCACGGTGAACCCGGGCGTGAACCAGCGTGCGTCGGCGCTCTCCACCAGCCACTCCAGTCCCTCGCGCCGCACCCGCTCCGCCCGCTCCGACCAGGCCGCACCGCCGCCGAAGTGGGCGGAGGAGCACAGGACGGCGAGCGAGGTCAGCCGGTCGGGGTGGTGCACGGCCAGGTGCAGGCCGACGGCGCCGCCCAGGGAGACTCCCGCGTACGCGAACCGGTCGACGCCCAGCGCGTCGGCGAGGTCCAGCACCAGCACCGCGAGGTCGCCGACGCTCGCGCCGGGGCCGATCAGGTCCGCCGCCGAGCCCCCGTGTCCGGGCAGGTCCCAGCGCACCACCCGGTGCGTGAGGGACAGTTCGGGAGCGACGGCGTCCCACAGGGCGTACGAGGTGCCCAGCGACGGCCCGAGCAGCAGCGCGGGGGCGGAAGCGGAGCCCTCCGTACGGTGGTTGAGGAGATGTGCGGTCAACGTCGCTCCAGGGCACGGTCGGTGAGGACACCGGCGAAGCCGGTGTAGTGCGTGGGGTCGGCCAGGTCGGCCACGTCGATGTCTTTCAACTCCGGTTCCTCGGTGAGGAGTTCGGTCAGTGGCCGGTGCTCGGTGTGGGTGCGGCGGGCGAGTGTGGTGAGCAGTTCCTTCGCGCGGACGCGGCCGAGGCGGGGAGCCAGTACGGCGGACAGTCGCTCGGAGACGATCAGGCCGTGGGTGAGGTCCAGGTTCCGGCGCATGGCGGCGGTGTCCACACGCAGGCCCTCGATGAGTTCGGCCGCGTCCCGGGCCGCGCCGCCGGTCAGTCGGAGCAGGTCGCGCAGCGGCTCCCATTCGGCGTGCCAGGCCCCGGCGGGCCGCTCGTCCCCGGCGGCGAGCGAGCCGTACAGGGTGGCCGCGAGCTGCGGGGCGCGGCGGGCGGCGGCCGCGAGGAGGGTGGCGCGCACGGGGTTGGCCTTGTGCGGCATGGCGGACGAACCGCCGCCGCTGCCCTCGGCGACCTCGCCGATCTCCGTCCGCGACAGCGTCAGCACGTCCTCGGCCAGCTTGCCCAGGGCGCCGACGGCGAAGGCCGTCGCACCGGCCAGGTCGGCGACGGGCGTGCGCAGTGTGTGCCAGGGCAACAGCGGTGCGGCAAGGTCCAGTTCGCGGGCGTACGCCTCGGTCAGCGCGGTCGCGTCCGGGGCGCCGTACGCCTCGAAGGCCGCCGACGTCCCGGCGGCGCCGCCGAGTTGGGCGGGCAGTGTCTGCCGTACTCGTGTGATGCGGTCGCGGGCGTCCAGGACCAGCGAGCGCCAGCCGGCGGCCTTCAGGCCGAAGGTCGTGGGCACGGCGTGCTGGGTGAGGGTGCGCCCCGGCATGGGGGTGTCCCGGTGGGCGGCGGCGAGCCGCGCGAGCGCGCGTTCGGTGCGGGCGAGGTCGTCGAGGACGAGGTCCAGGGTGCGCGCGGCGACCAGCATGGCGGCCGTGTCCAGGATGTCCTGGCTGGTGGCGCCCCGGTGGACGTACGGGCCGTACGGCTCGCCCACCGTGGCGGTCAGGTCGGCCACCAGCGGGATCACCGGATTGCCGCCGGCCCGGGCGCGCCGGGCGAGGGAGCGGACGTCGAAGCGGGCGGGGTCGGCCGCGCCGGTCACCGCGTCGGCGGCCGCGGCGGGCGCGAGGCCGAGGGCGGCCTGCGCGCGGGTGAGGGCCGCCTCGGCGTCGAGGAGGGCGCGCAGGAACGCGGTGTCGCTCGTGGCGTCCGCCGCCGCGGAACCGGCCCACCCGGGGCCGAGCAGGCCGGTGTCGCCGTCGTGGGGCTCGACTGCCGCCGGTTCAGCTGTCACTGGTACTCCAGGAAGACCGTCTCGCCTTCGCCCTGAAGACGGATGTCGAAACGGTAGAGGCCCGCGCCCTCGTCCCCGGCGACCAGCGTGCCGCGCCGGTCGCCCACCCGGGTGAGCAGCGGGTCGGAGGCGAGGGCGGGCTCGTCGCCGGGCAGGTAGATCCGGGTGAACAGGTGGTGGAGGAGGCCGCGCGCGAAGACGCACACGCTGAGGTACGGCGCGTTGCCGCCGCGGGCACCGGGCCGGAGCGTACGGGCGTACCAGTGGCCGTCGGCGTCCGTCTGGATCCGGCCCCAGCCGGTGAACTCCACGCCGTTGCGGCCGAGATGTGCGCCGGTGGCCGGGTCGCGCCGCAGGGAGCCGTCGACCCGCGCGATCGTGCCGTCGGGCCGCGGACCCCACACCTCGACGAGGGCGTCCGGCAGCGGCTCGCCCGCGCCGTCGAGGACGTACCCGTGGACGGTGACGCTGTCCGGGTGGCCGAGCGGCGCGATGTCCTCGCCGCCGCGGAAGGGCAGCGCGTAGCCGTAGAAGGGGCCGACCGTGTGGGACGGCGTGGGCGGCATCTGCTCCGGGCCGGTCGTGTCGATCTTCGTCATGGCGGTCAGCGTCCTTCTTCTGTCCAGGTGGCGGCCGGGCCGTCCAGCACGATGTCCCAGTGGTAGCCGAGCGAGAACTCCGGCACCGACAGGCCGTGGTCGTAGGTGGCGACCAGCCGCTGGCGGGCCGCGTCGTCCGTCACCGACTGGAGGATCGGGTCGTAGGGGAAGAGCGGGTCGTTCGGGAAGTACATCTGGGTGACCAGCCGCTGCGTGAACGCCGTGCCGAACACCGAGAAGTGGATGTGGGCCGGGCGCCAGGCGTTCACGTGGTTGCGCCAGGGGTACGGGCCCGGCTGGACGGTGGTGAAGTGGTAGCGGCCCTCGGCGTCGGTGAGGGTGCGGCCGACGCCGGTGAAGTTCGGGTCGAGCGGCGCGTCGTGCTGTTCGCGCTGATGGGCGTACCGCCCGGCCGAGTTGGCCTGCCAGATTTCGATCAGCTGCCCGCGCGCCGGGCGGCCGTTACGGTCCAGCAGCCGCCCGGAGACGGTGATCCGCTCCCCGACCGGCTCCCCGGTGTGCTGCCGGGTGAGGTCGTTGTCGATCCCGGTGATGTCGCGCTCGCCGAAGGCGGGGGAGTGCAGCTCCACCAGCTCCGGGTCCGTGCCGGTGTCGATGGCGACCAGGGGCTGCCGGGGGTGCCGGAGGACGGAGGAGCGGTACGGGGCGTAGTCCCGGCGCGGGTGGTGTTCGACGGGAGCGCCGTCGGCGACACGCTTCTCGTAGGCGGCGCGCTCGGCGGCGATTTCGAGGTCTATGTCCTGCTGGGTGAGAGCCATGGGGATACCTGATGCTTCCTTGGCGTAGGGGGCGCCGGAGGTGCTGTGGGGCCACTCGGCGAGACAGCCGGGCACCTGGGCGGCGAAGGCCTCTTTCGGTTCGAGGGTTGACGGATCGTCAAATATTCTTCCCGCCTTGGCGAGTGCGCGGTCGACGGCCGTCACCGGGGCGAGGTCGAAGTAGTGCGGGTCGCTCGCGCCGACGCCTGGTCGCCGGGATCCGGGCGAGCGGTTCGCGGCCGGTGGCCTTCAGGCCTTCCTCGTCGGGCCGGCGCCGCGAGGGAGGTGTCGGGGCGTATGCACGCGTCGGCGCTGACGGCGACCGGGTCGCCCGTGCCCCGCGGCACGGGACGGGCGCCGACTCGGCGTCGAACAGGCTCTGTTCCCGGGCCGTGGCCGCCTTGCGGTGGGAGGCGAGGGCGTACGCGTCCTGCTGCTCGCGCGAGATCGTGTGCTTGCCGGCGATCGGTTCGGCGCTCTCGCCGAGCGGGACGGTCCACTGGGGGTCCGTCCTCGGGTTGACCATGCGCCGGCCGAGCGTCGTGCAGTACAGCTCCGCGTGTCCGGCGGGGAAGCCGGTTGACGGTCACGCCCGGTACGGAGGTCGGCAGACCCGCGAGCAGGGCGGTCATCCGGGCCACGTTGCGATTCTCGTCGCCGGCGCGGTTGGCGTCGCCGAGGTCGACGTACTCGATCCGGGCCGGGGCCCGCTGCGGGGTGCGGACGGCGTCGACGATGTACACGGTGGTGGGCGTGTTGACCGAGTTCACGGCAGGTTCTCCGCGATGGTCAGTTCAGCGTCGGTCCGGGCGACCACCTCGTCCACGGTGATGCCGGGCCCGGTCTCCACGAGGACGAGTCCGTGCTCGGTGACGTCGAGTACCGCCAGATCCGTGATGACCCGGTTCACACACGCCTTCCCCGTGAGCGGCAGCGTGCACTCCTTGAGGATCTTCGGCGAGCCGTCCTTCGCGGTGTGCGTCATCACCACGATCACCTGCCGGGCACCGTGCACCAGGTCCATCGCGCCGCCGATCCCGGTGACCAGCTTGCCCGGCACGGCCCAGTTGGCCAGGTCGCCGCCGGCGGACACCTGCATCGCGCCGAGCACGGCCACGTCGATGTGCCCGCCGCGGATCATCGCGAAGGACAGCGCCGAGTCGAAGAAGGACGCCCCCGGCAAGACCGTCACCGTCTCCTTGCCCGCGTTGATCAGATCCGGGTCCACCTGGTCGTCCGTCGGGTACGGCCCGGTGCCGAGGATTCCGTTCTCCGACTCCAGCACCACCTTGACCCCCGGCGGCAGATGGTTCGGGATCAGCGTCGGCAGGCCGATGCCGAGGTTGACGTACTGTCCGTCGCGCAGCTCCCGTGCGGCGCGCGCGGCCATCTCCTCGCGTGTCCAGGCCATCAGCTGCTCACCGTCCGCCGCTCGATCCTCTTGTCCACCGCCTGCTCGGGGGTCAGCGCCACCACCCGCTGGACGAACACGCCCGGCACATGCACCGCGTCCGGGTCGATCCCGCCGGGCTCGACCAGTTCCTCGACCTCGGCGATCGTGACCTTGCCGGCCATGGCGGCAAGGGGGTTGAAGTTCCGGGACGACTTGTTGAACACGAGGTTCCCGTGCCGGTCGCCCTTCGCGGCCCGCACCAGCGCGAAGTCGGTACGGATGGCACGCTCCAGCACGTACGCGGTGCCGTCGAACTCCCGCACCTCCTTCGGCGGGGAGGCCAGTGCGACGCCGCCGTCGCCGTCGTAGCGCCAGGGCAGGCCGCCCTCGGCGACCTGGGTGCCGACCCCGGCCGGGGTGTAGAAGGCGGGGATCCCGGCGCCGCCCGCGCGCAGCCGCTCCGCGAGCGTGCCCTGCGGGATCAGCTCCAGTTCCAGTTCGCCGCCCAGGTACTGCCGGGCGAACTCCTTGTTGCCGCCGATGTACGAGCCGGTCACCCGGGCGATCCGGCCCGCGGTCAGCAGCACCGCCAGCCCGGTCTCCATCGCCCCGCAGTTGTTCGACACCACGCTCAGCGCGCCGACCCCGCGCTCGTGGAGCGCCTGGATCAGCACGTTCGGCACGCCGCTCAGCCCGAATCCGCCGACCGCGAGGGACGCGCCGTCCGGCACATCGGCCACGGCCTCCCCGGCCGTGGCGACCACCTTGTCCATCCGTGAAGCCCCATCTCGTCAATTAATCAGGGTACTGACTATTTCAGCGAGGTGCTCCTCACGCTGCCACCGGAGGAGAAGGCCGTCAAGACCTCGCATCACCTGTATGTATGCGCTCCGTCCGGAAGACGGATCGGCTCGTCGCCGGATATCGTTCAGTACACCGACTAATTGACCAGGGAGAGCGCGCATGGCCGCGGTGGATCTCACCACCCATCCCGGGCATCTGGCCCGGCGACTCCAGCAGGCCCACTATCTGCTGTGGAACACGATGGTCTCCGAGGAGATCACCTCGCCGCAGTTCGCGGTCATGAACGCGCTCGTCGCCGAGCCCGGACTCGACCAGCGGACCGTGGGGGAGCGGGTCGGGCTGGACCGCTCGACCATCGCCGAGGTCATCAGCCGGCTCACCCGCCGGAGACTGCTCACCAAAGTGCGCGACCCGCAGGACGGCCGGCGATTCCTGCTCGGCCTCACCGACGACGGGCTGCGCACCCACCGCAAGCTCACCGTGCGCACCGCCCGGATGAACCAGGTCTTCCTCGCGCCCCTGTCGCCCGAGGAGCAGATCGTGTTCTTCGATCTGCTCCGCAGGGTGGCGGACGCGGCGGAGGACCTCCGCCATCCGGCCGAGCCGGTGGCGGCGCAGGGCTGAACGCGCCTGCACCGGCGGTCACGGAGGTGTACGGCGGCTCACGGCGGCTGACAGCACCTCACGGCGCGGCGGCGAACACCACCCACACCTGTCCGGCGGCGAACGACAGCGGCCCGCCGTCCGCCGCCGTGAACGTCGTACCGCCCGTCGCGGCCGGCCGCGACCAGGAGGCGCGGAAGGACCGTCCGTCGCGCAGCACCTCCGCCTCCCCCGAGCCGACCGTCTCCGTGTACGGCGTGTGGTTGCCGAGCTTGTCGTGGTAGCGCGAGGTGCGGATCCTGACGTACTGCACGACGACCGTGGCCGGCGCCACCGGTGTGCCGGCGGTCGTCACCGTCGTCCTGCCGTCCATCGCGACCAGCCAGCGGCCGCGCGCGGCGGACCAGGTGAAGGTGAAGCGGGCGGCCGGGTAGCGGACGGTGCGCGAGGCGGCGGGGACGCCGCCGGCCGCGGGAGCCGGGCCGTACCGGAAACCCGTCCCCAGGGCCACCGTGCCCGGAGCGGCCGCCAGCAGCCTGTGCGGACGGAGGTAGAGGTTGTGTGGCGCGCGCCTGCCGGGGCCCCGGTAGTAGGCGCCGGGAGCGCGGTCGGGCGACTGCGCCCGCAGCGGAGCGCGGCCGATCAGCGGCAGCAGCTTGTGCTGGGCGCCGGAGAAGGCGAGCGTCGGCCGGCCGAACTGGCGCAGCAGTTCGAGATCGGACTCACGGGCGCTGCGCACCGGTCCGACGGCCCTCGGCAGTCGGCTCGCGTACACCGCCATCAGGCGGCTCAGTCCGCCCTCCACCTGCTCCGCGTACACCACGTCCGCCTCGTCCAGCCCGGTCTGCGGGCGGGCCTCGGGCGCGTTGTCGATCTTCACGGCGAGCGGTGTGCCGGCCGGCGCGACCGAGGACACCGGTCCTCGGGACAGTGCGGCGGGTGGTGCGGGTACCGCCGATGTGTGCTGGGGTGCGCGGTCGTCGTCCCGGCCGCGGTGGGCGCAGCCCGCAGTGAGGGAGGACGTCAGGGCGACGGCCAGCCCGGCCGCCACCAGTACCGCGCGCCGCGAGCGCGCTCCGCATCTCAGGCCCACCGTTGCCCTCCCGTCCACATGGTCCGATCGTGTGCTCATCAGGTTGACGGGGGAGTGACCCGATCACGTGCGGGCGTGCCCGGTCGGTGGGCCGATCGGGCGCAGGGTGTGACCCGGGTGGGGGTGGCGCCCCGGCGCGGCGCCGGCCCGGGTTCGCCGTGCGGCTCCGCCGCGGACCGAGAGGGACCATGGGGGACCGCGAGGAACCGCGAGGGTGCCCCGTAGGTGCCGGACGACACTGGCGCGGCGCCCCGGAAGGCGCCCCGCCGTCCGCCCCGGCGTCAGCCCAGGATCTGCGCCAGGTCGTACCGCACCGGCTCCTCCAACTGCGCGTAGGTGCAGCTCTGCGGGGTGCGGTCCGGGCGCCAGCGGCGGAAGCGGGCCGTGTGCCGGAATCGCTGCCCGTTCTCCATGTGGTCGTAGGCCACCTCGGCGACCCGCTCCGGCCGCAGCGGCACCCAGGACAGGTCCTTCTTGCCGGACCAGCGGCTGGGTGCCCCCGGTAGCCGGGCCGTCTCGTGCGCGGACTCGTCCGACCAGGCCGCCCACGGGTGCCCGGTCGCGTCGTCCATGCGCAACGGCGCCAGTTCCTCGATCAGTTCGGCCCGTTTCCGCATGGCGAAGGCGGCCGAGACGCCCACGTGCTGGAGCCGGCCGTGCTCGTCGTACAGCCCGAGCAGCAGCGAGCCGACCACCGGCCCGCTCTTGTGGAAGCGGTACCCGGCCACGACGACGTCGGCCGTCCGCTCGTGCTTGATCTTGAACATGGCCCGTTCGTCCGGGAGATAGCGCAGCGTGAGCGGCTTGGCGACGACCCCGTCCAGACCGGCGCCCTCGTACTCCTCGAACCACCGCTCGGCCACCCGGAGGTCCGTCGTCGCGGGCGCCAGGTGCACCGGCGGGGTCGACGCCGCGAGCGCCCGGTCCAGCAGGGCACGGCGGTCGGTCAGCGGCACGTCGAGCAGCGACTCGCTGTCCAGCGCGAGCAGGTCGAAGGCGACGAAGGAGGCCGGGGTCCTCTCGGCCAGCATCCGCACCCGGGAGTCCGCCGGGTGGATCCGCTCGGTCAGCGCGTCGAAGTCCAGCCGGCCGTTCCGCGCGATCACGATCTCCCCGTCGAGCACGCACCGCTTCGGCACCCGCTCCCGCAACGCCGCCACCAGCTCGGGAAAGTACCTGGTCAACGGCTTTCCGGTACGGCTGCCCAGCTCGATGTCGGACCCGTCACGGAACACGATGGCCCGGAACCCGTCCCACTTCGCTTCGTAGTGCATGCCCGGCGGGATCGTCGCCACCGACTTGGCGAGCATGGGCTTCACGGGCGGCATCACCGGCAGATCCATGCGTCCGATTCTGCTCGCATACGACATCGATCGCCCGCTGTCGCCTACCTCCTTATCTCATATCCCGGTATGCGAGGTGTACGGGGTGCGCCTACCGTGGCCGCATGGGTGATGCGGTGGAACTGGAGGTGGCCGGCCGGACCGTACGGCTGTCCAGCCCGGGCAAGGTGTTCTTCCCCGAGCGCGGTTTCACCAAGCTGGACGTCGCGCGGTACTACGCCTCCGTCGGCCCCGGCATCCTGCGCGCCCTGCGCGACCGGCCCACCACCCTCCAGCGCTACCCGGACGGCGTCGACGGCGAGTGGTTCTACCAGAAGCGGGCGCCCAAGGGCATGCCCGACTGGATCCCGACCGCCCACATCACCTTCCCCAGCGGCCGCAGCGCCGACGAGATGTGCCCCACCGAGGAGGCCGCCGTGGTGTGGGCCGCCCAGTACGGCACGCTCACCTTCCACCCCTGGCCGGTGCGCCGCACCCATGTCGACCACCCCGACGAACTGCGCATCGACCTCGACCCGCAGCCCGGCACCGACTTCGGCGACGCCGTCCGCGCCGCCCACGAACTCAGGGCCGTCCTGAAGGAGTTCGGTGGCCTGCGCGGCTGGCCCAAGACCTCCGGCGGCCGCGGCCTGCACGTCTTCGTCCCGATCGAACCGCGCTGGACCTTCACCCAGGTGCGCCGTGCCGCCATCGCGGTCGGCCGGGAGATGGAGCGCCGGATGCCGGACCAGGTGACGATCAAGTGGTGGAAGGAGGAACGGGGCCGCCGTATCTTCCTGGACTACAACCAGACGGCCCGCGACCGCACCATCGCCTCCGCCTACTCGGTACGGCCCCGCCCGAACGCCCCGGTCTCGGCACCGCTGCGCTGGGCGGAGGTCGACGCGGTCCACCCGCGCGACTTCGACCTCGCCACCATGCCGGCCCGCTTCGCCGAACTCGGTGACGTACACGCCGACATGGACGAACATGCCTACTCCCTGGACGCCCTCCTGGAACTGGCCCGCCGCGACGAACACGACCACGGCCTGGGCGACCTGCCGTACCCGCCGGAATACCCGAAGATGCCGGGCGAACCGAAACGGGTCCAGCCGAGCCGGGCCCGGCGGGAGGGGACGTCGTGAGGGGAGTTCCGCCACTGATCACAGCATGCACCACGCCACTGACAACGGCCCCCGGCCGAGCGATCATGGCGGGATGACCCGTGTCCTGACCCGGAGCGACCTGCAGACCGTGCTGGAGCCGGAGGCCTGTCTCGCGGCCCTGCGCGACGGCTTCCGCGAGGCCGGCACCGTGGCCGTACCCGGCCGACGGGTCCGCAGCGACCTGCCGTTCCCCGGCACCGCCACCGCGCTCGTCCCCGGCCTGCTGCCCGGCGTCGACGCGTACACGGTGAAGGTGAACGCCAAGTTCCCCGGGGCCCGGCCCGCTCTGCGCGGGGTGGTCTGCCTGCACAGCGGCGCGGACGGGGAGTTGCTCGCGCTGCTGGACTCGGCGACCGTCACGGCCTGGCGGACCGGGCTGGCCGCCGCCCTCGGCACCGCGCTGCTGGCCCCGGCCGGCTACGACGTCCTCGGTGTGATCGGAGCGGGCGCCCAGGCCGAGTTGACGCTGCGTGGCCTGACGGGCGGGCGGCGGCCCCGGCGACTCGTCGTCCACGACACGGACGCCGAGCATGCCGCCGCGTTCGCCGCCCGGCACGGCGGCCGGGTGCTGGCCTCCGCCGGTGCGGTGGCCGAGGCGGCCGACGTCGTCCTGCTCGCGACCTGGTCCCGGACACCGCTGCTCGCCCTCGCGGGCACCCGTCCCGGGCAGCACTTCACCAGTCTCGGCACCGACGAGCCCGGCAAGCGGGAGCTCGCCCCCGATCTGCTCGACGCCGCGCTGCTCGTCGTGGACGACGGCGAACTCGCCGCGACCATGGGTGTGTTGACCGACCCCGGGCTCGCCCGGAGCACCGCCGACACCACCCTCACCGACGTCCTGCGCGCCGCCCACCCCGGGCGCACCTCGGCCGGGCAGCGCACGGTGTACGCCCCGGTCGGGCTGCCCTGGCAGGATCTCGCCCTCTCCTGGCTCGCCTGGAGGGAGGCGGAACGCCGGGGCGTGGGATCCACGATCGACCTGCTGGACTGAGCCCTCGGCCCGGAAGGGGCGAGGCCGGGTCGCCGGGGCGCCGGTGCGGTCGGGGCGTGGCGCCGGTGCCGGCCGATCCGACCTGGCCGGGGCGTCGTCACGGCACCGGCGGCGGTGTCGTCTCGCGGTTATCCTGGCCGGCAGCAGCCGATGAGGAGTCCCGAAGTGACCGAGGCAGTGTCGCGCCCCACGCTGGAGGCCGTGGCCGCGCTGGCCGGTGTGTCCCGGGCCACCGTGTCGCGGGTGGTCAACGGCGGCGACGGGGTGCGCGAGCCGCTGGCCGAGCGGGTCCGGCAGGCCGTGGCGGAGCTGGGCTACGTCCCCAACCGGGCGGCCCGCAGTCTCGTCACCCGACGGCACGACGCCGTCGCGGTCGTCATCGCGGAGCCCGAGACCCGGGTCTTCGCCGACCCCTTCTTCGCCCTCCAACTGCGCGGCATCAGCAAGGAACTGACCGCCCACGACAATCAACTGGTGCTGCTGCTCACCGAAGGCCGTGCCGACCACGCGCGCGTGGCCCGCTATCTCGCCGGCGGTCACGTCGACGGCGCGCTCGTCTTCTCGCTGCACCTCGACGACGCGCTGCCCGGTCTCATCCACGACGCCGGTGTGCCCACCGTGTTCGGCGGGCGGCCCGACTGGGGCGACGCCCCCCGGGCAGGGCGGAACACGGGCGTCGTCTACGTCGACTGCGACAACCGGGGCGGAGCCCGCGCCGCCGTACGCCATCTCGTGGACCTCGGCCGCCGGCGCATCGCGCACCTCACCGGCGCCCTGGACCAGACCTCGGCCGTGGACCGGCTCGACGGATACCGGGAGGTCATGGCCGGCGTACCGGGCGGGGCCGATGGCCGGCTGGTCGTGGAGAGCGACTTCACCCCGGCCGGCGGGGAACGCGCGATGCGTGAACTGCTCGACCGGTGCCCGGACGTGGACGCCGTGTTCGCCGCCAACGACCTCACCGCGCTCGGCGCCCTGCGGGTGCTGCGCGCGAGCGGCCGGCGTGTGCCCGAGGACGTGGCCGTGATCGGCTTCGACGACATGCTGCCCGTCACCGAGCAGGCCGAGCCGCCGCTGACCACGGTCCGTCAGGACATCGAGGAAATGGGCCGCCTGATGGCCCGTCTGCTGCTGGACGGCCTGCCCGGCGGCCGCGACCGCGCCGCGGAGCGGTCGGACACGTCGCCCGACGGCGGCGTGGTCCTCCCGACGACCCTGATCCGCCGCGCCTCCGCATAGCCACGGGCGGGCAGGGGCACGGGCGGGCACGGCCGCGGGCGGGGGAGGACGGCCTCGGTGTCGTCCGGGGCTCAGCTCGGCCGCGATGCGCTCCGGATCACCGCGAAGCGGGCGCCGTACGGGTCGGTGAGCCGGGCCATGCGGCCGACGCCTTCCAGAGTCGTCGCCGGCGTGCGTATCGCCCCGCCGAGCTGCTCTGCCCTGCCGGCCGTGGCGTCCGCGTCCTCGACCTCGAAGTACGGCAGCCAGTACGCCCCGCCCTCCGCCGCGCCGGTGTCGGCCGGCGCCGTGATCCCGCCGAACATCGCGTCCTCGTCGGCACCGGCCGGGTTGAGGCACGTGTACGTCCCGCCCGCGAGTGACACCGAGGAGGTCTCCAGGCCGAGCACCCGGTGGTAGAAGGCGGCGCCCGCCGCGACGTCCGGGGTGTACAGCTCGACCCAGCACAGCGACCCCGGCTCGCTCGCCACCTCGAAGCCCTTGGTCCGTCCGGGCTGCCAGATCCCGAACGGCACGCCCGCCTTGTCGGCCAGGATCGCCAGGTGTCCCTGGCCCATGACGTCCATGGGCGGGGCCAGCACACGGCCGTGCGCCTGCTCGGCCGCTGCGGCGGTGGCCTCGGCGTCCCCGCTCCGGAAGTACACCGTCCAGGCGGGCGGGCCCTGTCGCGGGTCGTTCGGCCCGAGGCCCGCCACGGTCCGGCCGGCCAGCTGGAAGAAGCCGTAGCCGCCGGAGTCAGGTCCCGCCGACCGGTACTCCCAGCCGAAGAGGCCGCCGTAGAAGGAGCGGGCGCCGTCGATGTCGGGGCTGCTGACATCGGTCCAGTTCGGAGCGCCGTCGGCGAAACGGGTGGTGAGCATCTTCGCCCTCCTCGGAAGGGTCCCGTCCTGTGCACTGCCGAGTCTGGCACCCGCCACTGACACTCGCCGCCGGAGCACCGCCGTGCGCCCGGGAGGCTCCATGGTCACCCTGGGTGACCGGTTGCGTTCCCAGGGCATTGCGACACGCTCCGCGCGCCGCCGTGCATGTGCCTGGACCGGGGGCGCATGATCGGGGCGGCCGGAGGCCTTGACGGCCCCGTTGAGCGGGCGTTGATCGAACGTTTTTCGCCGCCCGGCACGATCCTGGCCATGCACTTCGACACGATCACCCCGGCCGACGAGACGTGGCAGGCGCAGGCCCTGTGCGCCCAGACCGGGCCGGACTTCTTCTTCCCCGAGCCCGGCAGTTCGGTGCGCGAGGCGAAGCGCATCTGCGCCATGTGCGAGCTGCGCCCGGCCTGTCTGGACTACGCCCTGGCCCACGACGAGCGCTTCGGCGTCTGGGGCGGGCTCTCCGAGAAGGAGCGCCTCGCCCTGCGCCGCACCTCCGGCTGAGACCGGGCAGGCCGCCGGGCCTCGTCGCCGGCGGCCGTTGCGTCCGGCGGCCGTTCCCGTACGGCGGCCGTCAGCCCGCTGCGCGCGCCGCCATCCGGACCTTGCGCGCGGCCAGCTTCTCGTCGAACTTGGTGGCCTCGGCGTTCAGGCCGCCCATGAACAGGCCCAGTTCCTCCTGCGCCTGGCGGCCCTCGGGGCCGAGGCCGTCGATCTCCATGACCTTCAGGAAGCGCAGCACCGGCTGGAGCACGTCGTCGTGGTGGATGCGCATGTTGTAGACCTCGCCGATGGCCATCTGCGCGGCGGCCCGCTCGAAGCCGGGGATGCCGTGGCCGGGCATGCGGAAGTTGACCACGACGTCGCGGACCGCCTGCATGGTCAGGTCGGGCGCCAGCTCGAAGGCCGACTTCAGCAGGTTGCGGTAGAAGACCATGTGCAGGTTCTCGTCGGTCGCGATGCGGGCCAGCATGCGGTCGCAGACCGGGTCGCCGGACTGGTGGCCGGTGTTGCGGTGCGAGATCCGGGTGGCCAGCTCCTGGAAGGCGACGTAGGCGATCGAGTGCAGCATCGAGTGCCCGTTGTCGGACGCGAAGCCCTCGCTCATGTGCGCCATGCGGAACTGCTCCAGCTTGTCCGGGTCCACCGCGCGCGAGGCGAGCAGATAGTCGCGCATCACGATGCCGTGCCGGCCCTCCTCGGCCGTCCAGCGGTGCACCCAGGTGCCCCAGGCACCGTCGCGGCCGAAGAGCGTGGCGATCTCGTGGTGGTAGCTCGGCAGGTTGTCCTCGGTGAGCAGGTTGACCACGAGGGCGGTCCGCCCGATCTCGGTCACCTTGGACTGCTCCTTGTCCCAGGCCTCGCCGTCCTCGAACAGGCCCGGGAAGTTACGGCCGTCGCTCCAGGGCACGTACTCGTGCGGCATCCAGTCCTTGGCGACCTTCAGATGCCGGTTCAGTTCCTGTTCGACCACTTCCTCCAGCGCGTACAGCAGCCGCGCGTCGGTCCAGGCGGACGGGCTGCCGAGGTGAGGGGAGGTGATCGTCACGGGAACTCCAGGGGGACGCCGAGCGCGAGCGGGTACGGGGGACGGTCCGGCGAGCGGGGCCGGAAAACCTACGAGATCGTAGGCTACGAAGCCGTAGGTTACGAAGCCGTAGGTTAAGTTCGCTGTAAAGATCGCTGATCAGCACCCGTGGCACGGGTATGCGACACGTCGCGGACAGGCCGCACCGGTATGCGAAACGGCCCTGGGAGGCGCAGGCCCCAGGGCCGTTCGAGTGCCGAGGTTCATCTGGTCAGGCGTACAACTCCCGCATGCGTACCGAGAGGCAGGTCACACAGCCTTCCAGCTTCTCGAACTCGCTGATGTCCACCGTGACGACCTCATGGCCGAGATCGGTCAGCAGCTCCGCTGTCTTGGGGGCGCTCGCCGCCATGAGCAGCTTGTGACCGCCGAGCAGCACCACGTGTGAGCCGGACTCCTCCGGCACCGACAGGAACCCCGGGAACAGCGAGGGGCGGTCCAGCTTCGGGATGTGGCCGATCACCGTACCGTCGGGCAGCGCGGTCACCGCCGACTTCAGGTGCAGCACCCGGCTCACGGGGACGGCCACCACGCGCGCGCCCAGCGGTTCGAAGGCGGCCCGCAGTTGCTGCACCCCGGCCGCGTTGGTGCGCCCGCCGCGGCCGACGTAGACGCTGTCGCCGACCTTGAGGACGTCACCGCCGTCCAGCGTGCCCGGCTCCCATATCCAGTTCACCGAGCAGCCGAGCCGGGCCACCGCCTCCTCGACGCCGACGGTCTCGATGCGTCGGGACTCGGCGCCCGGCCGGGTGATCAACGCCACGTTCTTGTACATGACGACGGTGTCCTCGACGAACACCGAGTCCGGGCAGTCGTCCTCCGGGTCGACCTCGACCGTCTCCCAGCCGTGCGTGCGCAGCGCCTCGACGTAGCCGTCCCACTGTTCCAGGGCGAGCCCCAGGTCGACCTTCTCCCGCTCGATATGCGTCACCAGGCCTTCGGCGAGGCGGGGGCTGGGGCGGCGGACGAGGGCCTTCTTGCTGGGCACGAGGGGCCTTTCGAATCGGTGGTGCGGATTCCGGCGCCGATCGCGGCACCGGTTTCAGCATCATGCAGCCCCCTCCCGCCAGGGCAAAACCCCCGTTGTCAGGCTGTGCCCCTCCTGAGACGTCGGGGCCGCGCCGGACCCGGGCACCGGGCCCCGCCGTCAGGCGGGGTACCCGATGTCCTCGGGGGTGATCTCCTTCAATTCTCCCTCCTCCATCAGCAGCCAGCGGGTGATGCCGATCGACGCGAGGAACGGCATGTCGTGGCCGGCCACGAGCAGGGCGCCCTCGTACGACTCCAGGGCCGACGTCAGCTGCCGCACGCTCGCCATGTCGAGGTTGTTGGTCGGCTCGTCGAGCAGCAGCAGCTGGGGTGCCGGTTCGGCGAGCATCAGCGCCGCCAGCGTCGCCCGGAACCGCTCGCCGCCCGACAGGGTGGCCGCCTGCTGGTCGGCCCGCGCGCCCCGGAACAGGAAGCGGGCGAGCCGCGCCCGGACCCGGTTGTTGGTCGCGCCCGGCGCGAACCGGGCCACGTTCTCGGCGACGGTCAGCGCGTCGTCGAGCACGTCCAGCCGCTGGGGCAGGAAACGCATCGGCACGTGCACGCGTGCCTCGCCCGCCACCGGCGCCAGCTCCCCGGCCACGGTCCGCAGCAGCGTCGTCTTCCCGGCGCCGTTGCGGCCGACGAGCGCGATCCGCTCCGGGCCGCGCAGATCGAGGATCCCCTTGACGCGCGCTCCGTGGGCCGGCTCCAGGTTCTCCAGGGTGAGCACCTGCCGGCCCGGCGGTACGGCCGTGTACGGCAGGTCGACGCGGATCTCGTCGTCGTCCCGTACCGCCTCCACCGCCTCGTCCAGCCGCTCCCGGGCCTCCGTGAGCCGCTCCTCGTGCATGATGCGGTGCTTGCCCGCCGAGACCTGGGCCGAGCGCTTCCTGAGCTTCATCACCGCCCTGGGTTCGCGCTTGTTCTCGTACATCTTGTCGGCATAGCGCACCCGTTTCGCCAGCTTCGTGTGCGCTTCCACGAGTTCGCGTTTCTGCTTGCGCAGATCCGCCTCGGCCACGCGCACCATCCGCTCGGCGGCCTCCTGCTCCACGGCGAGGGCCTCCTCGTAGGCCGAGAAGTTCCCGCCGTACCAGGTGACCTCACCGGAGCGCAGCTCCGCGATCTGGTCGACCAGGTCGAGCAGTTCCCGGTCGTGGCTGACCACGACCAGGACGCCGGGCCACGCGGCGACGGCCTGGTACAGCCGGCGGCGCGCGTACAGGTCGAGGTTGTTGGTGGGTTCGTCCAGCAGCAGGACGTCAGGGCGGCGCAGCAGCAGCGCGGCCAGCCGCAGCAGCACCGACTCGCCCCCGGAGATCTCGCCGACGGTACGGTCCAGGCCGATGTGGCCGAGTCCGAGTTCGCCGAGCGTGACCAGGGCGCGTTCCTCGACGTCCCAGTCGTCGCCGACCGTCTCGAAGTGCTCCTCGGCGACGTCGCCCGCCTCGATGGCGTGCAGCGCGGTTCGCTGGTCGGCGATGCCGAGGACCTGGTCGACGCGGAGCGCGGTGTCGAGGGTGACGTTCTGCGGGAGGTGGCCGACCTCGCCGGCCACCCTGATGGTGCCGTCGGTCGGGGTGAGCTCCCCGGCCAGCAGCTTCAACAGGGTCGACTTGCCTGATCCGTTGACGCCGACGAGCCCGGTCCGGCCGGGGCCGAAGGCGACGTCGAGGCCGTCGAGGACGGCGGTGCCGTCGGGCCAGGCGAAGGTCAGGGACGTGCAGGTGAGGGAAGATGACATGGAGGCCTCGCGATGAAGTGCGTGCGGTCGGGTGGACGCATCTCGAGACACCGCGAGGCGGAAACCGAAGAGTCTGGGGCACGAGGAGGCCATGAAAAAAGGGCCTGTGCCACAAGGACGGCTCGGACGCCGAGGTCGTACGCCACGCACACCTCACCGGTGCGACGCGGTGCCTCAGGACCTCAGACGAGCAACGTCCTTCTCCAATCGACGGCAACAGGACCGGTGTAAACGCTAGGAGGGGCCCGGACGGCTGTCAACGCAATTAATCAGCGGTGGCCCCGCCCCGGGGCGTGCGAGGGCCCGACGCCTCGTCCACGCGTGCGTGGTGGTCAGCAGGCGTCCCGCATCAGTTCGGCCAGGTCGTGGTCCAGGTCGAGCTGCAGGTGTTCGAGACCGACCGGCACCAGCTCGTCGGCCGCCGCCAGGAAACGGCGGATCTCGCCCGAGCGCACGTGCACGATCGCGGTGCCCTCGGGGGCGTGGAACTCCAGCACCGTGCGGTCGTATCCGTACGGGCGGACCCGGACGTCCCCCTGGCCCTCGGGGCCCTGCAGCCCGGAGACCAGCAGCTCGCGGGAGAAGGTCCAGCACACCTCGACGCCTTCCAGGGTGGCCGGGGCCGGGAAGGTCATGACGACGGCGAACGGGTCGCGGCGGTCGTAGCGCAGCGTGGCGGGAATGCTCGGCATGCGCGGTGCGGCGGCGACGAGGCGGGCCTCTACGGGCTGCTCGATGACGGTGGACAACGCCTTGCTCCCTCGTGACGGCTGGACTACGGCCGGGTGTGCGACCCCTGGCACTGGGAGAGACGTCCGATCCGGCCCATGCGTGCACACGGAGCACGAGTGACCTCGGTCACCGCGTTCACGCCTGGCCGGATTTGAGCCGTTCGCCTCGTGACGAGAGGCAGTTGGTCCCCTGGACGGCGGCGGTCCGGTGGGCTAGCTTCGCCCGCCATGAGGCGTTCGGGGAACACGCGACGCAGGGGTCGGGCGGGCCGGCTGGTGGCGGCGGGGATGGCGTGCGGGGCGGCGCTGGCCGCGCTGACCGTCCCGGCCGCCGAGGCCCGGAGTCTTGGGCCGGGCGGCGGGGGAGCGCACTGGGCGGCGAAGGACACCGGGACCCCGCAGGTCCGCTTCCGGGGGCTCGCGGCCGTCGACCGGCACACCGCCTGGCTGGCGGGCACCGGCGGCACGGTGCTGCGCACCACGGACGGCGGATCGAGCTGGCGGAACGTCTCTCCGCCGGGGGCGGGCGACCTTCAGTTCCGGGACGCGGAGGCGTTCGACGCGCGGCACGCCGTGGTGCTGGCCATCGGCGAGGGCGAGGCCTCCCGTGTCTACCGCACCGACGACGGCGGCACGACCTGGGCCGAGTCGTTCCGCAACACCGACCCGAACGCCTTCTACGACTGCCTGGCCTTCTTCGACCGCCGCCACGGCCTCGCCCTGGGCGACCCGGTGGACGGGAAATTCCGCATCCTGTCCACGAGCGACGGCGGCCGTTCCTGGCGGGTGCTGCCCACCGAGGGCATGCCGCCCGCCCTGGACGGCGAGGCCGGCTTCGCCGCGAGCGGGCAGTGCCTGGTCACCTCCGGTGCCAAGGACGTCTGGCTGGCCACCGGGGGCGGAGCCCACGCGCGCGTGCTGCACTCCGCCGACCGCGGACTGACCTGGACGGCGGCCGAGACACCCGTACCGGCCGGCGATCCGGCCAAGGGCGTCTTCGCGCTCGCGTTCCGCGACCGCACCCACGGCCTCGCCGTCGGCGGCGACTACCGCCCCGGCCGGCCCTCGCCGTACGCCGCGGCCGTCACCGCCGACGGGGGCCGCACCTGGACCCCGGCCGCCACGCCTCCGCCGGCCTACCGCTCCGGCGCCGCCTGGCTGCCGTACAGCCGCAGCGCCGCCCTCGCCGTCGGCCCCACCGGCACCGACCTGACGACCGACGGCGGCCGCACCTGGCGGACCATCGACACCGGCTCGTACGACACCGTCTCCTGCACGCCCGACCTGAGCTGCTGGGCGGCCGGCGAACAGGGCCGGGCGGCCCGGCTGGAGCGCTGAGCGCGGGGCCGGGTCAGCCGGACGTCTCGCGGTACCGCTCCAGCTCGGGGGCGGTCTTCGTGGCCGTGAACTCGGTGACGCGGTACGTGCACACGCCGCCGACGGCGAACGGGTCACGCGCGATGACCGCCTCGATCAGGGCGCGGTCCTGCGCGACGGCCAGGATCACCCCGCCGTCCCGGGGGTTCTTGCGCCCGGAGGCGAGGAAGACGCCCTTGGCGTACTGCTCCTCCAGCCAGGCCACATGGTCCGGGAGCAGGGCGTCGACGGCGTCGAGCGGTGCGGTGTAGGTCAGCTCCAGTACGAACATGATCACGAGGCTACCCCCGGGGTCCGACAGCCGGCCCCGGGCCGTACAGTTCTGCTCACCATGACGACCGTAGGCGTACCCGCGGGCTGGCCCGCGACCGAGGAAGAGGCCCGCGCCGTACAGGACGAGTTGCGCGGGCGGGTGGTGCGGGACGAGCCCGGACCGCCGCCCGCGCGGGGCCACGTCACCGGGGTCGACGTCGCCTACGACGACGACCTCGACCTCGTCGCCGCGGCGGCCGTCGTACTGGACGCGGCCACTCTGGAGGTGGTGGCCGAGGCGACGGCGGTGGGCCGGGTGTCCTTCCCGTACGTGCCCGGGCTGCTCGCCTTCCGGGAGATCCCCACCGTGCTGGCCGCCCTGGACCGGCTGCCGTGCCCGCCCGGCCTCGTGGTGTGCGACGGCTACGGTCTGGCCCATCCGCGCCGCTTCGGCCTCGCCAGCCATCTCGGCGTGCTCACCGGCCTGCCGGTCATCGGTGTCGCCAAGAACCCGTTCACCTTCACGTACGACGAACCCGCCCCCGCGCGGGGCGCGTCCGCTGCGCTGCTCGCGGGGACCGAGGAGGTCGGGCGCGCCCTGCGCACCCGGGTCGGTGTCAAGCCGGTCTTCGTCTCGGTCGGCCACCGGGTGAGCCTGGACAACGCCGTGGCCCACGCGCTGGCCCTGACCCCGCGCTACCGGCTGCCCGAGACCACGCGCAGGGCGGACGCCCTGTGCCGCCTCGCGCTGCGGGAGGCGGCACAGGGGGCGGTGCCGGGCGACGTTCAGGAGCCGGCGACGCGCCAGGCGCCGACCTCCTGATACGCCGAGTCGTACACGGCCGAGCCGTCGCCCGGTTCGAGGGCGTAGTGGTGCAGATTGCCGCCCCAGTAGCGCAGGATCCGTCCCAGTTCACGGGCCCGGTCCTGCGCCGACGCGCCCTCGTCCACGGTCACTTCGAGCACGAACTTCACGCTCTCCTCGCCTCCTTGCGGCTGCCGCCTGTCCGGGCTTCCATCGTGTCATTGAGGGACCCAGTGAGACTTTTGGACGCGGGGGAGCGGAGGGGCGGGGCACCCTCGTGGCAAAGTCTCAAACTGCGGCGGAAGCGGCGGCCGGTGACTGTCCGGCGGCCGCCACCCGGAAGGTGATCCCGGCGGCACGCAGCCGCCCGGTGAGGGCGTCGCCCATCGCCTGTGCCGTGGTGACCTGCCCGGTGGTCGGCGGCAGGTCGTCGAAGGCCAGGCACAGAGCCGCCTCGGCGAACATCTTCGCCGTCTCGTCGTAGCCGGGGTCGCCGCCCGCGACCTCCGTGCACACCCGTCGGCCGCCGCCCTCGCCGACGAAACGCACCGAGAACCGGCTCCTCGCCCGCTTCTCCGCGCTCGGCCCGTCGCCCGGCTTCAGCCGGTCCGACAACCAGCGCCGCGCGGGCGGCAGCTGGGCCGCCGCCGCGACCGCGCCGACGGCGGCGATCCCGCCGAGGGCCACCGGCAGACGGCGTACCGCCGCGTAGTGCCGGTAGCGGAAGTCCGGGCCGTAGCGCTCCAGCGCCCGCGCCGAGCGGAGCACGATCTGCGGGTCGACGGTCGGCAGGGGCAGGGCCCACGCGCCGACCTCCCCGGCGAAGCGCGGCGCGCTCGCCGGCGCCGTGACCCGGCGCCCCGGCAGCCGCGGCTCGTGCCGTCCCCGGTCCCGCGCGGCGGCCAGCATCTGCCGGCCGCGGGCCATCTGGTTCAGCGCCGAGGCCAGGGTGCCGCCGGAGAAGGCCGCGTCGGCGCTCACGTACCCGTCCACCCGCAGCGGCACCCCCTCCGGGAGCTGCCGGACCGTGAAGTACGCGCCCAGGTCGTGGGGTACGGAGTCGAAGCCGCAGGCGTGCACCAGGCGGGCGCCCGTCTCACGCGCGCGTGCGTCGTGCCGGACGTACATGAGGTCGATGAACTCCGGCTCGCCGGTCAGGTCCAGATAGTCGGTACCGGTGTCCGCGCAGGCGGCGACCAGCTCCTGGCCGTACAGCACGTAGGGCCCGACGGTCGTGGCCACCACGCGCGCGTGTTCGGCGAGGGCACGCAGCGTGGCCGGTTCGGCCACGTCGGCCCGCAGTACGCCGATGTCCGCTGCGCCGGGCAGGCGTTCGCGCAGCCGCTCCAGCTTCCGCTCGTCGCGGCCGGCGACCGCCCAGCGCAGGTCGTTCGGCGCGTGCGCGGCGAGGTACTCCGCGGTGAGGGCGCCGACGAAGCCGGTGGCTCCGAACAGCACGAGGTCGTAGGGACGATCCGTCCTTTTCATCCTGCTCATGACACCCCTTGTCGTGCGGTCCGCGCCGCTGTCGGTGGCTGAGGCTAGCGTGAGTCGTGCGCACGCCGACGACCGGCCGGGCACTTGGCTAAGCGCTTGCTCGTTCAGGTCTTGTGTCGGATGGAACGCGTTCTTAGCATCACAGGTGTTACATCAGTTGTGTCACACACGCTTGGGGGCTGGAGCATGACGACGGCAGCGAAGCCGGGGCAGGGCCCGCTCTCCGGTGTGCGCGTGGTCGAGCTGGCCGGCATCGGCCCGGGCCCGTTCGCCGCCATGCTCCTGGCCGACCTGGGCGCGGACGTCGTCCGGGTGGACCGGCCGGGCGGCCCCGGTCTCGCGATCGACCCCGCGTACGACGTCACGAACCGCAACAAGCGCTCGATCATGGTCGACCTGAAGGCCCCGGACGGCCCCGCGCGCGTGCTGGACCTCGCGGAGCGGGCCGACATCCTCGTCGAGGGATACCGCCCCGGTGTCGCCGAGCGCCTCGGCGTCGGCCCCGAGCAGTGCCACGCCCGCAACCCCCGCCTGGTCTACGGCCGGATGACCGGCTGGGGCCAGGAGGGCCCGCTCGCCCACCGCGCGGGCCACGACGTGGCCTACATCGCGCTCACCGGCACCCTCGGCATGATCGGCCGCCCGGACGAGCCCCCGGCCGTCCCCGCCAACCTCCTCGGGGACTACGCGGGCGGCTCCCTCTACCTGGTGGTCGGCGTCCTCGCCGCCCTGCACCACGCGCGCGCGACCGGCACCGGACAGGTCGTCGACGCCGCCATCGTCGACGGCACGGCCCACCTGTCGGCGATGATCCACGGCATGCTCGCGGCCGGCGGCTGGCAGGACCGGCGCGCCGCCAACCTCCTCGACGGCGGCTGCCCCTACTACGGCACCTACGAGACCGCCGACGGCAAGCACATGGCCGTCGGCGCCCTGGAGGGCCGGTTCTACGAGGAGTTCCTGCGCCTGCTCGGCCTGGCGGACCTGGCCGACGCCCGCAAGGACTGGACCCGCTGGGGCGAACTGCGCGAGCGGATCGCCGCCCGCTTCAAGTCCCGCACCCGCGAGGAGTGGACGGCCCTCTTCGAGGACACGGACGCGTGCGTGGCGCCCGTGCTGTCCCTGCGGGAGGCCCCGCACCACCCGCACCTCGCCGCCCGCGGCACCTTCACCGACCACGGCGGCATCACCCAGCCCGCCCCCGCCCCCCGGTTCTCCGCGACGCCCACCACCGTCCGTACCGGCCCGGCCCTGCCCGGCGCGGACACCGAGACGGTGGTGCGGGAATGGGGGATACCGGCGACGGCGCACGACGACGCGTGAACGACGACCCGGTCGCGGGCTGCGACCGACCCCGCTCGGCCCATCCTTTCCGAAAGGCACATCAGTGAGCACCGAAGCGTACGTGTACGACGCGATCCGCACCCCGCGCGGCCGCGGCAAGGCGAACGGCGCCCTGCACGGCACGAAGCCCATCGACCTGGTCGTCGGACTCATCCACGAGATCCGCGCCCGCTTCCCCGGACTCGACCCGGCCGCCGTCGACGACATCGTCCTCGGCGTCGTCGGACCGGTCGGCGACCAGGGGTCCGACATCGCCCGGATCGCCGCGATCGCCGCCGGACTGCCGGACACGGTCGCGGGCGTGCAGGAGAACCGCTTCTGTGCCTCGGGCCTGGAGGCCGTCAACCTGGCCGCCGCCAAGGTCCGTTCGGGCTGGGAGGACCTGGTCCTCGCGGGCGGCGTGGAGTCGATGTCCCGGGTGCCGATGGCCTCCGACGGCGGCGCCTGGTTCAACGACCCGATGACCAACCTCGCCGTGAACTTCGTGCCCCAGGGCATCGGCGCCGACCTCATCGCCACCATCGAGGGCTTCTCGCGCCGCGACGTCGACGAGTACGCGGCCCTGTCCCAGGAGCGCGCGGTCACGGCCTGGAAGGAGGGCCGCTTCGACCGTTCCGTGGTCCCCGTCAAGGACCGCAGCGGCCTGGTCGTCCTCGACCGCGACGAGCACCCGCGCCCCGGCACCACCGCCGACTCCCTCGCGAAACTCAAGCCGTCGTTCGCGGACATCGGCGAACTGGGCGGCTTCGACGCCGTCGCGCTCCAGAAGTACCACTGGGTGGAGAAGATCGACCACGTCCACCACGCGGGCAACTCCTCCGGCATCGTGGACGGCGCCTCGCTCGTCGCCATCGGCTCCCAGGCGGTCGGCGAGCGCTACGGCCTCACCCCCCGCGCGCGGATCGTCTCCGCGGCCGTCTCCGGCTCCGAGCCCACCATCATGCTCACCGGTCCCGCCCCCGCCACCCGCAAGGCGCTCGCCAAGGCCGGCCTCACCATCGACGACATCGACCTGGTCGAGATCAACGAGGCGTTCGCCGCGGTCGTGCTGCGCTTCGTCAAGGACATGGGCCTCTCCCTCGACAAGGTCAACGTCAACGGCGGCGCCATCGCGCTGGGCCACCCGCTCGGCGCGACCGGCGCGATGATCCTCGGCAGCCTCGTGGACGAACTGGAGCGCCAGGACAAGCGCTACGGCCTCGCCACCCTGTGCGTCGGCGGCGGCATGGGCATCGCCACCATCGTCGAGCGCATCTGAACTCCCCGCGGAACCACGAGACTTCAGAGACTTCAACGGAGACGACTGTCATGACCGAGAGCACCACCATCCGCTGGGAGCAGGACGACACCGGTGTCGTCACCCTCGTCCTGGACGACCCGAACCAGTCCGCGAACACCATGAACCAGGCGTTCCGCGCCTCCATCACGGCGATCGCCGCGCGCGCGGAGGCCGAGAAGGACTCCATCCGCGGCGTCATCTACACCTCCGCCAAGAAGACCTTCTTCGCGGGCGGCGACCTCAAGGACATGATCAAGGCCGGTCCCGAGGACGCCCAGCAGGTCTTCGACAGCGCGACCGAGATCAAGAACGCGCTGCGCCGCATCGAGACCCTCGGCAAGCCGGTCGTCGCCGCCATCAACGGCGCGGCTCTCGGCGGCGGTTACGAGATCGCGCTCGCCTCCCACCACCGCATCGCCCTCGACGCCCCCGGCTCCAAGATCGGCCTGCCCGAGGTCACCCTCGGCCTGCTGCCCGCGGGCGGCGGCGTCACCCGCACCGTGCGCCTGATGGGCATCACGGACGCCCTGCTGAAGGTGCTGCTCCAGGGCACGCAGTACAACCCGCGCCGTGCCCAGGAGAACGGCCTGGTCCACGAGGTGGCCGCCACCCCGGAGGAGATGCTGGCCAAGGCCCGCGCCTTCATCGACGCGCACCCCGAGTCGCACCAGCCCTGGGACGTCCCCGGCTACCGGATCCCCGGCGGCACCCCCGCGAACCCGAAGTTCGCCGCCAACCTGCCCGCCTTCCCGGCCAACCTGCGCAAGCAGACGGCCGGCGCGCCCTACCCGGCCCCGCGCAACATCATGGCCGCCGCCGTCGAGGGCTCCCAGGTCGACTTCGAGACCGCGATCACCATCGAGACCCGCTACTTCACCGAGCTGGTCACCGGGCAGACCGCGAAGAACATGATCCAGGCGTTCTTCTTCGACCTCCAGGCCGTCAACTCCGGCGCCAACCGCCCGAAGGGCATCGAGTCCCGCACGGTCCGCAAGGTCGCCGTCCTCGGCGCCGGCATGATGGGTGCCGGCATCGCCTACTCCTGTGCCCGCGCGGGCATCGACGTCGTCCTGAAGGACGTCTCGGCGGAGGCCGCCGCCAAGGGCAAGGCCTACTCCGAGAAGCTGTGCGCCAAGGCCGTCGCCAAGGGCCGTACCAGCCGGGAGAAGGCGGACGCGCTGCTCGCCCGGATCACCCCGACCGGCGAGGCGGCCGATCTCGCGGGCTGCGACGCGGTGATCGAGGCCGTCTTCGAGGACACCGCGCTCAAGCACAAGGTGTTCCAGGAGATCGAGCCCGTCGTCGCACCCGACGCACTGCTCTGCTCCAACACCTCCACCCTGCCCATCACCGCCCTCGCCGAGGGCGTGGAGCGCCAGGCCGACTTCATCGGGCTGCACTTCTTCTCGCCGGTCGACAAGATGCCGCTGGTCGAGATCATCAAGGGCGAGCGCACCGGCGACGAGGCCCTCGCCCGGGCCTTCGACCTGGTCCGGCAGATCAACAAGACACCGATCGTGGTCAACGACTCGCGTGGCTTCTTCACCTCGCGGGTGATCGGCCACTTCATCAACGAGGGTGTCGCCATGGTCGGTGAGGGCGTCGAGCCCGCCTCCGTCGAGCAGGCCGCCGCCCAGGCCGGCTACCCCGCCAAGGTGCTCTCGCTGATGGACGAGCTGACCCTCACCCTGCCGCGCAAGATCCGTAACGAGACGAGGCGGGCCGTGGAGGAGTCCGGCGGCACCTGGACCGCGCACCCGGCGGAGGCGGTCATCGACCGCATGGTCGACGAGTTCGGCCGCCCCGGCCGCAGTGGCGGCGCCGGCTTCTACGACTACACCGAGGACGGCAGGCGCGCGGGGCTGTGGCCCGGCCTGCGCGAGCACTTCACGAAGCCCGGGCACGAGATCCCGTTCCGGGACATGCAGGAGCGGATGCTCTTCGCCGAGGCGCTCGACACCGTCCGGCTCCTGGAGGAGGGCGTCCTGACCTCGGTCGCCGACGCCAACATCGGCTCCATCCTCGGCATCGGCTTCCCCGGCTGGACCGGCGGTGTGCTCCAGTACATCAACGGCTACGACGGAGGCCTGCCCGGCTTCGTCACCCGCGCGCGGGAACTCGCCGAGACCTACGGCGACCGCTTCACCCCGCCCGCACTGCTCGTGGAAAAGGCGGACAGGGGGCAACGCTTCACCGACTGACACCTACCTCGGCCCGAACCCAGGCCCCAACCGGCGGCGGGGACCCGGCCGCCGGGACTCCGGCGGCCTGGGTTCCGACTGCCCGGTCTCCGGTGGCCTGGGCTCCGGCTGTCTGGATTCCGGTGGCCCGGACTTCGGTGGCCTGGACTCCGGCGGCCCGGACTTCGAGCGCCTGGACTCCTGCCGCCCGGGCCTCGGTCCGCCGAGTCTGGATCGGCCGGAGCCCCGGGGCCTGGATCGGCCGGAGCTTGGGTTGGCCCGAGCACGGATTGGCCTGAGCCTGAAACGGTCCGCCGGGTTCTGGATCGTCCGGTCCGGGATCGTCTGGGCTCGGATCGCTTGGGCGCGCGGATTGTGGGGGCTCGGATCGTCTGGTCCCGGACCAATCAGGTGCGGAACCAGGCGGGCTCCGGTGTCCCGGCTCCGGTGTCCCGGGCTCCGGTTGGCCGGATCATGATCGGCCGGGCTCCCCTGCGTGGGGCGAAGGTGCGCAGGACCCGCTCGGCTGGGTCTTGTTCCACCGGGCTCCGCCCACCCGGCCGTGATCGCCCGGGACCCGTCAGGTCGACCTTGATCAGCTGGGCTCGACCAGTAGGCCGCGAAGCGGGGTGGCCTGACCGGCCGAGCCCGATCAGGAAGGCACCCTCAGGTCGGTCCTGATCGACCGGGCTCTGTCATGTCGACCCCGACCAGCCAGCCCCGAGCAGGTGACCTCGTCAGGCTGGACCTGATCATCCGGGCCCGACTGGGTAGGCCCGATCAGCCGGGCTTGACCAGGCAGGCCGTCTGACGGGCCTCGATCAGCTGGGCCCGACCAGACGGGCCCGAGTGGGTAGGCCCTGACCAGCCGGCCTGACCCGCCGAGCCCGATCAGGTAGGCCCCATCATGTCTGCCTTGATCATCCGGGCCTCATCATGTCGGCCCTGAATCGCTGACCCCGATCGGCCGGGCCCGACCACATGGGCCGGCCCGCCCCGTTCGGCTCGGCCCGCGCCAGGTCTGCCCGGTCACCCGGCCCCAGCCAGGGCTGGGCTGCCCGACCAGCCAGCCCTTGATCAGGCCTGCCCCTGACCAGGCCCGCCCCCACCAGCCTGCCCCTGATCAGGCCGGCTCCGGTCCTGGCGGCTTCGGTGTGGTGGGATCCGAGACGCTGAGCCATTCGCGCAGTTCTTCCCGCAGGGAGCGCTGGAACGTCGTCAGCAGTGCCTGTACGACCAGGGGGTGCATGTGTGCCGACAGGGACTTCACGTCCCGGGTGGCGCGCTCGGCCACCTCGCCGCGGAAGAGCCGGGACAGCTCGCGGGCCGCGGCGCGCGAGTGCTCGACCAGCACCGTGCGCGCCGCGAGGATCGCCTCCTGCGAGAGCGGTACGTCGAGCAGTTGCACCCCGAGCCGGAGCAGCCCGGCATCGACCCGGAAGGTGCCGTCCGCCGTCTCGCGGACGACGTTCATCGCCGCCAGCCGCTCCACGTCCTCGGCGGACAGCGGCCGCCCGGCCCGCCGCTCCAGCTCCCGCCGGGCCACCGTGTCCACCGCGTCCGGCGCCCAGGACGCGACCACCGCGCGGTGAATGGCGAGGTCGTGCGGGGTGAGGTCGGCGGGCAGCTGCCGTACGTACCGCTCGATCGCCGCCAGCGTCATGCCCTGCTGCTGCAACTCCTCGATGAGGGCCAGCCGCGCCACGTGCCCGGGCCCGTACCGCCCGACCCGGCGCGGACCGATCACCGGCGGCGGGAGCAGCCCCTTGCTGCCGTAGAACCGGACGGTGCGGACCGTGACACCCGTGCGGGCGGCCAGCTCGTCGATGGTGAGGGTCGGCTCCCCGGTGTCGGTCGTCGCGTCGGTCGTCATGCGCAGCAGTATCGCTGTCTCACCAGGAGTGTGAAACCCATGGTGAACATCGCGTGTCCTCGGAGTGGATCGTGTGAGAAGTAACGCTCTGTGATGTGGACCACCGCGTACCTGCGGATCTTTCTGGGAAGGTGCTGCCTTGGTCTGTGCCGCAACTCGACAGGGTGGTGCGGGCCTCGACCTGCACGACCCCTGGGCTCACGAGGCCCGGGCGCACCAGGAAGTGGAACCACCCGTGAGCAAGGAAGCCGTGGAATCGGCACAGGCCGCCGCCCCCCAGGCGGCCCAGAAGCCCGCGGACGCGGGCGACGCCGGTTACAGCAAGGACCTCAAGGCCCGCCACATCAACATGATCGCCATCGGCGGTGCCATCGGTACCGGCCTCCTCCTGGGAGCCGGTGGCCGACTGCACAACGCCGGCCCGGCACTGGCGCTGGCCTACCTGGTCTGCGGCGTCTTCGCCTTCTTCGTCGTGCGCGCCCTCGGCGAGCTCGTCCTGTACCGGCCGTCCTCCGGCTCCTTCGTGTCGTACGCGCGCGAGTTCCTCGGCGAGAAGGGCGCCTACGTCGCCGGCTGGATGTACTTCCTGAACTGGTCGACCACCGGCATCGCCGACATCACCGCGATCGCGCTCTACACGCACTACTGGAGCTTCTTCACCTCGATCCCGCAGTGGGTGCTGGCGCTGATCGCCCTCGCGGTGGTCCTGGCCGTGAACCTGATCTCGGTGAAGATCTTCGGCGAGATGGAGTTCTGGTTCGCGATCATCAAGGTCGCCACCATCGTCGGCTTCATGCTGATCAGCATTTTCCTGCTCGCCACCCAGCACAAGGTCGACGGCCACACCCCCGGCCTGAGCGTGATCAGCGACCACGGCGGCATCTTCCCGCACGGCCTGATGCCGGTCGTCCTGGTCATGCAGGGCGTGATCTTCGCGTACGCCGCGCTGGAGCTGGTCGGCGTGGCCGCCGGTGAGACCGCCGAGCCGGAGAAGGTCGTCCCGCGCGCGGTGAACTCGATCATGTGGCGTGTCGGTCTGTTCTACGTCGGCTCGGTCGTCCTGCTCGCGCTGCTGCTGCCCGGCTCGGTGTACTCCGCCGACGAGAGCCCGTTCGTGACCGTTCTGTCCAAGATCGGTGTGCCGGCGGCCGGCGACGTCATGAACCTCGTCGTGCTGACGGCCGCCATGTCCTCGCTGAACTCCGGCCTGTACTCCACCGGCCGCATCCTGCGCTCGATGGCCATGGCGGGCTCGGCCCCGAAGTTCACCGCCAAGATGAGCCGCAGCCAGGTCCCCTACGGCGGCATCCTGCTGACCTGCGGGGTCTGCGTGCTCGGCGTCGGCCTGAACTACTTCGTGCCCAGCCAGGCCTTCGAGATCGTGCTGAACGTCGCCTCCCTCGGCATCATCAGCACCTGGGTGATCATCATGATCTGCCACATGGTCTTCGTCCGCCGCGCCCGCGCCGGCCTCGTGACCCGGCCGCACTTCCAGCTGAAGTTCAGCCCGGTCATCGAGATCGCCACCATCGCCTTCCTGCTGATCTGCCTCGGCATGATGTGGAACGACCCCGACGTCGGCCGGAAGACGATCCTGCTGATCCCGGTGATCGCCGTCATGCTCGTCGCCGGCTGGTTCGGTGTGCGCCGCCGGGTGTCCGCGAACGCCGGGAAGGAACTCTCGCAGCTGACGAAGTAGCAGCTCAGGGCCACTGTCAGTGGCATCGCCTACGGTGGCGTCATGTCCGGGATCACATTCATCCGGGGTGACGCCACCGTTCCGTCGGTCAAGGGCGCCGCACCTGGTCCCGGTACGACCACGGGGAGGGCGGCGCATGACCTCACAGACCGGCGTGACGCGGACCGAGACGACGCACACCGGCACGACGGATGTGCTGGTGCTCGGCGGAGCCGGGGTGGACACGATCGTCCACGTCCCCGAGCTGCCGCTGCCGTACGCCGACAGTTACATGATCGACTCCGGGATCCGCACCCGCGCCGGGCAGACCGGCGACTTCGTGGCCGTGGGTCTCGCCGCCCTCGGCCTGCGCACCCACCACCTCGACCTGCTCGGCGACGACCCCGAGGGCGACCTCGTGCGCGCCCTGCACCGCGAGCACGGCATCGGGCTCACCGCGCTCCCGCAGCCCGCCGGGACCAGGCGCGCGGTCAATCTGGTCGGCCCGGACGGCCGCCGCCTGTCCCTGTACGACACCAGCCGTTCGCGCCCCGGCGACCGCTTCCCGGAGGAGACGCTGCGCGCGCTCGCCGCCGCGAGCCGGCACCTCCACGTGACCATCACCCAGCCCTGCGCCGAGGCACTGCCGGTGCTGACCGCGACGGGCGTGCCGCTCTCCACCGATCTGCACGACTGGGACGGCGAGAATCCGTACCACGAGCCGTTCGCGTACGCGGCCGACGTCGTCTTCCTGTCGGCCGCCGCCCTGGCCGACCCCGAGCGGACGCTGCGGCGCATCGCCGAGCGGGGCCGGGCCCGTACCGTCGTCGCCACCGCCGGTGCCGAGGGCGCATACCTGCTGGCCGACGGCGAGCTCACCCGCGTGCCCGCCGAGACACCGCCCGCGCCGGTGGTCGATTCCAACGGCGCGGGCGACGCCTTCGCCGCCGCGTTCCTCTACGGCCGCCTCGCCGGGGAGCCGCCGCAGACCTGCGCGCGCTACGGCGCGCTCGCGGGGGCCCACGCCTGCACGGTCCCGGCCTCCCGCACGGGGGCGCTGGGCCGGGACCAGTTGCTCAAGGCGGCGGCCTAGCCCAGACCCTGACGCGGCCCGGGGTCAGTTCCCGTGGCCGCCGTGCGCCGCCTCGATCCTCTGCCACGACCTCGGCTGTGCCACCGTCACAGCCGTCGCGTCCGCCTTCACCAGCGCCGCGGCGCGCGCCGCGGGCGCGGCCGGCTTCGACGGCTGGAAGAGCCAGGTGCCGAACAGCGCGGCAAGCGGCTTGCCGGACACCTGCTCGGCGTAACGCTGGAAGTCGGCCACCGAGGCGTTGCCGTACGCGTGCTCCTGCGGCCAGCCCTTCAGGATGCGGAAGAACGCGTCGTCACCGACCTCCTTGCGCAGGGCCTGGATGGCGAGGGCGCCCCGGTCGTAGACGGCGTCGTCGAACTGGTGGTCCGCGCCCGGGTCACCAGGCTCGACCGTCCAGAAGGCGTCGTCGGCGGGGTGCGAGGCGTACACGTAGTCGGCGAGCTGCTGCGTGGTGCCCTCGCCCTCGTGCTCGGACCACAGCCACTGCGCGTACGTCGCGAAGCCCTCGTTGAGCCAGATGTCCTTCCAGTCCTTGAGCGACACGTCGTCGCCGTACCACTGGTGGGCCAGCTCGTGCACGACCACCGAGGCGTTGGCACCCTTGGCGAACTGCTTCGGGCTGTAGTAGACGCGGCTCTGGGTCTCCAGCGCGTACCCGGTCGTGGTGTTCGGCACGTAACCGCCGGCCGTGCTGAACGGATACGGCCCGAAGTAGCCGCTCAGCCAGTCGACCAGTTCCCCGGTGCGCTCCACGCTGGCCCGCGCGGCCCCGTCGTTGTCGCCGAGGTCCTTGCTGTAGGCGTTGATGACCGGTACGCCACCGTCGGAGGTGCTGGTGGTGATGTCGAACCTGCCGATGGCGAGTGTGGCCAGATACGTCGCCTGCGGCTTGTTCTGCCGCCAGCTGTAGCGGGTCCAGCCCAGCTTCGAAGCCGTCGACTGGAGCGTGCCGTTGGAGATGACCTGGGTGCCGTCCGGCACGGCCACGGACACGTCGTAGGTGGCCTTGTCGCTCGGGTGGTCGTTGCTCGGGAACCACCACCAGGCGGCCTCGGGCTCGTCGGCGGCCACGGCACCGTCGGGCGTGCGGTGCCAGGTGGTGAAGCCGTACGCGCTCTTCGTCGACGGCACCCCGCTGTAGCGGACGGTGACGGTGATCGGGGTGCCCTTGGCCAGCGGCGTCTTCGGCGTGACGACCAGTTCGTGCTGCTCGGCGTGCGTGAAGGCGGCCTTGGAACCGTTGACCCGCACCTCGCTGACGTCCAGCAGGAAGTCCAGGTCGAAGCTGGACAGGTCCTGGGTGGTCTTGGCCAGGATCGTCGCCGTGCCCTGCAACTCGTCCGTCTTCGGCTGGTACTGCAGCCTGAGGTCGTAGTGCGAGACGTCGTAGCCGCCGTTGCCGTAGTACGGGTAGTAGGGGTCGCCGATGCCCGGCGCGCCGGGGGTGTAGCTCGCGGCCGATGCCGGGATCGCCAGCAGGAGGGAGGCCGCCGCCAGTGCGCCCGGCGCGATGATTCTGCGGTGCACGTCAGCTCCAAGTCGTCGGGAGTGCAAGTGCGTTCGTGGGACATGCGTGGTGGATCTGTTCGGAGCCTATTCATTCCCTGTGCCCCCTGGCCTGTCCACGGTCCCCGCTGTCACACGATCGCCATTCAGCCGTCATGAGTCACCCGGGCCACCGTGGTGCCCTCTTCTGTCGGGGAGTTGACCGGAGTACCGTCCGCGCATGCCGAGACGTACGCGCTTCACGATCTGGAGACCGTTCGCGACAGCGGTCGCCGCCATCCTGACGGCCGCCTTCCTGACCCCGGCCGCCGCACAGGCCGCCGGCCCCGACAGCCGGGCCGCCCACGAGAGCCGGCCCGTCTACTCGTACACCCATGCCGTCCGCGAGTCCGTCTGGGTGGACACGGGCCTCGACGGGGACGGCGACGGGAAGCCCGACCGGGTCGCCGCCGACATCGTCCGACCCGCCGAACCCGCCCGCGAGGGCCGCAAGGTGCCCGTCATCATGGACGCGAGCCCGTACTTCTCCTGCTGCGGACGCGGCAACGAGAGCCAGCTCAAGACGTACGACGCGCAGGGCCACGTCGTCCAGATGCCGCTGTTCTACGACAACTACTTCGTGCCCCGCGGCTACGCCTTCGTCGGCGTCGACCTCGCCGGCACCAACCGCTCCGACGGCTGCGTCGACGTCGGCGGGCGCTCCGACATCCAGTCCGCGAAGGCCGTGATCGACTGGCTGAACGGCCGCGCCACGGCGTACACCAGCCGGACCGGCACACAGACCGTCAAGGCCACCTGGACCAACGGCAGAACGGGCATGATCGGCAAGAGCTGGGACGCCACGATCGCCAACGGCGTCGCCGCCACCGGCGTCAGGGGCCTGAAGACCATCGTCCCGATCAGCGGCATCTCCTCCTGGTACGACTACTACTTCGCGCAGGGCGCCCCGCTGTACGACGGCGGCCCCGCCGACCTCGCCGGCGACGTCGAGAGCGACGCGGCGAAGGCCCACTGCGCGGCCGTGCAGAAGAAACTCACCGACGGCAGCCCGCGCAGCGGCGACTGGACGCCGCTGTGGACCGAGCGGGACTACGTCAAGGACGCGGCCACGGTGCGCGCGAGCGTGTTCCTCGTGCACGGGATGCAGGACCTCAACGTCCGCACCAAGCACTTCGGCCAGTGGTGGGACGCCCTCGCGCAGCACGGGGTCGAGCGCAAGATCTGGCTCTCCCAGACCGGCCACGTCGATCCCTTCGACTACCGGCGCGGCGCCTGGGTCGACACCCTGCACCGCTGGTTCGACCATGAACTCCTCGGCTACGACAACGGCATCGACCGCGAGCCGATGGCCGACATCGAGCGCCACCCCGACCAATGGGTGACCTCACGCGTCTGGCCCCCGCAGGGCACCCGCCCCACCGCCCTGCACCCCGGCCCCGGCGCGCGGAACGGCGTCGGCACGCTCGGCCTGCGTCCGGCCGCCGGCACGGAGACCTTCACCGACGACCCCAAGCTGAGCGAGACCGACTGGGCGGCCCGTCTCACCGCCCCCACCCCCGAGAAGGCCGGCTTCCTCACCGCACCGCTCACCCACGACCTGCGCCTGTCCGGGTCGTCCACGGTGACGGTGACCGCGACCCCGACCACCGCCTCGGCCCACCTGTCCGCCGTCCTGGTCGACCTCGGCCCGGACACCATCCGTGACTACGCCGACGCCGCCGAGGGCATCACCACGCTGACCAACCGCACCTGTTGGGGCGAGAGCACGGCCGGGGACAGCGCCTGCTTCAAGGAGACCAGGGCCAGGACGGCCAAGGTCGACTACACCGTGTTCAGCCGCGGCTGGGCCGACCTCGGCCACCACGCCTGGCTCGGCAAGGGAGTTCCGCTCACCCCGGGCAGGGCCTACACGATGACCCTCGACCTCGCGGCCACCGACCACGTCGTCCCCGCGGGGCACCGCCTCGCACTGATCATCGCGGGCACGGACAAGGACCTCATCGACCCGCCGTCCACGCGGCCGAGCCTGACCGTCGCGCTGTCCGGTACGACGGCCCGCCTCCCGCTGGTGGGCGGCGCGGCGGCCTTCGCCCGGGCCACGTCGGGCTCGACGGCCACGGTTCCTGCACCCCGGGCCCTGGAAGGGGTCCGCGCACCCCGGGTGGCCCAGCGCATCCCGGAGTAGCCGCGGCGTGCCCCTGCGCGGGTGTACCCGACCGGTGTCGGCGCCTCGCGGGCGCCGCGAACGGATGGGCTCAGGCGGCCGGAAACGCCAGTCCGGCCGCCTCCCGCGCACACCCCCACGCCACCGTCACCCCGGCCCCGCCGTGCCCGTAGTTGTGCACCAGCACACGGCCGTCCGGCAGGGGCTGCCGTTCCAGCCGTACCGCGTCGCGGGCCGGTCGTAGCCCCACCCGGTGGCCGAGGACCGGCGCGCCCGCGATCTGAGGGCGGATCCGCGCGCAGCGGGCGACGATCGCCGCGGCGGTGGCCGGGTCCGGCTCCAGGGACCAGTCGTCCTCCTCCGCCGTACCGCCCAGCAGCAGGCCGTACGGCTGCGGGATGAAGTACGCCGAGTCGGCCCCGGAGTGCTCGACGGCGGTGAACCAGGTCGTCACCCCCGGGTTCGCCACGACGACCAACTGCCCGCGCACCGGACGCACCTGCGGATCCGGTACCAGCGAACGGGCGCCCAGCCCCGTGCAGTTGACGACGGCATCGGCGGGAACGGCCGTCAGATCGCTCACCTCGCGCCGCTCCACCGTCCCGCCCGCCTTCCCCAACCGCTCCCGCAGCCAGGCCAGATACACCGGCATGTCGATCACCGGCAGCCGCGCCGCCAGACCGTCCGGCACCTCCCGCAGCCCCGGCACCCGGCCGGCCCAGTCGCCCAGGTCGTCCAGCCGGGTCCCCTCGTGTACGCCGTCGACCAGGCGTACGCCCGTCTCCTCGGGGCGCCGCGCCTGCTCCTCGTACACGGCGAGGGACTCCAGTGCCCACGCGCCCACCAGCCGCTCGGGTTCGATGCGGTACGGCCACCACAGACCGCCCGCGACCGCCGAGGTCGTGTGCTCGGCGGGCTCCCGCGCCCACACCCGCACCCGCCGCCCGGACTCGGCCAGCAGCACGGCCGTCGTCAGCCCGGCGACCCCGTCCCCGACCACGATCACTTCGTCATTCGGCTCGTTGTCCACGCCTGGACGATAGAGCCTGCCCGGACGACCATGTCATGCTGCGATCGGATTCGTCCCGGTGTGGGGATACTCACCACATGTCTGCCGCATACGCGACCTTCGGCCTGGCACCGGCGACCCGCGCGGGCGGTGTCCTCGCCGACGGCCGCTACCAGGTCCACCGCGACTTCGTGGACTTCGTCGTGGACGGCCGTCCACTGCTCTTCCAGCTGTCCGACCTGGACGCGGTCTCCCCGCTCGCCTCGGACGTCCCGCCCGCCATCTTCACCGCGCAGGTGCGCGCGCTGCTGCTGGAGGCCGAACCGCCGCTCCCGGCCGGCCGGTTCGTCCTCTACGGCTGTCCCGAGTGCGAGGACCTCGCCTGCGGCGCGGTCACCGCCGTCATCGAGCGCGACGGCGAGGACTACGTCTGGCGGGACTTCGCCTGGCAGACGGACGAGCACGCCGACCTGGAGCGCAACGGCTATCCCGGCATGGGCCCGTTCCGGTTCCGCGGGCCCGAGTACCGCGCCGCCCTGACCGCCCTGCGGGACGGCTCCGCCGCGCCCCGGCGCAGGGTGCTGCTGATCGGCGCCCGGGTGGCCGTCCTCGCCCGGCTGGCCGCCGCGCTGCGCACCATCGGCATCGGCGCCGACATCACCCAGGACGCGCGCGAGGTCACCGCCGAGGAACTGCGCGGCTACGGCGCGGTCGCCTTCGGCCGGGCGGTCGGCCCGGCCGAACGGGCCGCCGTGCTGCGGGCCTTCGAACAGGCCGGGGCCGAGGTCGCGGCGGTGGACGGACTCGCCCCGATCGTGCCCCTGCTCGTCGCCCAGATCGAGCACGCCCTCGGCCGCGGCCCGCTCTCGCGCCGCCCGCTGACCGCGCTGGCCGCGACCGGCACCACCGCGGACGTCGAGGTCGGCGCGGCATGCCGGGTGCGGATCACCGCGTACCGCCTCGACCGACTGCACCGTACCCGCACGGAGGAGGTGTTCGACGGCGCCCTGGAGCCCGGCCGGCACCGGGTCCCGCTCGATCCGCGGGCGGTCAGGGGCGAGGCGTACGTCGTCGCCCGGACGGCGGGGGACGTGCGCGCGGCGCCGGTCATCGGCGGGCAGGGCCGACGGGCCCGTTCCCCGGCGACCGGCGGGAAACGCGGCTGAGACCGGGGCGCCGGGCGCATTAGGATCGGCGTCCTGATGACTGCCACCCTCGTCGCCAAGAACCTCGCCGCCGGGCACGGCGACCGCTCCCTCTTCTCCGGGCTCGACCTCGTCGTCGCGCCCGGCGACGTGATCGGGCTGGTCGGTGCCAACGGCGCGGGCAAGTCCACGCTGCTGAAGCTGCTCGCCGGGCTCGTCGCGCCCGAGCAGGGCGAGCTGCGGCTGTCCCCGCCGGCCGCGACCGTCGGCCATCTGCCGCAGGAGCCGGAGCGCAGGCCCGGGGAGACGGTCCGGGAGTTCCTCGCCCGCCGCACCGGCGTCGCCGAGGCGCAGCGCGTCATGGACGAGGCCACCCAGGCCCTCGTCGACGGCGCGCCCGGCGCCGACGACGCCTACGCGGTGGCCCTGGAGCGCTGGCTGGACCTGGGCGGCGCGGACCTGGACGAACGCGCGGAGGAGGTCGCCGACTCCCTCGGCCTCGCCGTCGGCCTCGACCAGCCGATGACCGCCCTCTCCGGCGGCCAGGCGGCCCGCGCCGGCCTCGCCTCGCTGCTGCTGTCCCGCTACGACGTCTTCCTCCTCGACGAACCGACGAACGACCTCGACCTCGACGGTCTGGACCGCCTCGAACGCTTCGTGACCGGCCTGCGCGCCGGCACGGTCGTCGTCAGCCACGACCGCGAGTTCCTCACCCGCACGGTCACCAAGGTCCTCGAACTCGACCTCGCCCAGCGGCAGATCAACCTCTACGGCGGCGGGTACGAGGCCTACCTGGAGGAGCGCGAGGTGGCCCGGCGGCACGCCCGCGACGACTACGAGGAGTACGAGGGGAAGAAGGGCGCACTCCAGGACCGCGCGCAGATGCAGCGGTCCTGGATGGACAAGGGCGTGAAGAACGCCCGGCGCAAGGCGGGCAACGACAACGACAAGATCGGCCGCAAGTTCCGCAGCGAGGCCAGCGAGAAGCAGGCCGCCAAGGCCCGGCAGACCCAGCGCATGATCGAGCGCCTGGAGGTGGTCGAGGAGCCGCGCAAGGAGTGGGAGCTGCGGATGGAGATCGCCGCCGCCCCGCGCTCCGGCGCGGTCGTGGCGACCCTGCGCGACGCCGAGGTCCGGCGCGGCGGCTTCACCTTCGGGCCGGTGTCCCTCCAGATCGACTGGGCGGACCGGGTCGCGATCACCGGGGCCAACGGTGCCGGCAAGTCCACCCTGCTCGGCGCGCTGCTCGGCCGCGTCCCGCTCGACGCGGGCCACGCCGCCCTCGGTCCCGGCGTCCTGGTCGGCGAGGTCGACCAGGCCCGCGGGCTGTTCCACGGCCCCGAGACCCTGCTCGACGCCTTCTGCGCGGCCGTCCCGGACACCGAGCCGGTCGAGGTGCGCACCCTGCTCGCCAAGTTCGGGCTGAAGTCCGACCATGTGCTGCGCCCGGCCGCGACCCTCTCCCCGGGCGAGCGCACCCGCGCCGCCCTCGCCCTGCTCCAGGGCCGGGGCGTCAACCTGCTGGTCCTGGACGAGCCGACGAACCACCTCGACCTGCCCGCCATCGAGCAACTGGAATCGGCCCTCGACTCCTACACCGGCACGCTCCTGCTGGTCACCCACGACCGCCGCATGCTGGACGCGGTCCGGGTGAGCAGGCGCCTGGAGGTGGCGGACGGCAAGGTGACCGAACGGTAGCGCCGCGCTGCCCCGGCCGTTTCGTGCGTCGTGCGGCCGCGGCGCCGTCGTGGCCGGTCGCGCCCACGCGGCGGCAGTCGCGTATCTGACACGGCCCCGCGCCCCTGGGGGCCGGAGCCGAACGGCCCCGGCCCCGCGCGGTCAGCGCTTCTTCGGGTCGAGCAGACCCGCGCGGCGCAGCGCGTCGGCCATGGCGCTGTTCGCCGGGGCCGGCGCCTGCCGCCCGCCCCGGTCGCCGCCGCCCCGGCCCTGCCGCTGGCCCTGCGCCTGGCTGCCGCCCTGCCGTTGCTGGGGCGGCCGGCCGCCGCCGCGCTGCTGGCGTCCGCCGCCCTGGCCCTGACCGCCCTGCGGGGCCGCCTCGTCGTCCAGGCGCAGGGTCAGCCCGATCCGCTTGCGCGGGATGTCCACGTCCAGGACCTTCACCTTGACGATGTCCCCGGGCTTGACGACGTCCCGCGGGTCCTTGACGAACGTCTTCGACATCGCGGAGACGTGCACCAGCCCGTCCTGGTGGACGCCGACGTCCACGAACGCGCCGAAGGCCGCCACGTTCGTCACCACGCCCTCCAGGATCATCCCGGCGGACAGGTCGGAGATCTTCTCGACGCCCTCCTTGAAGGTGGCCGTCTTGAACGCCGGACGCGGGTCGCGGCCCGGCTTCTCCAGCTCCTTGAGGATGTCGGTGACCGTCGGCAGACCGAAGGTGTCGTCCACGAAGTCGGCGGGCCGCAGCGAGCGCAGCGCGCCCGTGTTGCCGATGAGGGACGCCACCTCCTGACCGCTGGTCTTCACCATGCGGCGCACCACCGGGTACGCCTCGGGGTGCACGCTGGAGGCGTCCAGCGGGTCGGCGCCGCCGCGGATGCGCAGGAAGCCCGCGCACTGCTCGTACGCCTTCGGGCCGAGCCGCGCCACGTTCTTCAGCTCCGCGCGGGAGGTGAAGGGGCCGTTGGCGTCGCGGTGCGCCACGATGTTCTCGGCGAGGCCCGAGGAGATGCCCGACACCCGCGAAAGCAGCGGTGCGGACGCGGTGTTGACGTCCACCCCGACGCCGTTCACACAGTCCTCGACCACCGCGTCCAGCGAGCGGGACAGCTTCACCTCGGACAGGTCGTGCTGGTACTGGCCGACGCCGATCGACTTGGGGTCGATCTTGACCAGCTCGGCGAGCGGGTCCTGGAGCCTGCGGGCGATCGACACGGCGCCGCGCAGCGACACGTCCATGTCGGGCAGCTCCTGGGAGGCGAACGCGGAGGCCGAGTACACGGACGCCCCGGCCTCGGACACCATGACCTTGGTGAGCTCCAACTCCGGGTGCCTGGTGATGAGTTCACCGGCGAGCTTGTCGGTCTCGCGGGACGCCGTGCCGTTGCCGATCGCGATCAGGTCGACCGCGTGCTCCTGGGCGAGCCGGGCCAGCTTGGCGAGGGCCTCGTCCCACTTGTTGGCCGGGACGTGGGGGTAGATGACGTCGGTGGCGACCACCTTGCCGGTCGCGTCGACCACGGCGACCTTCACACCCGTACGGAAACCGGGGTCCAGGCCGAGCGTCGCGCGCGTGCCGGCCGGGGCGGCCAGCAGCAGGTCGCGCAGGTTGGCCGCGAAGACGTTCACCGCCTCGTCCTCGGCGGCCGTACGCAGCCGCAGCCGCAGGTCGATGCCGAGGTGGACGAGGATGCGGGTGCGCCAGGCCCAGCGGACCGTGTCCGTCAGCCACTTGTCGGCGGGGCGGCCCCGGTCGGCGATCGCGAACCGGTGCGCGACGATGCCCTCGTACGACGACGGGCCGGGCTGCTCGCCCGGCTCCTCCGGCTCCAGGACGAGGTCGAGGACCTCCTCCTTCTCGCCGCGCAGCATCGCGAGGATCCGGTGCGAGGGCAGCTCGGTGAACGGCTCGGCGAAGTCGAAGTAGTCGGCGAACTTGGCGCCCGCCTCCTCCTTGCCGTCGCGCACCTTCGCGGCCAGCCGCCCGCGCACCCACATGCGCTCGCGCAGCTCGCCGATCAGGTCGGCGTCCTCCGAGAACCGCTCGGTGAGGATCGCCCGGGCGCCCTCCAGCGCGGCCTGTGGGTCGGCGACGCCCTTGTCGGCGTCCACGAACGCGGCGGCCGCCGCCAGCGGCTCCACCGACGGGTCGCCCAGCAGGCCCTCGGCCAGCGGCTCCAGCCCCGCCTCACGCGCGATCTGTGCCTTCGTGCGCCGCTTGGGCTTGTACGGGAGGTAGATGTCCTCCAGTCGCGCCTTGGTCTCGGCGCCGCGGATCCGCGCCTCCAGCTCGTCGGTGAGCTTGCCCTGCTCGCGCACCGACTCCAGGATCGCGGCCCGCCGTTCCTCCAGCTCCCGCAGGTAGCGCAGCCGCTCCTCGATCGTGCGCAGCTGCGCGTCGTCGAGCATCTCGGTCGCTTCCTTGCGGTAGCGGGCGATGAAGGGCACCGTCGAACCGCCGTCGAGCAGTTCCACCGCGGCCTTCACCTGCCGCTCCCGTACGCCGAGCTCCTCGGCGATCCTGCCTTCGATGGATCCCACGCTGATGGATCCGCTGGACCCGGGTGTCGTCACGATCCCGTACCGCCTTCTCCACTGAGGTTGCGCGGCAATTGTGGCAGGTGGCACCGACAACCGGCGGTCAGGGCGGTCCACCGGCGGGCCGCGGATCCCGGACGGGACCCCGCCGATGGCAGAAAAGGTGGGAAACTCGTCATTGCGGCCATGACCGGGGCGGCGAAGACTGGGAGTCATGCCGCAGCGCACGCTCCTCTTCGTCCTCTTCGACGGCGTCCAGAGCCTCGACGTCACCGGCCCGATGGAGGTGTTCGCCGGCGCCGAGAACCACACGCCGGGGTCGTACCGGATCCGCACCGCCTCCCTCGACGGCGGTCCGGTGCGTACGTCCAGTGGCCTGACCCTCGTCCCCGACGGGGCGCTCACCACGGCGTCCGACCCGCACACCCTGGTGGTCCCCGGCGGCGCGGGCACCCGCGCGCCCGACCCGCGGCTGATCGACTGGCTGCGCGCCCACGGCCCGCGCGCCCGGCGCCTGGTCTCCGTGTGCACCGGCGCGATCCTGCTCGCCGCGGCCGGACTCCTCGACGGCCGCCGGGCGACGACCCACTGGGCCCACTGCGACAAGCTCGCCCGGGACCACCCGGCGGTCACCGTGGAACCGGAGCCCATCTACGTCCGGGACGCAGAGGTCGCCACCTCGGCGGGGGTGACCTCCGGCATCGATCTCGCGCTGGCCCTCGTCGAGGAGGACCTGGACCGGGACGTCGCCCTCGACATCGCCCGGCACCTGGTGGTCTTCCTGCGCCGGCCCGGCAACCAGGCGCAGTTCAGCGCCCAGTTGGCGGCCCAGACGGCGCAGCGCGCGCCGCTGCGGGAGGTCCAGCGGTGGATCACCGAGCACCCGGCCGGCGACCTGACGGTCGACTCGCTCGCCGCGCGGGCCCGGCTCTCGCCGCGCCACTTCGCGCGCGCGTTCCGCGAGGAGACGGGCATGACCCCCGGCCGCTACGTCGACCGCGTCCGCCTGGAACACGCCCGCCGCCTGCTGGAGGACACCACCGACGGCATCGAGGAGATCGCCCGCGCCGGCGGCTACGGCACCCCCGAGGCCATGCGCCGGGCCTTCCTGCGCGCCCTCGGCACACCCCCCGCGGAGTACCGCAGGCGCTTCCACCCGGCCCCGGCCCGCTGACCGCCCGGAACACCCACCGAAGGACATCACCGTGCAGATCGCCCTGGTCGTCTACGACCGCTTCACCGCCCTGGACGTCGTCGGACACTACGAGATCCTCAGCCGGCTGCCGGACGCACAGCTCGCCTTCGTCGCCGAGCGGCCCGGCCCTGTCCGCACCGACACCGGGTTCCTCGCCGTCACCGCCGACCGGGCCCTGGACGAGGTGCCGCACCCGGACCTCCTGGTGGTCTCCGGCGGTCCCGGCACCAGGGCCCAGCTGGAGAACCCCGCCCTGCTCGACTGGCTGCGCGCCGCCGACGCGGCGAGCACCTGGACGACCTCGGTCTGCTCGGGCTCGCTGCTGCTCGCCGCCGCGGGACTGCTGCGCGGCCGCCGCGCGACCAGCCACTGGAGCGCCCTGGAGGTGCTGGCGGAGTTCGGCGCCGAACCGACCGGGGAGCGGGTGGTGACCGACGGCAAGTACGTCACCGCCGCCGGGGTGTCCGCCGGAATCGACATGGCCCTCACGCTGACCGGCCGGATCGCGGGCGACGAACACGCCCAGGCCGTCCAGCTGCTGACGGAGTACGACCCCCGGCCGCCGTACGACGCCGGTTCCCCGGACAAGGCGCCCGCGCACCTCGTCGAGGAGCTCCGCACGGGCGGCCGGTTCAGCCTGACGTAGCCGCGCTCCAGGTGAAACGGGGCGGGCGGCGCTCCAGGAACGCGGCGACCCCCTCCGCGCTGTCGGGGTTGCCGCGCGCCTGCCCGGCCCAGTGGCCGTCCCGGTCCGTCCGGCCGTCGGCGAACTCCTTCGCGGCGGCCTGCGTCAGCTGCGAGCGGGAGACCAGGATCCCGGTCAACTCCGCCACCCGCTTGTCCAGTTCGCCGTCCGGCAGCACCTCGTCCACGAGCCCGGTGGCGAGCGCCCGCCCGGCGTCGATCAACTCGGCCGTGTACAGCAGGTACTTGGCGGTGCCCGGGCCGACGAGCGAGACCAGCCTGCGGGTCGAGGAGGCTGGGTAGACGATGCCGAGCCGCGCCGGGGTCACCCCGAACAGCGCGCTCCGCTCCGCCAGCCGCAGATCGCAGGCCGCCGCGAGCTGCGCCCCGCCGCCCACACAGTGCCCGCGCACCGCGGCCACGGCCGGCTTCGGAAACGCCGCGAGCGCCTCCTCGGCCGCCACGGCGAGCGTCTGCGCCTCCTGCGGCGAGCCCCGCAGCGTGCTGATGTCCGCGCCCGCGCAGAAGGTCCCGCCCTCCCCGGTCAGCACCAGCGCCCGCACCCCCGGATCCCGCGCGAGGGCGTCCAGCAGCGGGGGCAGCGCCCGCCACATCGCGGCGGTCATGGCGTTGCGCTTGGCCGGGTGACGGATGACGACGGTGGCGACGGCGCCTTCGACGTGGTGCGACAGCTGGGGCTCCATGGGCGGGATGCTATGCGCCGGTGCGCGTCACAGCGCACCCCACCCCTGGGGAAAACAGGGAAAAATAAGGAGGGACCTGGGTAAATAGTGTTGCGGGGGTGTGAGGGAGGCTGTGATGGCCGGAGCCAGGAAGCAGAAGGACAGCGCGACGAGCCTGCGCCGTGGTTTCGGCCTGCTCGCGGCGCTCGGTGTGATCCTCGTCCTCGCCGGACTCGTCGGACTCGTCTATACCGCCGCCGCCACCCTGACCTCGATGCTGCTGTTCGGCTGGCTCCTGCTGACCGGCGGGATCGTCGGCCTGGCGCACGCGGTCCAGGCCCGCGGCACCAGCTACTTCTGGCTGGGCGTCATCGTCGCCGCCCTGAACATCGCGGCCGGCGTCGTCGTCATCCGCCTGCCCCACGCCACGGCCGCCGCCCTCACCATGTTCGCCGCCCTGCTGTTCCTGACCGCAGGCATCTTCCGGCTGGCCGGCGGCCTGGTCGTCCGCGGGCCGCAGCTGGGCTGGACGCTGCTCCTCGGCGCCTTCGACCTGCTGCTCGGGATCCTGGTCCTCGGCTCCTGGCCGAGCAGCAGTCAGTACGTGATCGGCACGTTCTTCTCGCTGTCCCTGCTCTTCGACGGCCTCGGTCTCGTTGCCACCGGCTACGGCGGGCGCCGTGTCGTGGGGCTCGTCTCGGGGAAGGGCGGACCCAAACCCGTACAACCCGAATAGTTCGCGAAGCGGCGCCCGGAGGGGCAGGAAACAGTCCCACACATGACCGGGTCATACGCACTCGGTCACAAAGCGCTCGATACCCGCTGACTTGTGTTCAGGTATCCGGCCCGGAGTGGATCGTTACCAACACTCGACGTGTGGTGACAATCGAGCGCGAGGGTGGCGACCGGACGATGGACAACCACGGGCGCGGGGACGTCCCGGGCCCAGCGGGGGGCGCCGAGCGCCCGCCCGATCCACTGCCGTACGAGGGCGTCTGGCGGTTCACCGCTCCGGCCGTGGACGCCTCGGTCCCGCAGGCCCGGCACGCTGTGCAGGACCTGCTGCTGCGCCAGGGCGTACCGGTCTCCGACGAGCTGGAGTACGGCCTGCTGCTGATCGTGTCCGAGCTGGTCACCAACGCGGTCCGGCACGCGGCGCTGCTGTCGCCGATGCTGGCCGTGGAGGTCGCCGTCGGAGCCGAGTGGGTGCGGGTGTCCGTGGAGGACAACCACCCCTACCGGCCGACCGCCCTGGAGGCCGACCACGGCCGGACCGGTGGCCGGGGCCTGCTGCTGGTCCGCGAGGTGGCCCGGGAGGCGGGCGGCGCCGTCGACATGGAGCACACCGCGAGCGGCGGCAAGGTGATCTGGGCCGCCCTGCCGCTCAAGCCCGCGACACTGCCGTAGCGCCGAACCGGCGTGCCGCTCACCGGGCCGCAGGGGTGTTCACCAGCCCGCGGACGGGCCGGTCAGCTCCCTGATCGCCGGGCGGGCGGCGTCCAGCACGGTCATGAACCAGGCCGAGAACGGGTCGCGGGCATGCCGCTCCGCCAGCTCGGCCGCCGTCACGAAAGCGGCCTCGGCGACCTCGTCCGCGTCCGGCGCGAGCGGTGCCTGCACCAGGCCGACGAACAGGTGATTGAACTCCTGCTCCACCAGGCCCGAGGCAGGGTCCGGGTGGTTGTAGCGGACCGTGCCGGCCTCCGCGAGCAGCGAGGGGGACACCCCCAGCTCCTCGAAGGTGCGCCGGGCCGCCGCCGCGAAGGGCGCCTCACCGGGGTACGGGTGGCCGCAGCAGGTGTTGGACCACACGCCGGGGGAGTGGTACTTGCCGAACGCCCGCTGCTGGAGCAGCAGCCTGCCCTGCTCGTCGAAGAGGAAGACCGAGAACGCGCGGTGCAGCTGCCCGGGGGGCTGGTGGGCGGCGAGCTTCTCCGCCGTGCCGATCGTCACACCCTTCTCGTCGACCAGTTCCAGCAAAATCTGCTCTGCGGTGCCCGTCGACGAGCTGTGCGTCGCGGTGGCAGGTGTGATCGGCATACCCATCCTTCGCCTCGTTCTTCGCACCCCAAGTCTGCCGTACGAATCCGGCACTCCCGGCACTTCCCCGCACGTCCGCGCGCGGCGCCGTACCGGGACGGGGACCCGGTAGATCATCGTGCCCGGCAGGCCGCGCCCGGAACCGCCCGCCAGGGCGAACGCCCGTACTGATGTTCAGTGGCACAGGCGTGCCTCGTGCTCCGCGTGCCCGCCGCACATCGCGAGCAGCGCGTGGCCCCACGGGTGGGGGGACAGGGCAACGCGGTACGTCAGCCGCCGTGGTGGAGCTGCCAGCCCTGCCAGGCCGAGGCGACCATCTCCCGTACGTCGCGCCGGGCCCGCCAGTCCAGTTCACGTGCGGCGCGCTCGGCGGAGGCGACCGCGCGGGGCGCGTCGCCCGGGCGGCGCGCTTCGGTCACCGGCGCGCGGCGGTCCCCGGTGACCTCGCCGACGACCGTGATCAGCTCGCGCACCGAGACGCCCTCGCCGCGCCCGATGTTCAGCGTCAGGTCGCCCGCCGCGCCCTCCCCGCGGAGCCGGCGTGCCGCCGCCAGGTGGGCCTCGGCCAGATCGGCCACGTGGATGTAGTCCCGCACGCAGGTGCCGTCCGGCGTCGGATAGTCGTCGCCGAAGATCCGCGGGGCCTCGTCGCGGGTGAGCCGGTCGAAGACCATCGGGACGATGTTGAACACGCCCGTGTCCGCCAGTTCCGGCGCCGCGGCGCCCGCCACGTTGAAGTACCGCAGGCACACCGTGGAGATGCCGTACGCCGCTCCCGCCGCCCGCACCAGCCACTCCCCGGCCAGCTTGGTCTCACCGTAGGGGTTCACCGGGGCGCAGGGCGTGTCCTCGGTGATCAGGTCCACGTCCGGGTTGCCGTACACGGCCGCCGAGGAGGAGAACAGCAGCCGCCGGATGCCGGCCCGGGCGACCGCGTCCAGCAGCGTGCCGAGGCCGCCCACGTTCTCCCGGTAGTAGCGGGTCGGCTCGGCCACCGACTCCGCGACCTGCTTGCGCGCCGCGAGATGGACGACGCCCGTGACGTCGTACTCCCGCAGGACCCGGGTCAGCCGGTCCCCGTCCAGCGTCGAGCCCTCGACGAGCGGGACGTCGGCGGGCAGCCGCGCCGGCACCGCGGCCGACAGGTCGTCCAACGCCACGACACGCTCCCCGGCGCCCGTCATGGCCCGCGCCACATGCGCTCCGATGTATCCGGCTCCGCCGGTGATCAGCCACGTCATGGTCGCCCAGCCTAGGCCGATCGCCCGGGTGTCTCCTTTGCCAGGGCTTACCCGGGTCTGCGCCGCCGGGTTTGTGGGCGCGGCCCCGTTTCCCCGATGATGATCGCGGCAAAGGCCGGGGCGGTCACCGTGGACCGGGCTGTGAACGGCCGGTGAACTCAGGTCCGGAACCGTCCGATACCCTCTGCCGACACCCGGGTGCCGCAGGCAGGCGCCCCACCATGCAAGCGACCGGCGCCCGCGCGCCGACACCCAGGGAGTGAGTTCGGTTGTCGACCGCCATCGTCACCGGTCAGCCGGTCCCCGGATCGTCACTGGAGGACGATCTGCGGTCCCTCGGTTTCGACGTCCTGGTGGCAGTGGGCGCCGCGGAGGCCGAGACCGCGCTCGCCGCGGCTCCGGTCGCCGAGCGCGTGGCCCTGGTCGACGCCCGCTTCGTCGGCCACCCGCACGCACTGCGCCTCGGCCTCACCGACCCGCGCTTCCCGCTCGCCGCGGTCCCCGGCGCCGTCGCCGCCGGACCGGCCGCCCGGCAGGCGCTGACCCGGGCCGTGGCCCGCGAGACCTCCGCGGGCGGCGGCGGTACGGCCCTCGCCGTCGGCAGCCTCGCCGACCGCATCGTCACCGCCCTCGACGCCGACGGCAGCGAGGTGTACCGGCCCGAACTGGGCAGCCTGGTCGCCGCGGTCCCCGCCGACCCGCAGGCGCGCAACGAGGCGCGGCAGGCCGTCGCCGCCGTGGACGACGAGGCCGTACGCCTGAAGTCGGCCGTGAAGTCCCGTGACGGCTTCTTCACCACGTTCTTCATCAGCCCCTACTCGCGCTACCTCGCCCGCTGGTGCGCCCGCCGGGGCCTGACCCCGAACCAGGTCACCACGGCCTCGCTGCTCACCGCCCTGATCGCGGCCGGCTGCGCGGCGACGGGCACGCGCGCGGGGTTCGTCGCCGCCGGCGTGCTGCTGATCGCGTCCTTCGTGCTCGACTGCACCGACGGCCAGCTCGCCCGCTACGCCCTGAAGTACTCCACGCTCGGCGCCTGGCTCGACGCCACCTTCGACCGGGCCAAGGAGTACGCCTACTACGCCGGTCTCGCCCTCGGTGCGGCCCGGGGCGGTGATGACGTGTGGGCCCTCGCGCTCGGCGCGATGATCCTGCAGACCTGCCGGCACGTGGTCGACTTCTCCTTCAACGAGGCCAACCACGACGCCACCGCCAACACCAGCCCCACCGCCGCCCTCTCCGACAGGCTCGACAGCGTCGGCTGGACGGTCTGGCTGCGGCGGATGATAGTGCTGCCGATAGGTGAGCGCTGGGCGATGATCGCCCTCCTCACCGCGGCCACCACCCCCCGGATCACCTTCTGCGTCCTGCTCGTCGGCTGCGCCCTCGCGGCGGCGTACACCACGGCCGGCCGCGTGCTGCGCTCCCTGACCCGCAGGGCGCGGCGCACCGACCGGGCCGCCCGGGCGCTCGCGGACCTCGCCGACTCCGGCCCGCTCGGTGAGGCCGTACGGCGTGCGGCCAAGGGGGGCCTGCCCGGCCTCGCCGTGCCGGCCGTCGCCTTCCTCGGCGGTGCCGCGGTCGTCACCTGCTGCGCCCTCACCGCGAACGGCTCGCCGCTGCCCGTGATCGGTGCCCTGCTCTACGTCCTGACCTCGGCACTCGCCGTGGCCCGCCCCCTCAAGGGCGCCCTCGACTGGCTGGTCCCGCCCTTCTTCCGGGCCGCCGAGTACGGCACCGTCCTGGCCCTCGCGGGCAAGGCGGGGGTGAACGGAGCGCTTCCTGCGGCTTTCGGGCTGGTGGCCGCCGTCGCCTACCATCACTACGACACGGTGTACCGCATCCGCGGCAACGCCGGAGCACCCCCGGCCTGGCTGACGCGCGTCATCGGGGGGCACGAGGGGCGGACGCTGCTCGTCGCCGTCCTGGCCGTGGTGCTCACCGCTTCGCAGTTCACGGTCGCGCTCACGGTCCTCGCCGTGTCCGTCGCCCTCGTGGTGCTCGCCGAGAGCATCCGCTTCTGGGTGTCGTCTCATCTCGGAGGCGCACCCGCCGTACACGATGAAGGAGAACCCGCATGATCGGCCTCGTGCTGGCGGCCGGCGCCGGACGGCGTCTGCGCCCCTACACCGACACCCTGCCCAAGGCGCTGGTGCCGGTGGGGCCGGCAGGTAGGGAGGACTCGATCACGGTGCTCGACCTCACCCTCGGCAACTTCGCGGAGATCGGTCTGACCGAGGTCGCGGTCATCGTCGGCTACCGCAAGGAGGCCGTGTACGAGCGCAAGGCGGCGCTGGAGGCGAAGTACGGCCTCACGCTGACCCTGATCGACAACGACAAGGCCGAGGAGTGGAACAACGCCTACTCCCTGTGGTGCGGCCGTGACGCCCTCAAGGACGGCGTGATCCTCGCCAACGGCGACACCGTGCACCCGGTCTCCGTCGAGAAGACCCTGCTCGCCGCGCGCGGCGACGGCAAGAAGATCATCCTCGCCCTCGACACCGTGAAGTCCCTCGCGGACGAGGAGATGAAGGTCGTCGTCGACGCCGAGAAGGGCATGACGCGGATCACCAAGCTGATGGATCCCGCCGAGGCCACCGGCGAGTACATCGGCGTCACCCTGATCGAGGGCGACGCGGCCCCCGACCTGGCCGACGCGCTGAAGACGGTCTGGGAGACCGACCCGCAGCAGTTCTACGAGCACGGCTACCAGGAGCTGGTCGACCGCGGCTTCCGCATCGACGTGGCGCCGATCGGCGACGTCCCGTGGGTCGAGATCGACAACCACGACGACCTGGCCAAGGGGCGGGAGATCGCGTGCCGCTACTGACCCGGCTGATCCCCTCGCCGGTCGTCGTGGACATCCGCCCGGGTGCCCTGGACGACCTGGCCGGAGTTCTCGCCGACGAGCGCATCGCACAGTCCGGCCGGCTCGCCGTCGCCGTCAGCGGCGGCTCCGGCGCCCGGCTGCGCGAGCGCCTCGGCCCCTCGCTGCCCGGCGCCGCCTGGTTCGAGGTGGGCGGCGGCACCCTGGACGACGCGATCCGGCTGGCCGGCGACATGAAGTCCGGCCACTACGACGCTGTCGTCGGGCTCGGCGGCGGCAAGATCATCGACTGCGCCAAGTTCGCCGCGGCCCGCGTCGGCCTGCCCCTGGTCGCCGTGCCGACGAACCTCGCGCACGACGGTCTGTGCTCGCCGGTCGCGACGCTGGACAACGACGCGGGGCGCGGCTCCTACGGGGTGCCGAACCCGATCGCGGTCGTCATCGACCTGGACGTGATCCGCGAGGCCCCGGCCCGCTTCGTCCGGGCCGGTATCGGGGATGCGATCTCCAACATCAACGCGGTCGCCGACTGGGAGCTGTCGAACCGGGTCAACGGCGAGAAGATCGACGGTCTGGCCGCCGCCATGGCCCGCCAGGCCGGCGAGGCGGTGCTGCGCCACCCCGGCGGCATCGGCGACAACGACTTCCTCCAGGTGCTCGCCGAGGCGCTCGTCCTCAGCGGTATCTCGATGTCGATCTCCGGTGACTCCCGCCCGTCCTCCGGCTCCTGCCACGAGATCAACCACGCCTTCGACCTGCTGTTCCCCAAGCGGGCGGCCGCCCACGGCGAACAGTGCGGATTCGGCGCGGCCTTCGCGACGTATCTGCGCGGGGCCCACGAGGAGGCGGCGCACACGGCCGCGGTGCTGCGCCGGCACGGGCTTCCGGTGCTGCCGGAGGAGTTCGGCTTCACCGTGGACGAGTTCGTCCGCGTCGTGGAGTTCGCTCCCGAGACCAGGCCCGGCCGCTACACGATCCTCGAACACCTCGCACTCAAGCCGAACCAGATCAAGGACATCTACGCCGACTATGTCAAGGCCATCGGTAGCTGAACTCCGTCCGGTCGTCCACCCCGCCGGGGTGAAGGACCGGCGCAGTGGTGAGCATTGGATGGGACGCCTCTACATGCGTGAGGTGTCCCTGCGGGTCGACCGCTACCTGGTCGGCACCAGGGTCACGCCCAACCAGCTCACGTACCTGATGACCGTCTTCGGCGTGCTCGCGGCCCCGGCACTCCTGGTGCCGGGGATCTGGGGCGCCGTGCTCGGTGTGGTCTGTGTCCAGATGTACCTGCTGCTGGACTGCGTCGACGGCGAGATCGCGCGCTGGAAGAAGCAGTACTCGCTCAGCGGCGTGTACCTGGACCGGGTCGGCGCCTACCTGACCGACGCCGCCGTGCTCGTCGGCTTCGGCCTGCGCGCCGCCGACCTGTGGGGCGGCGGCCGTATCGACTGGCTGTGGGCCTTCCTCGGCACGCTCGCCGCGCTCGGCGCCATCCTGATCAAGGCCGAGACGGACCTCGTCGGTGTCGCCCGCCACCAGGCCGGCAAGCCGCCGGTCCAGGAGGCCGCCGCCGAGATGCGCTCCTCCGGCATGGCGCTGGCCCGCCGGGCCGCCGCCGCGTTCAAGTTCCACCGGCTGATCCTCGGCATCGAGGCGTCCCTGCTGATCCTGGTGCTGGCGGTGGTCGACCAGGCGCGCGGCGACCTCTTCTTCTCCCGGCTGGGTGTCGCGGTGCTGGCCGGCGTCGCCCTGCTGCAGACCCTGCTGCACCTGGTGTCCATCCTCGCCTCCAGCAGGCTGAAGTGAGTGCCGTGAAGGTCGGCGCCGTCATCATCACGATGGGCAACCGGCCCGAGGAGCTGCGGGCTCTCATCGACTCGGTCGCCAAGCAGGACGGCGACCCGGTCGAGGTGGTCGTCGTCGGCAACGGCTCGCCCGTCCCGGACGTCACGGAGTTCCCGTCGGTCGTGCGGACGATCGAGCTGCCCGAGAACCTGGGCATCCCGGGCGGCCGCAACGTCGGCATAGAGGCTTTCGGGCCGAGCGGCCGGAACGTCGACATACTGCTGTTCCTCGACGACGACGGCCTGCTCGCCCGGCACGACACCGCCCAGCTGTGCCGTGAGGCGTTCGAGGCCGACCCGAGGCTCGGCATCATCAGCTTCCGCATCGCCGACCCCGAGACCGGCGAGACCCAGCGCCGCCACGTGCCCCGGCTGCGCGCCTCCGACCCGATGCGCTCCTCGCGCGTCACCACCTTCCTCGGCGGCGCCAACGCCGTGCGCACCCGCGTCTTCGCGGAGGCCGGGACGCTGCCGGACGCGTTCTTCTACGCGCACGAGGAGACCGACCTGGCCTGGCGGGCCCTGGACGCCGGCTGGATGATCGACTACCGGTCGGACATGGTCCTGTACCACCCGACGACGGCTCCCTCGCGGCACGCGGTCTACCACCGCATGGTCGCCCGCAACCGCGTCTGGCTGGCCCGCCGCAACCTGCCGCTGCCCCTCGTCCCCGTCTACCTCGGCGTCTGGCTGCTGCTCACGCTGCTGCGGCGGCCGTCCGGGCCGGCCCTGAAGGCCTGGTTCGGCGGATTCAAGGAGGGCTGGACGACCCCGTGCGGTCCGCGCCGCCCCATGCGCTGGCGCACGGTGTGGCGGCTGACCCGGCTGGGCCGGCCTCCGGTGATCTGAGAAGCTTGCTCTTACCTGAAGAGAGCAAGCTTCTTACCAAGAGATTCCGGATTCCCACTCGTGAGTCACACAACCCAAGACGGCGGTGTCGCGGTGAGCGCGATACCGTCGCCCGACGAGGGACCGACGGCCGCGCAGCTCGCCGCCGCGTACGGGCTCGCCGTCAGCGGCGCCCGTCCCTCGCTCGCCGAGTACGTCCGTCAGCTGTGGGGCAGGCGCCACTTCATCCTCGCCTTCTCGCAGGCCAAGCTGACGGCCCAGTACAGCCAGGCCAAGCTCGGCCAGCTCTGGCAGGTGGCGACCCCGCTGCTCAACGCGGGCGTGTACTACTTCATCTTCGGTGTCATCCTGCACGCGAGCCGCGGCCTGTCCCAGGACGTCTACATCCCGTTCCTGGTCACGGGCGTGTTCGTGTTCACCTTCACGCAGAGCTCGATCATGTCGGGTGTCCGGGCGATCTCCGGCAATCTGGGCCTGGTGCGCGCCCTGCACTTCCCGCGCGCCTCGCTGCCCATCTCCTTCTCGCTCCAGCAGCTCCAGCAGCTGCTCTTCTCGATGATCGTGATGTTCGTCGTGGCGATCGGGTTCGGCAGCTATCCGAGCCTGTCCTGGCTGCTGATCGTGCCGGTCCTGGTGCTCCAGTTCCTGTTCAACACCGGGCTCGCGCTGATCGTGGCCCGCCTGGGCGCCAAGACGCCGGACCTCGCCCAGCTGATGCCGTTCATCCTGCGCACCTGGATGTACACCTCCGGTGTGATGTTCTCCATCAGCAAGATGATGGAGGGCCGCTCGGAGCTCGCCGTCCGGCTGCTCCAGGTCAACCCGGCCGCGGTCTACATGGACCTCATGCGCTACGCCCTCATCGACGGCTACGGCGCGTCGAACCTGCCCCCGCACGTGTGGGCCATCGCGCTGTTCTGGGCCGTGGTCGTCTTCGCCGGAGGCTTCGTGTTCTTCTGGCGGGCGGAGGAGAGGTACGGCCGTGGCTGAGCAGCTGCACGACCCGACCACGGGCGCGCGCAGGCCCACGGTCATCGCGGACGACCTCCACATCGTCTACCGCGTCAACGGCGCCAGGACCGGCAGGGGCAGCGCGACGGCCGCGCTCAGCCGCATCGTGCGGCGGGGCTCCGGCGACGGGGCGCGGGGTGTGCGCACGGTCCACGCCGTGCGCGGGGTCTCCTTCGTCGCCCACCGGGGCGAGGCCATCGGCCTGATCGGCTCCAACGGCTCCGGCAAGTCGACCCTGCTGCGCGCCGTCGCGGGGCTGCTGCCGGCCGAGCGCGGCAAGGTCTACACCGACGGCCAGCCGTCGCTGCTGGGCGTCAACGCGGCCCTGATGAACGACCTCACCGGTGAGCGCAACGTCATCCTGGGCGGTCTCGCCATGGGCATGTCGCGGGAGCAGATCAAGGCGCGCTACCAGGAGATCGTGGACTTCTCCGGGATCAACGAGAAGGGCGACTTCATCACCCTCCCGATGCGGACGTACTCCTCCGGCATGGCCGCCCGGCTGCGGTTCTCCATCGCCGCCGCCAAGGACCACGACGTCCTCATGATCGACGAAGCCCTCGCCACCGGTGACCGGGGGTTCCAGAAGCGCTCCGAGGACCGCATCCGGGAACTGCGCAAGGAGGCCGGAACGGTCTTTCTGGTCAGCCACAACAACAAGTCCATCCGTGACACGTGCGACCGCGTCCTGTGGCTGGAGCGCGGCGAGCTGCGCATGGACGGGCCGACCGACGAGGTGCTGAGGGAGTACGAGAAGTTCACGGGCAAGTAGCCTGTTTTCGGCCAGGGGGTCCGCCGGCATCTGTCCGGTCGGCCCCCGGGTCGCAAAGGAAACGTCAACTCCGGTCTGCGCAAGGAATCTTGACGCCAATCGGTGTGTTGTTGTGATGCGCAGGACACCCCGACGGACCTCGATGCGTTGTACAACGTAAGCTGTACCGGTCCGGAAAGCGGCAAGTGGGGCCATAACGCGCGACATCCCGCGCCAGGGCGACCCCGCGGATCGTCGGGCGGCGTGTCCGAAATAGTGTGTATTGGGTCGGCAGTGTAGAACGGGAGATGTGACGGCAATGGCTACGGAAACTCCCCAGCTCAACGCAGCATGTGCCGTCCCCGCCACGGGCTGCGGGCGATGACGGCCACCGAGACGGCGCCGGACCTGGAACGCGCCACCCTGGACAAGGCCGCGCGCGAGAACTTCCCCGTGGCCCCCTTCTTCCTGCCCCGCGCCTGGCGCGACGACCTCATGGCGGTCTACGGCTTCGCCCGCCTCGTGGACGACATCGGCGACGGCGACCTCGCCCCCGGCGGCGCCGACGCCCGCCTGCTCGGCGTGTCGGCCGCCGAGGCCGAGAACCGCCTGGTCCTGCTCGACGCCTTCGAGGCCGACCTGCGCCGCGTCTTCGACGGCACCCCCGCCCACCCGCTGCTGCGCCGCCTCCAGCCCACCGTCCGCCGCCGCGGCCTGACCCCCGACCCCTTCCTGGGCCTGATCGCCGCCAACCGCCAGGACCAGCTCGTCTCCCGCTACGAGACCTACGACGACCTGCTCGCCTACTGCGAGCTTTCCGCCAACCCCGTCGGCCGCCTCGTGCTCGGCGTGACCGGTACCGAGACGCCCGAGCGGATCCTCCTCTCCGACGCCGTGTGCACCGCCCTCCAGATCGTCGAGCACCTCCAGGACGTCGCCGAGGACCTCGGCCGCGACCGGATCTACCTCCCCGCCGTCGACATGAAGCGCTTCCACGTGCAGGAAGCGGATCTTGGCGCGAAAACGGCAGGCGCATCGGTGCGCGCCCTGGTTGCATACGAAGCACAACGCGCCCGCGATCTGCTGAATGAAGGCGCCCCCCTGGTGGGTAGCGTCCACGGCAGGTTGAAGCTGCTGCTCGCGGGGTTCGTGGCGGGGGGAAGGGCGGCGATCCGGGCGATCGCCGCCGCCGAATACGACGTACTTCCCGGCCCGCCCAGACCCGGCAAGGTCCAGTTGCTGCGTGAGGCGGGCGTGATCCTGCGAGGAGAGGGGTGATCCGGACCGTGGAGTCTCCGTCGCACGTGTCCGCGCCGGTACTCGCCGCCTACAGCTACTGCGAGGCCGTCACCGGGCAGCAGGCCCGTAACTTCGCGTACGGCATCCGGCTGCTGCCCACGCCCAAGCGCCGCGCCATGTCGGCGCTGTACGCGTTTTCCCGGCGCGTGGACGACATCGGCGACGGCGACCTGCCCGGCGAGACCAAGCTGACCCGCCTGGAGGACACCCGGGCGCTGCTCGCCCGGGTCCATGCCGGCGAGGTCGCCGAGGACGACACCGACCCGGTGGCCGTCGCCCTCGCCCATGCCGCGCGCGCCTTCCCGATCCCGCTCGGCGGCCTGGACGAGCTGATCGACGGCGTCCAGATGGACGTGCGCGGTCAGACGTACGAGACCTGGGACGACCTCAAGGTCTACTGCCGGTGTGTCGCCGGTGCCATCGGCCGGCTCTCGCTCGGCGTGTTCGGCACCGAACCGGGCGCGCGCGGCGCCGAACGCGCCCCCGAGTACGCCGACACCCTCGGCCTCGCGCTCCAGCTCACCAACATCCTGAGAGACGTCCGCGAGGACGCCCAGGGCGGCCGTACCTATCTGCCCGCCGACGACCTGGCCAAGTTCGGCTGCTCGGCCGGGTTCGACGGGCCGACGCCACCGGAGGGCTCCGACTTCGCGGGCCTCGTGCACTTCGAAGTGCGGCGGGCCCGCGCCCTTTTCGCCGAGGGCTACCGGCTGCTCCCCATGCTCGACCGCCGCAGCGGCGCCTGTGTCGCCGCCATGGCCGGCATCTACCGCCGGCTGCTGGACCGCATCGAGCGCGATCCCGAGGCCGTGCTGCGCGGCCGGGTCTCGCTGCCCGGACGTGAGAAGGCCTACGTCGCCGTGCGCGGTCTGTCCGGTCTCGACACCCGGAACGTGACCCGCCATGTCGTGCCCCGGTCCGTCAGGAGGCGCGCCTGATGGACCTCACCGAACCAGCCGAACCAGGGGACGTGCCGCGGCAGGCAACCCTGCACTCCGGCGTGGCGTCCCAGTCTGCGACGGCTGACCGTGCACCGTTCGACCAGCGCCGGACGGCCCGTCACGGCACCCCCTGCGGGGCGCATGTATGGAAGGACGACGCACGATGAGCGACAGCTCGCGCCCCGCACCGGCGCACGCCGGCCGTGCCGTCGTGGTCGGCGGCGGACTCGCGGGCATCACCGCGGCGCTCGCGCTCGCGGACGCGGGTGTCCGCGTCACCCTGCTCGAAGGCAGGCCGAGGCTGGGCGGCCTCGCCTTCTCCTTCCGGCGCGGCGAGCTGACCGTCGACAACGGCCAGCACGTGTACCTGCGCTGCTGCACCGCCTACCGCTGGTTCCTCGACCGGATCGAGGGCACGGCGCTGGCACCGCTGCAGGACCGCCTGGACGTGCCCGTCGTCGACGTCGCCAGGCCCGAGGGCCGACGGCTCGGCAGGCTGCGGCGCGACGCGCTGCCCGTCCCGCTCCATCTGGGACGCAGCCTCGCCACGTATCCGCATCTCTCGCTCGCCGAGCGTGCCGCCGTCGGGCGCGCCGCGCTCGCGCTCAAGGGACTCGACCTCGCCGATCCGACCCTGGACACGCAGGACTTCGGCAGCTGGCTGGCCGCCCGCGGCCAGTCGGCGCGTGCCGTCGAGGCCCTGTGGGACCTGGTCGGGGTCGCCACCCTCAACGCGGTCGCGGGAGACGCCTCGCTGGGGCTCGCCGCGATGGTGTTCAAGACCGGTCTGCTGTCCGACCCGGGCGCGGCCGACATCGGCTGGGCCCATGTCCCGCTGGGCGAACTGCACGACCGGCTGGCCCGCAGGGCGCTCGACTCCGCGGGCGTGCGTACCGAGGTCCGTACACGCGTCACCTCCATCTCCCTCAACGAGAACGGGAGCTGGAGCGTTCAGGTTCCCGGCGAGACGCTTCACACGGACGCCGTCGTCCTCGCCGTACCCCAGCGCGAGGCCCACGACCTGCTGCCCCCCGGCGCCCTCGACGACCCCGGGCGGCTGCTCGGCATCGGCACCGCGCCGATCCTCAACGTGCATGTCGTCTACGACCGCACGGTGCTCGCCCGCCCCTTCTTCGCCGCGCTCGGCACCCCCGTGCAGTGGGTCTTCGACCGCACGGACGCCTCCGGGCTCGACCAGGGGCAGTACCTGGCGCTGTCGCAGTCGGCCGCGCAGGACGAGATCGACCTGCCGGTCGCCGCGCTGCGCGAGCGCTATCTGCCCGAGTTGGAACGGCTGATCCCGGGCACTCGTGGCGCGGTGGTGAAGGACTTCTTCGTGACCCGGGAGCGCACGGCGACGTTCGCTCCCACCCCCGGCGTCGGGCGGCTGCGGCCCGGCGCCCGCACCAAGGCCCCCGGCCTGTACCTGGCCGGAGCGTGGACCGCCACCGGGTGGCCCGCGACCATGGAGAGTGCGGTCCGCAGTGGAGTGAGCGCGGCCGACGCCGCGCTCAGTTCCCTGGGCCGGCCCCGCCCCCGCCGTCTCTTCGCGTTCGAGGAGGCGGCCTGATGCTCGGTGAGCGCGCGGCAGGTCCCCGCACCCCCGGTACCGCAACAAGAGGAGAGACTGTGCCCACTGTGCCCCCGGCCTCGACACCCGCTCGGAGGACCGCGGTGGACGTGACCGCGCTGCTGGAGCGCGGCCGTACCCTGGCCACACCGGTCCTGCGGACGGCCGTCGACCGGCTGGCGCCGCCCATGGACACCGTCGCCGCCTACCACTTCGGCTGGATCGACGCGGCCGGCAACCCCGCCGACGGCGACGGCGGCAAGGCCGTACGGCCCGCCCTCGCCGTGCTCTCCGCCGAGATCACCGGTGCCGGGCCGGAGGTGGGCGTCCCGGGGGCCGTCGCGGTCGAACTCGTCCACAACTTCTCGCTGCTGCACGACGACCTGATGGACGGCGACGAGCAGCGCCGGCACCGTGACACCGTCTGGAAGGTGCACGGTCCCGCCCAGGCCATCCTGGTCGGCGACGCCCTGTTCGCCCTCGCCAACGAGGTCCTGCTGGAGCTCGGCACCGTCGAGGCGGGCCGTGCCACCCGCCGGCTGACCGCCGCCTCCCGCGCCCTGATCGACGGTCAGGCCCAGGACATCTCCTACGAGCACCGCGACCGCGTCAGCGTCGAGGAGTGCCTGGAGATGGAGGGCAACAAGACCGGCGCGCTGCTCGCCGCGTCCAGCTCCATCGGCGCGGTGCTCGGCGGCGCGGACGACGCCACCGCCGACGCCCTGGAGAAGTACGGCTACCACCTCGGCCTCTCCTTCCAGGCCGTCGACGACCTGCTCGGCATCTGGGGTGACCCGGACGCCACCGGCAAGCAGACCTGGAGCGACCTGCGCCAGCGCAAGAAGTCCCTGCCGGTCGTCGCCGCGCTCGCGGCCGGCGGCGCCGCCTCCGAGAAGCTCGGCGAGATGCTCGCCGCCGATGCCAAGAGCACCGACTTCGAGAACTTCTCCGAGGAGGAGTTCGCGGCCCGTGCCGCCCTGATCGAAGAGGCCGGCGGCCGCGACTGGACGGCCGAGGAAGCGCGCCGCCAGCACACCATCGCCATCGAAGCCCTGGACGCCGTCGAGATGCCCGGCCGGGTCCGGGACGCCTTCGCGGCACTCGCCGACTTCGTCGTCGTACGAAAGAGATGATCATTATCGGCTCGATACAGCTCGCGTAGTCGCCGGCCGGTGTCCCTCGACACAGGACACCGGCCGACGGCGGACCCACAGCAGCACGACTCGCACGACTGCACGAAGGGGAAGCCATGACAGCGACGACCGACGGAAGCACCGGGGCGCCCTCGCCGTCCCCTGCGGCCGCGGCCAGCGACACCACCATCACCACCCCCGAGGCGGCCGGGGTGCACGACGCCGCCGCACGCGCCGCCCGGCGCGCCACCGACTTCCTGCTCGCGGGGCAGGACGCCCAGGGCTGGTGGAAGGGCGACCTGGAGACCAACGTCACCATGGACGCGGAAGACCTGCTCCTGCGTCAGTTCCTGGGCATCCGCGACGAGCGGACCACACAGGCCGCCGCGCTGTTCATCCGCGGCGAGCAGCGTGAGGACGGCACCTGGGCCACCTTCTACGGCGGGCCCGGCGACCTGTCCGCCACCATCGAGGCGTACGTCGCCCTCCGGCTGGCCGGCGACGCGCCCGACGCGCCCCACATGGCGCGGGCCTCCGCCTGGATCCGCGAGCGCGGCGGGATCGCCGCCGCCCGGGTGTTCACCCGCATCTGGCTCGCCCTGTTCGGCTGGTGGAAGTGGGACGACCTGCCCGAACTCCCGCCGGAGCTGCTGTACTTCCCGACCTGGTTCCCGCTCAACATCTACAACTTCGGCTGCTGGGCGCGGCAGACCATCGTGCCGCTCACCGTCGTCTCCGCCAAGCGTCCCGTGCGCCCGGCGCCCTTCGCGCTGGACGAACTGCACACCGACCCGGCGAACCCCAACCCCCCTCAGCCGCTCGCCCCGGTCGCGAGCTGGGACGGGCTCTTCCAGCGGCTCGACAAGGTGGTCCGCGGCTACCGCAGGGTCGCCGTGCGCCGGCTGCGCAGGGCCGCGATGAACAGCGCGGCCCGCTGGATCATCGAGCGGCAGGAGAACGACGGCTGCTGGGGCGGCATCCAGCCCCCCGCCGTGTACTCGGTCATCGCCCTGCACCTGCTCGGCTACGACCTGGACCACCCGGTGCTGCGCGAGGGCATCGCCTCGCTGGACCGTTTCGCCGTGTGGCGCGAGGACGGCGCCCGGATGATCGAGGCCTGCCAGTCCCCGGTGTGGGACACCTGCCTCGCCACCATCGCGCTGGTCGACGCGGGGCTCCCCGTCGACCATCCGCAACTGGTCAAGGCGGCCGACTGGATGCTCGGCGAGGAGATCGTCCGGCCCGGCGACTGGGCCGTACGCCGGCCCGGGCTGCCGCCGGGCGGCTGGGCGTTCGAGTTCCACAACGACAACTACCCGGACATCGACGACACCGCCGAGGTCGCGCTCGCGCTGCGCCGGGTCCGCCACCACGACCCCGAGCGGGTGGACAGGTCCATCGGGCGGGCGGTGCGCTGGAACCTCGGGATGCAGTCGAAGAACGGCGCGTGGGGCGCCTTCGACGTCGACAACACCAGCCCGTTCCCCAACCGGCTGCCGTTCTGCGACTTCGGCGAGGTCATCGACCCGCCGTCGGCCGACGTCACCGCGCACGTGGTGGAGATGCTCGCGGCCGAGGGCCTCGCCCACGACCCGCGCACCCGGCGCGGCATCGACTGGCTGCTCGCCGAACAGGAGGCGAACGGCTCGTGGTTCGGCCGCTGGGGCGTCAACTACCTCTACGGCACCGGCTCCGTGGTCCCCGCGCTGACCGCGGCCGGACTGCCCGGCTCGCACCCGGCGATCCGGCGGGCCGTGACCTGGCTGGAGTCCGTCCAGAACGAGGACGGCGGCTGGGGCGAGGACCTGCGCTCCTACAAGTACGTCAAGGAGTGGAGCGGCCGCGGCGCCTCCACCGCCTCACAGACCGCGTGGGCGCTGATGGCGCTGCTCGCGGCGGGGGAGCGCGACTCCCAGGCCGTCGAGCGGGGCGTGCGGTGGCTGGCCGACACCCAGCGCGAGGACGGCGGTTGGGACGAGCCGTACTTCACCGGCACCGGCTTCCCCTGGGACTTCTCCATCAACTACCACCTGTACCGGCAGGTCTTCCCGCTCACCGCGCTCGGCCGGTACCTGCACGGCGACCCCTTCGAGCGCCGGCTGCTCGCCAGGAAGCCGCTCACCGAGGCGCAGAAACCTCTCGCCGAGGCCAGGGTGAGCTGAGGTGACCACCCAGCCCGCCCCGGCCCCGCTGCTGATCGCCTGCGCGCTCGGCATCGAGCACGTCGCCCTGCGCACCGGTGACAGGAGCGGGGCGGGCGGGCCGTACTCCGTCGTCCGCACGGGCATGGGCCCGAAGGCGGCGGAGCGCTCCGTCCACCGGCAGCTCGCCCTCCCGGCGTTCGCCGACGCGGCCGTGCTGGCCACCGGCTTCTGTGCCGGGCTCGCGCCCGGCATGCACCCCGGTGACCTGGTGGTCGCCGACGAGACCCGGGACGCGCGCGGCGCCGTCGCCTGCGTGGCGACCGAACTGCTGGTCAAGGAACTCGTGCGCCTGCTGCCCGGGCGCACGGTCCACACCGGGCCGCTCACCGGCTCCGACCACGTCGTGCGCGGTCCCGAGCGGTCCCAGCTGCTCGCGACCGGGGCGATCGCGGTCGACATGGAGTCGGCGGCCACGCTCCTCGCCGCCGTCCGCACCGGTGACCGCCCGGTGGCGGCCGTCCGGGTGGTCGTGGACGCCCCCGAACACGAACTCGTCCGGATCGGCACCGTGCGCGGCGGGATATCGGCCTTCCGCGTTCTTCGTTCCGTACTTCCCGCATTTTTCGAATGGCACCGTTCTTTGCTGCTCCCCCGGAGGTGAGCCAGATGGCCATGCCGTTGCGCCAGACCGTCAAGGTCGCTACATACCTGCTCGAACAGAAGCTCAGGAAGCGGGACAAGTTCGCCCTGCTGGTCGAGCTGGAGCCGCTGTTCGCGTGCAACCTCAAGTGCGAGGGCTGCGGCAAGATCCAGCATCCGGCGGGTGTCCTCAAGCAGCGCATGCCCGTCGCCCAGGCCGTGGGCGCGGTGCTGGAGTCCGGTGCGCCGATGGTGTCCATCGCCGGCGGCGAACCGCTGATGCACCCTCAGATCGACGAGATCGTACGGCAGTTGGTGGCGAAGAAGAAGTTCGTGTTCCTGTGCACGAACGCCCTTCTCATGCGCAAGAAGATGGACAAGTTCACGCCCTCGCCGTACTTCGCGTGGGCCGTGCACATCGACGGGCTGCGCGAGCGGCACGACGCCTCGGTGGCGAAGGAGGGCACCTTCGACGAGGCGGTGGAGGCCATCAAGGAGGCCAAGCGGCGCGGCTTCCGGGTGACCACCAACTCGACCTTCTTCAACACCGACACCCCGCAGACCGTCGTCGAGGTGCTCAACTTCCTCAACGACGACCTGAAGGTGGACGAGATGATGCTCTCGCCCGCCTACGCCTACGAGAAGGCGCCCGACCAGGAGCACTTCCTCGGCGTGCAGCAGACCCGCGAGCTGTTCAAGAAGGCCTTCTCGGGCGGCAACCGCAAGAAGTGGCGCCTCAACCAGAGCCCGCTCTTCCTGGACTTCCTGGAGGGCAAGGTCGACTTCCCGTGCACGGCGTGGGCGATCCCGAGCTACTCGCTCTTCGGCTGGCAGAAGCCCTGCTATCTGATGAGCGACGGCTACGTGTCGACGTACCGCGAACTGGTCGAGAAGACCGACTGGGACAAGTACGGCCGCGGCAAGGACCCGCGCTGCGCCAACTGCATGGCCCACTGCGGCTACGAGCCGACCGCCGTGCTCGCCACGATGGGCTCCCTGAAGGAGTCACTGCGGGCCGCGCGCGAGACGATGACGACGAGCGGGAAGCAGGACTGACGTCATGGCCGCCGTTCCCTTGGGCGTTCCCGAGGTGCCGGCCCGGCCCCTCGCGCCGCGGCGCACGTCGCGGCGGATCCAGGTCGGGCCGGTGGCGGTCGGGGGCGGAGCCCCGGTGTCGGTGCAGTCGATGACGACGACCCGTACGTCGGACATCGGCGCCACCCTCCAGCAGATCGCGGAACTCACCGCGTCCGGCTGCCAGATCGTCCGCGTCGCCTGCCCCACGCAGGACGACGCGGACGCCCTCGCCACGATCGCGCGCAAGTCCCGGATCCCGGTGATCGCGGACATCCACTTCCAGCCGAAGTACGTGTTCGCCGCGATCGAGGCCGGCTGCGCCGCGGTCCGGGTGAACCCGGGCAACATCAAGAAGTTCGACGACCAGGTGAAGGAGATCGCGCGGGCCGCCAGGGACCACGGCACGCCGGTCCGGATCGGGGTCAACGCCGGTTCCCTGGACCGGCGGCTGCTCCAGAAGTACGGCAGGGCGACGCCGGAGGCACTGGTCGAGAGCGCGCTGTGGGAGGCCTCGCTCTTCGAGGAGCACGACTTCCGGGACATCAAGATCTCGGTGAAGCACAACGACCCGGTCGTGATGATCGAGGCCTACCGGCAGCTCGCCGAAGAGTGCGACTACCCGCTGCACCTGGGCGTCACGGAGGCGGGCCCGGCGTTCCAGGGCACGGTCAAGTCGGCCGTCGCCTTCGGCGCGCTCCTGTCCCGGGGCATCGGCGACACCATCCGCGTGTCGCTGAGCGCGCCGCCGGTGGAGGAGGTCAGGGTCGGCATCCAGATCCTCCGGTCGCTGGGGCTGCGGGAGCGGCGGCTGGAGATCGTCTCCTGCCCGTCCTGCGGCCGCGCCCAGGTCGATGTGTACAAGCTCGCCGAGGAGGTCACGGCGGGGCTGGACGGCATGGAGGTGCCGCTCCGGGTCGCGGTGATGGGGTGTGTGGTCAACGGTCCGGGCGAGGCCCGTGAGGCCGACCTCGGAGTTGCCTCAGGCAACGGCAAGGGCCAGATCTTCGTCAAGGGCGAGGTCGTCAAGACCGTGCCCGAGTCGAAGATCGTGGAAACCCTCATCGAGGAGGCCATGAAGCTCGCCGAACGGACGAGCCCCGCAGAGCAGTCGAATTGAGGCAAGGCACGGACCGAGAGGGGGCCCAGCGTGACCATTCTGGAGAGCATCCGGGAACCGCGCGACCTGAAGGCGCTGTCCGAGACGGAACTCGGTGAACTGTCCCGGGAAATACGAGAGTTCCTGGTGCAGGCGGTGTCGAGGACGGGAGGTCACCTCGGGCCCAATCTCGGGGTGGTGGAACTGTCCGTCGCGCTCCACCGGGTCTTCGAGTCGCCGGTCGACCGGATCCTGTGGGACACCGGCCACCAGAGCTATGTGCACAAGCTTCTGACAGGCCGTCAGGACTTCTCCAAGCTGCGCGGCAAGGGCGGGCTGTCCGGCTATCCCTCGCGCGAGGAGTCCGAGCACGACGTCATCGAGAACAGCCACGCCTCCACCGCGCTCGGCTGGGCCGACGGCCTGGCCAAGGCCCGCCAGGTGCAGGGGGAGAAGGGCCATGTGGTCGCGGTCATCGGCGACGGCGCGCTGACCGGCGGCATGGCCTGGGAGGCGCTGAACAACATCGCGGCGGCCAAGGACCGGCCGCTGATCATCGTCGTCAACGACAACGAGCGTTCCTACGGCCCCACCATCGGCGGCCTCGCCAACCACCTGGCCACCCTGCGCACGACGGACGGCTACGAGAAGGTGCTGGCCTGGGGCAAGGACGTCCTGCTGCGGACCCCGGTCGTCGGGAGCACGATCTACGAGTCCCTGCACGGCGCGAAGAAGGGCTTCAAGGACGCCTTCGCCCCGCAGGGCATGTTCGAGGACCTGGGCCTGAAGTACGTCGGCCCGATCGACGGCCACGACATCTTGGCCGTCGAGTCGGCGCTGCGGCGTGCGAAACGCTTCCACGGGCCGGTCCTGGTGCACTGCCTCACCGAGAAGGGCCGCGGCTACGAGCCCGCCCTCGCCCACGAGGAGGACCACTTCCACACCGTCGGCGTGATGGACCCGCTCACCTGCGAGCCGCTCTCGCCGTCCGGGGGGCCGTCGTGGACCTCGGTGTTCGGCGACGAGATGGTGCGGATCGGCGAGGAGCGGGACGACGTCGTCGCCATCACCGCGGCCATGCTCCACCCGGTCGGGCTCACCAAGTTCGCCGAGCGCTTTCCCGACCGCGTGTGGGACGTGGGCATCGCCGAGCAGCACGCGGCGGTGTCGGCGGCCGGCCTCGCCACCGGCGGGCTGCATCCGGTCTTCGCCGTCTACGCCACCTTCCTCAACCGCGCCTTCGACCAGCTCCTGATGGACGTCGCCCTGCACCGCTGCGGAGTCACCTTCGTCCTCGACCGGGCCGGTGTCACCGGCGTCGACGGCGCCTCGCACAACGGCATGTGGGACATGTCGGTCCTCCAGGTCGTGCCCGGCCTGAGGATCGCCGCCCCGCGCGACGCCGGACAGCTGCGCGCCCAGCTGCGCGAGGCCGTCGCCGTGGACGACGCGCCCACCCTGGTCCGCTACCCGAAGGAGTCGGTCGGCCCGGACCTTTCGGCGCTCGACCGGATCGGCGGCATGGACGTGCTGCACCGCGCCGAGGACCCCGAGGTGCTGCTCGTCGCCGTCGGAGTGATGGCGCCGGTGTGCCTCCAGGCCGCCGACCTGCTGGAAGCACGCGGGATCAGCTGCACGGTGGTGGACCCCCGGTGGGTCAAACCCGTCGACCCCGCCCTGCCGGGCCTGGCCGCCGGGCACCGGCTGGTGGCCGTCGTGGAGGACAACAGCCGTTCCGCGGGCGTCGGTTCGGCGGTCGCCCTGGCCCTCGGGGACGCCGACGTGGACGTGCCGGTGCGGCGCTTCGGCATCCCGGAGCAGTTCCTCGCGCACGCCAAGCGCGCCGAGGTACTGGCCGACATCGGTCTCACGCCCGTCGAGATCGCCGGGCGGATCAGCGCGAGTCTGGCCGTCGCCGACGCCGCCGGCCCGGCCGGGGAGAAGGCCGAGGAGAAGGAATGAGCACGGAGTTCGACCTCGGTGCCCTGCTCGCCGAGCGCGGCGCCGAACGCTACGAGCTGCACGCGAAGTACCTCAACCCACAGCTGCCGCGCATGCTGCACACCATCGGCTTCGACCGGGTCTACGAACGGGCCGAGGGCGCCCACTTCTACGACGCGGACGGCAACGACTACCTGGACATGCTCGCCGGGTTCGGGGTGATGGGCCTCGGCCGCCACCACCCGGTCGTCCGCAAGGCGCTGCACGACGTCCTCGACCTCGACCTCGCCGACCTCACCCGCTTCGACTGCCAGCCGCTGCCCGGCCTCCTCGCCGAGCGGCTGCTCGGGCACAGCCCGCACCTGGACCGGGTGTTCTTCGGCAACAGCGGCACGGAGGCCGTGGAGACCGCGCTGAAGTTCGCCCGGTACGCCACCGCGAAGCCCCGCGTCCTCTACTGCGACCACGCCTTCCACGGCCTGACCACCGGCTCCCTGTCGGTCAACGGCGAGGGAGGCTTCCGCGACGGCTTCGCCCCGCTGCTGCCCGACACGGCCGTACCGCTCGGCGATCTCGACGCCCTGGCACGGGAGCTGAAGAAGGGCGACGTCGCCGCGCTGATCGTCGAGCCGATCCAGGGCAAGGGCGTGCACGAGGCCCCGGCCGGCTATCTGCGCGCCGCCCAGGACCTGCTGCACCGGCACAAGGCGCTGCTGATCGCCGACGAGGTGCAGACCGGCCTCGGCCGCACCGGCGACTTCTACGCCTACCAGCACGAGGACGGCGTGGAGCCCGACCTGGTGTGCGTCTCCAAGGCCCTGTCCGGCGGGTACGTCCCGGTCAGCGCCACCCTGGGCCGGGACTGGATCTTCAAGAAGGTCTACTCGTCCATGGACCGCGTGCTCGTGCACTCGGCGAGCTTCGGATCCAACGCCCAGGCGATGGCGTGCGGCCTCGCCGTGCTGTCGGTGATGGAGGACGAGCAGATCGTGGCCGGCGTGCGTGCCACCGGCGAGCTGCTGAAGTCCCGGCTGACCGCGCTGATCGAGAAGTACGAGCTGCTCGCCGACGTCCGCGGCCGCGGACTGATGATCGGCATCGAGTTCGGCAGGCCGTCCTCGCTGAAGCTGCGCAGCCGCTGGACCATGCTCCAGGCGGCCCGCAAGGGGCTGTTCGCGCAGATGGTGGTGGTCCCGCTGCTCCAGCGGCACCGGATCCTCACCCAGGTCTCCGGTGACCACCTTGAGGTGATCAAGCTGATCCCGCCGCTGGTCTTCGACGCGGCCGACGTGGACCGGTTCGTGGACGCCTTCACCGCCGTGATGGACGACGCGCACAGCGGCGGCGGCCTGATGTGGGACTTCGGCAAGACCCTGATCAAGCAGGCGGTGGCGGGTCGCTGAGCGTCGTGGTGCCCAGTACAGCGTCACGAGGAAGAGGAAGGGGACGAAGGCGGCGAGCCCGACCGCGTCCAGGGCGGTCCCCGTCACCGAGGTCCACGGCCGGCCGTGGCCGCGGCCGGCGTAGTGGATCCCCATACCGCCGAAGGTGACGGCGAGAGCGCCGGCGAGCAGCGGCCAGGGAAACAGGAGGAAGGTGAGCGTGGGCCGGTCGCCCGCGGCGGCGACGGCTCCGAAGGCGAGGGAGAGCGGTCCGAGGGCACCATGGTTTGCCTCTGAGGCAATAAAATTGCCCGTGGGGCAAAGCTGGGGCTGAATGGAGGCATGAACGCCTCAGACGCCGGACCGCCGGTGGAACCGGGCGACGCACTGCCCGTGGTCGCGCCACAGCTGCGCGCACTGCGCCGGCGGGCTGCCCTCACCCTGGAGGACGCGGCCCGCGCCGCCGGGCTCTCGGCCGCCCATCTGTCCCGGCTGGAGACCGGGCAGCGCCAGCCGTCACTGCCGATGCTGCTCGCCCTCGCCCGCATCTACGGTACGACGGTCTCCGAGCTGCTGGGCGAGACGGTCGCCGACCGGGACGCGATCGTGCGCTCCGGCGACATGGAGCCGACCCGGGCGGGCGGCTGGACGTACTTCCAGGCCGGGGCGCCCGGCCGCGGCATGCAGGCGCTGCGCGTGCGCGTGCCGTACGGCTCGCAGGGCGACGTCGTCCGCGTGCACCCCGGCGAGGAGTGGCTCTACGTCCTCAGGGGCCGCCTGCGCCTGCGCCTCGGCGACACCGTGCACCTGCTCGCGCCCGGCGACAGCGCCCACTTCGACTCGCTCACGCCGCACCGCCTCGCCGCCGAGGACCGCGACGGCGTCGAGCTGCTGTTCGTCCACACCCTGCTGCAGAGCCCCACGGCCACGCTGTGCCTGGGGCCGTCGACCGGAGAGCTGCCATGAGCGACTTCGAGACGAAGTTCCCCCGTTCCCTGTGGGTCCGCCTGATCATCTACATCGCCGTCGGCCATGTCCTCGCCGCGTTCCTCTACCTGCTGTTCGCGATCGGCGGCAAGGGCTGACCGAGTCGGCCGCCGGTCAGTCCAGCAGGCGCTCGCGCAGACGCTCGCGGTGGCCGGGGGTGAGGGACAGGCCCTGCTCCAGGTAGGTGTCGACGCCGCCCCAGGTCTCCTCGATGCTGTCGAAGGCCGCCTGGAGGTACTCGGCGCGGGCGTCGAAGAGCGGGCTGAGCAGCTCCATCACCTCGGGCGTGTACGCGGACTCGGCGCTGCCGCTGCGGCGGACCTTGTAGCGCCGGTGCTTGGCGTTGGACTCCAGGTAGTCCGCGACGATCGCGTCGCGCTCCACACCGACGGCGAGCAGCGTCACGGCTATGGAGATGCCGGCGCGGTCCTTGCCCGCCGCGCAGTGCATGAGCGCGGGCACGCTGTCCTGCACGAGCGCGTGCAGCACCCGGGAGTGCTCGGCGGTGCGCTCCTTGACGATCGTGCGGTACGAGGCGGTCATGCGGGCCGCGCCCTTGCCGTCGGCGAGGATCCCGCGCAACTGGCCGAGGTTGCCGTCGCGGACCATCGTCCAGAACTCGGCGCCGTCGGCCGGGTCGCTCAGCGGCAGGTTCACGTTCCGCACCCCGGGCAGCGCGACGTCGGGGCCCTCCAGTTTCTGGTCGGCCGCGTTGCGGAAGTCGAAGATCGTGTGCAGGCCGAGGGAGGCGAGGAAGGCCGCGTCGTCCTCGGTCGCGTGCGCCAGGTGCCCGCTGCGGAACAGCACGCCGTGGCGCACCCGGCGCCCGTCCGCGGTCGGCAGTCCGCCGACGTCGCGGAAATTGCGCACGCCGGCCAGCTCCGGCTCGGTCGACGGGACCTGCTGCGTCACGGGGGCTCCTCCCGGTCGGGCCCGCCGTCGCGACTCGTCGGCGGGCGCTCTGTCGACCATACGACATCGGTTTCCTCGGGCAAGGAGTCGTCCACAGGCATTGTCACCAGCGCCGGGCGGCTTGATGATGTTGGCACTTGAGCGGATCTGTTGGCACCTGTGAGGTTGTACGTGCTGGACATCGCAGAAGACGGTCGCACCTGGCTCCTTACGGGGCCCACCAGCGGTTATGCGCTGCATCTCACCGATGCGGACGAACTGCTCCATCTCCACTGGGGGCCCCGCATCGCCCTCGCGGACGCCGAGGCCCTGGCCCGGGACCCGCTGCCCGGCTACTGGCCCTTCGAGTCCCCGCTCGACGGCCGCGAGGAGTACCCCGTCGAGGGCGGCCCCCGCTTCGTCCGCCCCGCCCTGTCCGTGCGCACCGAGGAGCGGCGCGGCACCGAGTGGCGCTTCGTGTCGTACGACACCGCGCGCGAGGGCGGCGACGACGAGCTGCGGCTGCGCTTCGACGACGACGGGATCGCCATCACCCTGCACCACCGGATGCGCGGCGACGTCGTGGAGCGCTGGGTGAGCGTGGAGAACGGCACACGCGCGCGCGTGGAGCTGCTGCGGGCCGACGCGGCCACCTGGACCCTGCCCGACCGCGAGGGCTGGCGGCTGTCCCAGCTGCACGGCCGCTGGGCCGCCGAGTCCCGGCTCACCACCGCCCCGCTCACCTACGGTGAGAAGGTCATCGGCAGCCGCCGCGGCCACACCGGCCACCAGCACCTGCCCTGGGTGGCGCTGGACACCGACGCCACCGAGGAGCGGGGCGAGGTCTACGGCTGCGCGCTCGGCTGGTCCGGCTCCTGGCGGATCGCCGTCGCCCAACTCCCGGACGCGCGCGTGCAGATCACGGGCGGCGCCGGCCACGACGACTCGGGCCTGCTGCTCCTGCAGCCGGGGGAGTCGTACACCACCCCCGTCTTCGCGGGCCTGTGGAGCGACGGCGGCTTCGGCGGCGCGAGCCGCGCCTGGCACGCCTACCAGCGCGCGTACGTCGTCCCGGACGCCGAGCGGGACCGGCCCGTGCTGTTCAACTCCTGGGAGGCGACGACCTTCGACATCTCCGAGGAGCAGCAGCTCGCCCTCGCGCGCCGGGCCGCCGCGATCGGCGTCGAACTGTTCGTCGTGGACGACGGCTGGTTCGGCGCCCGCACCAGCGACCGCGCAGGGCTCGGCGACTGGACGCCCAACCCCGACCGCTTCCCGCAGGGCCTGAAGCCGCTCGCCGACCAGGTGCACGGCCTCGGCATGCGGTTCGGCATCTGGGTCGAGCCGGAGATGGTCAACCCGGACAGCGACCTGTACCGCGCGCACCCCGACTGGGTGCAGTACCAGCCGGGACGCAGGCGGACGGAACTGCGCAACCAGCTCGTCCTCAACCTCGCCCGCGAGGACGTCCGGGCGTATCTGTGGGACCAGTTGGACACGCTGCTGTCCAGCGCCCCGGTCGACTACGTGAAGTGGGACTTCAACCGCTGCTTCACCGACGCCGGCTGGCCCGGCGAGCCGTACCCGCAGCGGCTGTGGGTGGACCACGTCCGCGGTCTGTACGCCCTGCTGGACCGGCTGCGCGCGGCCCACCCCTCCGTCGCCTTCGAGTCCTGCTCGGGCGGCGGCGGCCGGATCGACCTCGGGGTGCTCAGCCGCACCGACCAGGTGTGGACCTCCGACAACACCGATCCGCTCGACCGGCTCGCCATCCAGCACGGCTTCAGCCAGCTCCACCCGGCCCGGGTCATGGCCGCCTGGGTCACCGACAGCCCCAACACCCAGCTCAACGGGCGCGTCAGCTCGCTGCGGTTCCGGTTCGTCAGCGCCATGGCGGGCGTGCTCGGCATCGGCGGCGACCTGACCGAGTGGAGCGAGGAGGAGCTGGCCGAGGCCCGGCGCTGGGTGGACCTCTACAAGGAGATCCGCCCGGTCGTCCAGCACGGCGAGCTGTACCGGCTGCGGCCCCCGGCCGGCGGTCTGAGCGCCGTCCAGTACGTCCGGGGCGAGGAGACGGTGGTCCTGGCCTGGCTCCAGGCGCAGAGCTACGGCGAGCCGGTACCGGCGCTGCGGCTGCGCGGGCTGGACCCGGCCGCGTCGTACGCGTGCCGCGAAACCGGCCAGGTGCACCGCGGGGCCGTGCTGCTGCACCACGGACTGCGCACCGGACTGACGGGCGACCTGGACGCGACGGTCGTGCGGCTGCGACGCGTCTGAGCCGGGTGTGGAGATCGCACGGTCAACGCGCCCGGCGGCCGGGGTATTCCTGAATCGCGCATTCTTTTGGAGTGTCTCATCTCACCGTTCGTCAACCCCTGCCTACGGTCGCGTAGGTCACATCCGAAGGTGAATCATGGTCCGACGTGGCAGACGATTCGAAGAATGACAACAGATCAGTGATCGGGTCGTACGTGGCGGTGGGGGACAGCTTCACCGAGGGCGTCGGCGATCCCGGCCCCGACGGGGCGTTCGTCGGTTGGGCCGACCGGTTCGCGGTCCTGCTCGCCGACCGACGTCCCGAGGGGGACTTCAAGTACACCAATCTCGCGGTCCGCGGGAAGCTGCTCGACCAGATCGTGGAGGACCAGCTCCCGAAGGCCGTCGAACTGGCCCCGGACCTGGTCTCGCTCTGCGCGGGCGGCAACGACATCATCCGCCCGGGCACCGACCCGGACGAGGTGGCCGAGCGCTTCGAGCGGGCCGTGGCCCGGCTGACCGAGGCCGCGGGCACGGTCATGGTGACGACCGGGTTCGACACCCGGGGCGTCCCGGTGCTCAAGCATCTGCGGGGCAGGATCGCCACGTACAACGGGCACGTACGGGCCATCGCCGACCGGTACCGCTGCCCGGTGCTGGACCTGTGGTCCCTGAAGTCGGTGCAGGACCGCAGGGCGTGGGACAGCGACCGGCTCCACCTCTCGCCCGAGGGGCACACGCGCGTGGCGCTGCGCGCCGGTCAGGCTCTCGGCCTGGAGGTCCCGGCCGACCCGGAGCAGGCGTGGCCGCCGCTGCCGCCCCGGGGCACGCTGGAGATCCGCCGCGACGACGTCCACTGGGCCCGTGAGTTCCTCGTCCCGTGGATCGGCCGCAGGCTGCGCGGCGAGTCCTCCGGCGACCACGTGACGGCGAAGGGCGCCCTGTCCCCGGACGACATCAAGCACCGCATCGCGTCGGTGGCCTGACACCGCGGCTGTCGCCCGTGCCCCGCCGGACCGGCGGGGCACGGGCGACGACGCGCCTCAGCGCTCGGTCAACGCCTCCCGGGCCAGGTTCAGTTCGCGGGCGAGGGCGTCGTCGACCCACTGCTGGGCCCGGCTGCGCGGCACCGCGCCCGGGTACGACGTCAGCTGCACCGCCAGTCCGTCCAGCAGCGCGGTCAGCCGCAGGGCGGCACCGGCCGGGTCGGCGCACGTGAACTCGCCCGCCGCCACGCCCTCGGCGATCACCTCGGCGATCGCCGCCTTCCATTGCCGGTCCAGGTCCCGGGTGACGTCCCGCAGCGCGGGCTCGCGCAGCGCCACGGCCCAGCCCTCGATCCACAGCCGCCAGCCCTTGGCCTGCCCGGTCGGCGCGTACCAGCGCACCGCCGCGCGCAGCCGGCGCAGCGCGGACGTGCGCCGCCCCAGCAGCTTGCGCAGATGCGCCAAATCGTCCTCGGCCGCGTACGTGAACGCCGCGGCGACCAGCCGCTCCTTCGTCGAGAAGTGGTACAGCACCAGCGCGTTGCTCACCCCGAGCGCCGCGGCCACGTCGGCGATCCTGACCGCCGCCACGCCCCGCGCCTCGATCTGCCCGATGGCGGCCCGCAGCAGTTCCTCCCGCCGCTCGGCCACGCTCAACCGCACTCTCGCCACGCGGTCACCCTAATCCGTTGTCATGGGCAGCGCCGAAGTGCCCCGGTTCCCCCGGGCGGTCCCGGCCGGCGGCCGGCCGTCAGCGGTACCACCCGAAGCGTTCCGCGATCACCGGCAGCCGGTCGGTCACGAGGGCGTGGGCGGCCGCGCGCGGGGTCGTGCCGTCGGCCTCCGCGCGGTCGAGCATCAGGCCGGTCAGGGCGCGCATGGAGCGCCGGATGTGCGCGAAGGCCCCGTCGGCGTCCGCCCCGATGTCGCCGAACAGGGTCCACCACCACCAGGCGTTCGTCGCGGAGTTGACCACCACGTCCGGCAGCACGGTCACCCCGCGCGCGGTCAGCACTTCCTCCGCCGCGGGCAGGACCGGCATGTTGGCGGCCTCCACGATCCAGCGGGCCCGGATCCGCTCCGCCTCGGCGGTGCCGACGGCGTACGACACCGCCGCCGGCACCAGCACCTCGGCGTCGGCCGACAGCCAGGCGTCGCCGGGCAGTTCCCGGTCGCCGGGGCGCAGCACCCGGCGGTCGACCGTGCCGTGGCCGTCCCGCGCGGACAGCAGGGCCTCGACGTCCAGCCCCGCCGCATTCGCGAGCGTGCCCTTGATGTCGGCGACCGCCACCACCGTCAGCCCCGCGCGCGCGAGGAAGCGCGCGGTGGCGCCGCCCATCGTGCCGAGCCCCTGGAGGGCCACGCGCGTGCCCGCGTACGGCACCGACGCCCGGTCCAGTGCCGTGAGCACCGACTCGGCGACCCCGCAGCCGCCCGCCAGTTCGTCCAGGCCGATGCCGTCCACCTCGACGGCGAAGGCGTCCGCGAGCCGCGCGCGGGCCGCCGCCTCGTCGTCCAGCAGCGGGTACACGGCCTGGACGCAGGAGACCAGACCCGCCTCGGCCGCCGCCCGGTCGACCAGGTCCTGGGTGAGGCCGAGGTCCTCGCCGGTGGTCCACAGACTCTCGATGTACGGCCGCATCGCGCGCAGATAGCGCACCAGCAGCCCGTACGCCTCCGGGGCCCGGGGATCGCAGTCGATGCCGCCCTTGGCGCCGCCGAGGGGGACGTAGCGGCTCTCGGGGTCGTAGTGCAGGGCCTCCTTCATCGTCATGCCGCGGGCGAGCCCCGCCACCTCCTCCAGCGTGCAGCCGGGACGCATCCGCAGCCCGCCGCTGGCCACGCCCCGCACCAGCCGGTCCACGACCAGGAAGCCCCGGCGGCCGGTCACATGGTCGGTCCAGACGAGCGACATCAGGGGCGTGGGGACGGGCGCCGTCATGGGGTCTCCTCGGGCACGGTACTGAATGGCCAGTCAGTATCCGGAGCCGCTCCTGGCCCTGTCAACGGGCCCAACGCCGGGTCGCCGGGGCGTTGTGAGGCAGGCCTCGTGCCCCGGGGGCCCCGGGTTGTCGGAGGCGCCGACCATAATGGGGAACCTCACCCACTTCACCGGGAGGTACCGTGACCGGTTTGCGTTCCTCGATCTCCGGGCTCCGCGCGCTGCGTCCGGAGGCCTTCGGCGCGGACCCGGGCGGTGAGCGCATGGCACGCATCCGCCGCTCCCCCCACTTCAAGGACGGCGTCTTCCAGAACCCCGGCGGCCCCGCGCGCACCCGCCCCTCCGGCTCCTCGCTGGATCTCGCGAAGGTCTTCCTCGACAAGGAGACCCGGCCGCTGCGCGCCCCGAAGGGCACCGTCCCGGTGTACCCCACGACCTTCGCCGACCTGGCCAAGCCGCCCGCCACGGGGCTGCGGCTGACCTGGGCGGGACACTCCAGCGTGCTGGCGGAGATCGACGGCCACCGGGTCCTGTTCGACCCGGTCTGGGGCGAGCGCTGTTCGCCGTTCCCGTTCGCCGGACCCCGGCGGCTGCACCCCGTTCCGCTGCCGCTGGCCGCGCTGGGCCCGGTCGACGTCGTGGTGATCTCGCACGACCACTACGACCACCTCGACCTGCCCACGATCAAGGCGCTGGCCGGCACGGACACCGTGTTCGCCGTGCCGCTCGGCGTCGGCGCCCACCTCGAACGCTGGGGCGTCTCCCCGGACCGGCTGCGCGAGCTGGACTGGCACGAGTCCACCAGGGTCGGCGGTCTGACCCTCACCGCCACCCCGGCCCGCCACTTCTGCGGCCGCGCCCTGCGCAACACCCAGCACACCCTCTGGGCCTCCTGGGTCGTCGCCGGCGAGGAGCACCGGATCTACCACAGCGGCGACACCGGCTACTTCGACGGCTTCGAGGACATCGGCGCCGCCCACGGCCCGTTCGACGCCACGATGATCCAGATCGGGGCGTACAGCGAGTTCTGGCCCGACATCCACATGCGCCCCGACGAGGGCCTGCGCGCCCACCTGGACCTCCAGGGCGGCGCACCGCACGGCGCGCTGCTGCCGATCCACTGGGGCACGTTCAACCTCGCCCCGCACCCGTGGGCGGAGCCGGGGGAGTGGACCAAGGAGGCGGCCGAGGAGGTCGGCCAGGCGGTGGCCCTGCCCCGGCCCGGCGAGCCCTTCGAACCGGCGGGCAAGCTCCCGGCCGAGGCCTGGTGGCGGGGTGTCGCGGGTACGGAGCGCCGGACCTGGCGCTCGGTCGGGGCACTGGTGGCGGAGCCGCCCGCGCGGGGCCGGTCGTAGGACGCGGCCGACGACCGGCAAGGTTTGCCCGACGGGCCAGCAAAGGCCAAAGCGGATACTCTCCGTAACAATCCGCCCCAGGCGATCGACGCGTGGGCCGGGCCGATTCCATGCCCGGCCGGTTAATCGGTCTGTCGTACGAGGCTTCATACCAGAGCGGGACGCTCCTCGGGGGAGTTTGTCAACTGCCCACCGCACATGATGCTCAGGCCATTACTGTGAGTGTCCGTCGGCTGACGGGTGGCCGGATTTCCCGGTTCCGTCCGCCGATGCTGCGATGACGCATGCCCGCCTCGCACATCCCGCGAGGACAGGCCCGACGGACCAGTACGAGGACGCAGATGTCTCACCTCCGAGCACCGGCCACGCGCGCCGACCGCCGAGAGGGCGGGCGGCACGGGCGGCCGGGCGCCCGAACCGCTCCCGCACTGCCCGAAATGCACATACGGCCCCAGCTCATGCGGCTCGCCGTGCTGCCGCCGCTCGCGGTCGCGCTCAGCGCCAGCGCCGCGGTCCTGTTCAGCATCCGCTCCACCGGCGCCCGCACCGGCCCCGTCCTGTGGGCCGTGCTCGCCGGAGCGGTCACCGTGACCGTCGCCGGCATCCTCATCGCCGCCGTGGCCGCCGACCGCGCCGCCCGCTCGGTCGCCGACCGCGTCGACGTCCTGCGCCGCACCGCCGCGCGCGGCGAGGCCGACCTGCACGCGCTGGTCGACGCGCTGCGCCAGGGCGAGGCGCCGCCGCAGCGCTCCACGCGCCGCCGACTGCCCGCCGACGCCGACGACTTCGAGCTGCTCGCCGCCGACCTGGCCCGCGCGCACGACGGCGCCGTCACCGCCGTCGTACGCGCCGCCCAGCTCTCCAGCCACGCGGGCAGCGAGCAGAAGCTGGAGGTGTTCGTCAACCTCGCGCGTCGGCTTCAGTCCCTCGTGCACCGGGAGATCTCGATCCTCGACGAGCTGGAGAACGAGATCGAGGACCCCGACCTGCTCAAGGGCCTGTTCCACGTGGACCACCTGGCCACCCGGATCCGGCGGCACGCCGAGAACCTCGCCGTGCTCGGCGGCGCCGTCTCCCGGCGGCAGTGGAGCAACCCGGTGAGCATGACCGAGGTGCTGCGCTCCGCCATCGCCGAGGTCGAGCAGTACTCCCGGGTCAAACTGGTGCCGCCGATCGACGGCGAGCTGCGCGGCCACGCCGTCGCCGACGTCATCCACCTGCTCGCCGAACTCATCGAGAACGCCTCGGTGTTCTCCGCCCCGCAGACCCAGGTGCTGCTCCGCGCGGGCCTCGTCACCTCCGGGCTCGCCGTGGAGGTCGAGGACCGCGGACTCGGCATGCCCGTCGGCGAGCAGAACCGGATGAACGCCCTGCTCGCCGACCCCGACCAGGTCAACGTCGCCAGCCTGCTGGCCGACGGCCGCATCGGGCTCTACGTCGTCTCCCAGCTCGCCCGCCGGCACGGCATCCACGTCCGCCTCCAGACCAACATCTACGGCGGTGTCCAGGCCGTACTCGTCGTCCCGCAGGCGCTGTTGGGCACGACGGCGGCGGCACCCGGCGAGCCGACGGCGGCCGAAGCGCCGGCGCGGGTCCAGCCGCAAATCCACCCGCACCCGCAGCCGCAGGTTCAGGTTCAGACGCAGGCTCAGGTGTCCGCGGCGGCCTCCCCGCAGGGTGTCGTGGACCGGCCGCCGGCCGCCCACGCTTCCGGCACCGCCCACGCCCTCAGTGAGGTCAGGCGGACCGGTACCGGGAACAGCGGAGCCGAACAGCACGGGGCCCGGGCCGAGTCGAGCCGCCCCGGCGCCGAGGACGCGCGCGGGGAGAGGGACGCCGGGGCGCCCGCGCCGCTGCCTGTGCGGGGCGCCCGGCAGGAACGGCCCACCCCCGCCGCGGCCGTCCCCGGCATCGGCGCCGGGGACCGGTCCGCCGTGGAGGCGCACGCGGGTGTCCTGCCCACCCCGCGCACCGGCGCCGTGCGCGGCACCATGGGCAAGCCCCAACTGCCGCGCCGCCGCGCCCAGGAACACATCGTCCCCGAGCTGCGCGGCGGCCCGGCACCCCGCCGGGACGCCGACACCGTCGCGGGCCACGACCCGGGGCTGATGGCCGCCTTCCAGCGCGGGATCGGACTCGCCGAGGCCCAGCAGCACCTCGAACACCTCGAACACCTTGAGAACACAGCGGCCGTACCCATGGAGCCCCCACCCATGAACGGGGCGGAACTCCTGGGCCCGACGCCTATATCCCCAGGGCGCGCCCCCGCGCCCGGAATCGACGGTGCCCGTGACGTCGGCCGGTCCGACGGGAGCGCCCCGGCCGGCTGACCGCCCGCACCCACCCCCGCCCACCCCGCTCCACCCGACCTTTCCCCGACCTTCCCCCCTCGACTGTCCGCGCTCCCGCAGACCTTCGTACCCCAAGGAGTCGATCCACCATGGCGAGCGATGCGCCGACCGCCCATGCATCCGACCTCGACTGGCTGCTGAGCGGCCTCGTGCAGCGCGTACCGCACACCACCAGCGCGGTGCTCCTGTCCTGCGACGGGCTGGTGAAGTCCGTGCACGGCCTCGACATCGACAGCGCCGACCACATGGCCGCCCTGGCCTCCGGCCTGTACTCGCTGGGCCGCAGCGCGGGTGTCCGGTTCGGCGACGGCGGGGACGTCCGCCAGGTCGTCGTCGAACTCGATTCGAGCCTGCTGTTCGTCACCACCGCGGGCTCCGGCACCTGTCTCGCCGTGCTCGCCGGGCGCGAGGCCGACGCCGCCGTGCTCGGTTACGAGATGGCGATGCTCGTCAAGAGCGTCCGCCCCTACCTGGTGACCGCGCCCCGCCAGCACCCCGTCGACTCCGCGGCGACGAGGCCTTGAGCGTGGCCGCAGCCGGCGACGGGCCCTGGCTGGACGACGCGGCCGGACGGCTCGTGCGCCCGTTCACGGTCAGCAACGGACGCACCGAGCCCAGCGTCGCCCTGGACCTGATGTCGCAGGTGATGGCCACCGGCGTCGCCCCGCTCGGCTACCTCGGTCCCGAGCACGCCCAGGCCCTGGACCTGTGCCGCGGGCCCGTCTCGGTCGCCGAGGTCGCAGCCCAGCTGAAACTGCCCGCGGTGGTCACCAAGGTGCTGCTCTCCGACCTCGTCGACTGCGGGGCGCTGACCACCAAGCCCCCCGTCTTCCACCACACACCCACTGACCGGTCTCTGCTGGAGGCAGTGCTCGATGGACTACGACGACAGCTCTGACCCGTTCCCGACCGCGCTGAAGATCCTCGTCGCGGGCGGGTTCGGGGTCGGCAAGACGACCTTCGTGGGCGCGGTCAGCGAGATCGCCCCGCTCAGCACGGAGGAGCTGCTCACCACGGTCAGCGTCGGAACGGACAGTCTCGACGGCATCGAGAACAAGATGGAGACCACGGTCGCCATGGACTTCGGCCGGATCACCCTCGATCCGGACCATGTGCTGTACCTGTTCGGCACGCCCGGGCAGGAGCGGTTCTGGTTCATGTGGGACGAGCTGTCCGAGGGCGCGCTCGGCGCGGTCATCCTCGCCGACACCCGGCGCCTGGAGGACTGCTTCGCGGCCGTGGACTTCTTCGAGGAGCGCGGGCTCGGCTTCATCGTCGCCGTCAACGAGTTCGACGGCGGCTACCGCTACGACCCCGAAGAGGTCCGCGCCGCCATCGACCTCGACCCGGAGATCCCCGTCGTCCGCTGCGACGCGCGCATCTCCAGCTCCGGCGTGCAGACCCTGCTCACCCTCGTCCGCCACCTCCTGGCCCATGCCCCGGCGACCGCGCCGAGCCATGGCGCCCGCCGGTGATCCCGCCCTCTCGCCCACGGAGTTCCCGTATGACGTACACCCGCAGCGCCGAAGCCCCGCCAGGAGCACGGTCACGAGCCGGCACCGCGGCGGGGCCGGGGCCGGACGTACGGCCCGGAGCCCGGCCATGAGCTACGAGCCGCCCCGGCCGGTCCGGGGTCTGCTGCTCACCCCCGAGGACAGGGAGGCCCCCGCCCGTGTGCACCGGCTGCGCCGGCTCGGCCTGGCGGACCACCCCGACCCGGCGCTGGACTCCTTCGCGGACCATCTCGCCCGGCTCACCGGCGCGCCGTACGCCATGGTCAACTTCATCGGCGAGGAGCACCAGTTCTTCGCCGGCCTGAGCGCCCCCGCCGTCGCGCCGGTCGTCCGCGAGGACGGCAGCAGCGCCGAGCTCGGCCGGGTGCTGCCCCGCGACCACGGGTTCTGCCCCCATGTGGTGGTCCGCCACAAGGCCCTGGTCCTGGAGGACGTCCGCGACTACCCGCGCTTCGCGGGCAACCCGGTCGTCGACGCCTACGGCATCCGCTCCTACCTCGGCGCCCCGCTCATCGACAGCTCCGGCATGGCGCTCGGCACCGTGTGCGCGGCCGACGTCGAGCCCCGGGTGTGGGGCAGGGCGGGCCTGGAGGGCATCAAGGCGCTCGCCGCCGACCTCGTCGTACGCCTCGAACGCAGCGCCGAGGACGGGTTACCGCTCTGAGCGCTGCGGCCTCATGCCCTGTGGCCCGTACCGGGGTGCGGGAAACTCCGGAGGCGTGAAGGAAAGCTGAGGCGGCGGTTAAGAAAAGCTCGATGGACCCGCGGCCCGCGCATACGGCAGATTGCAGGGTGATTCCACCCCTCTGACCCGGTGCGGGCGCCTTCGGCATGCCCGCGGGCCGGGATCTCACGCACAGGAGCCGCATTCGTGAAGGCGCTGGTCAAGCAGAAGGCGGAGCCGGGACTCTGGCTGACGGACGTCCCGGAGCCCGAGATCGGCCCCGGTGACGTACTGATCAAGGTCATGCGGACCGGTATCTGCGGCACCGACCTGCACATCCGGGCCTGGGACGGCTGGGCGCAGCAGGCGATCAGCACCCCGCTCACGGTCGGGCACGAGTTCGTCGGCCAGGTCGTCGAGACCGGCCGGGACGTGACCGACATCCGCATAGGGGACCGCGTCAGCGGCGAGGGCCATCTGGTGTGCGGCAAGTGCCGCAACTGCCTGGCCGGACGCCGTCACCTCTGCCGGGCCACCGTCGGCCTCGGGGTCGGCCGCGACGGCGCGTTCGCCGAGTACGTCGCCCTGCCCGCGGCCAACGTGTGGGTGCACCGCGTCCCGGTCGACCTCGACGTCGCCGCGATCTTCGACCCGTTCGGCAACGCCGTGCACACCGCGCTGTCCTTCCCGCTGGTCGGCGAGGACGTCCTGATCACCGGCGCCGGACCGATCGGCCTGATGGCCGCCGCCGTCGCCCGGCACGCCGGCGCCCGCAACGTCGTGGTCACCGACGTCAGCGAGGAGCGCCTGGAGCTGGCCCGCAAGATAGGGGTGAGTCTGGCGTTGAACGTCGCGCGGTCCACCATCGCCGACGGCCAGCGCGAGCTCGGCCTGCGCGAGGGCTTCGACATCGGCCTGGAGATGTCCGGCCGCCCCGAGGCCATGCGGGACATGATCGCCAACATGACGCACGGCGGCCGCATCGCGATGCTCGGCCTGCCCGCGCAGGAGTTCCCGGTCGACTGGTCCCGGATCGTCACCTCGATGATCACCATCAAGGGCATCTACGGCCGCGAGATGTTCGAGACCTGGTACGCGATGTCGGTGCTGCTGGAGGGCGGCCTGGACCTCGCGCCCGTGATCACCGGCCGGTACGGCTACCGCGACTTCGAGGCGGCCTTCGCCGACGCCGCGAGCGGCAAGGGCGGCAAGGTCATCCTCGACTGGACCGCGTAAGCAACCCCCGTTCCGCGCACGCACTTTCAGGAGCTTCCCCATGTTCGACACCGTCCGCGACGACCTGCGCGCCACCCTCGACGAGATCCGCGCCGCCGGCCTGCACAAGCCCGAGCGGGTCATCGGCACCCCGCAGTCCGCGACCGTCGGCGTCACCTCCGGCGGCCGCCCCGGTGAGGTCCTCAACTTCTGTGCCAACAACTACCTCGGCCTCGCCGACCACCCCGAGGTGATCGCCGCCGCCCACGAGGCCCTGGACCGCTGGGGCTACGGCATGGCCTCGGTCCGCTTCATCTGCGGCACCCAGGAGGTGCACAAGGAGCTGGAGGCGCGCCTGTCCTCCTTCCTCGGCCAGGAGGACACGATCCTGTACTCCTCCTGCTTCGACGCCAACGGCGGTGTCTTCGAGACGCTGCTCGGCGAGGAGGACGCGGTCATCTCCGACGCCCTCAACCACGCCTCCATCATCGACGGCATCCGCCTGTCCAAGGCCCGCCGCTTCCGCTACGCCAACCGCGACCTCGCCGACCTGGAGGCGAAGCTCAAGGAGGCCACCGAGGGCGGCGCCCGCCGGAAGCTGATCGTCACCGACGGCGTCTTCTCCATGGACGGCTATGTGGCGCCTCTGCGCGAGATCTGCGACCTCGCCGACCGCCACGACGCGATGGTCATGGTCGACGACTCGCACGCCGTCGGCTTCGTCGGCCCCTCCGGCCGCGGCACCCCCGAGCTGCACGGCGTCATGGACCGCGTCGACATCGTCACCGGCACCCTCGGCAAGGCCCTCGGCGGCGCCTCCGGCGGCTACGTCGCCGCCCGCGCCGAGATCGTCGCCCTGCTGCGCCAGCGCTCCCGCCCCTACCTGTTCTCCAACACCCTCGCCCCGGTGATCGCCGCCGCCTCCCTGAAGGTCCTCGACCTGCTGGAGTCGGCGGACGACCTGCGCGTCCGGCTGACCGAGAACACCGCCCTGTTCCGGCGCCGGATGACCGAGGAGGGCTTCGACATCCTCCCCGGTGACCACGCCATCGCCCCCGTGATGATCGGCGACGCGTCCCGGGCAGGCCGCATGGCCGAGCTGCTGCTGGAGCGCGGCGTGTACGTGATCGGCTTCTCGTACCCGGTCGTCCCGCAGGGCCAGGCCCGCATCCGCGTCCAGCTGTCCGCCGCGCACTCCACGGACGACGTCGACCGCGCTGTGGACGCGTTCGTCGCCGCCCGCGCGGAACTGGAGGCCTGAACAGCTCGGACGTCTTGCGATAATTGAGGACATGATCGAGGCACGGCGGCTCCACATCCTCCGTGCGGTGGCCGACCACCGCACGGTCACGGCGGCGGCCGCCGCGCTCTATCTCACCCCCTCCGCCGTCTCCCAGCAGCTCACGGCCCTGGAGCAGGAGACCGGCCACCGGCTGGTCGAGCGCAGCGCGAAGGGGGTACGGCTCACCCCGGCCGGCGAGATCCTGCTCGGCCACACCAACGCGGTCCTCGCCCAGCTGGAGCGGGCCGAGGCGGAGCTGGCGGCGTACGGCTCGGGTGAGGCGGGCACGGTCACCGTGGCCGCCTTCGCGACCGGCATCGCCCAGGTCGTGGCCCCGGCCGTGGCCCGGCTCGCGGACACGGCGCCCGGCATACGCATCCGTGTCCAGGACGCGGAGGGCGACGCGAGCCTGCCCATGGTGCTGGACCGGCAGGTCGACGTGGCGGTCGCGGTGGAGTACCGGGGCGCACCGCCGGCCGACGACCCCCGGCTCACCCATGTCCCGCTCTACGCCGAGCCGTTCGACGCCGTCGTCCCGGTCGGCCACCGCCTCGCGGACACCGCCGAGGTCCCCCTGGCCGACCTGGCCAAGGATCCCTGGATCGGCCCGTACCCCGGCAATCCCTGTCACGAGGTGGTCGTCCTCGCCTGCGAGAGCGCCGGCTTCCAGCCGCGGCTGGAGCACTCCTCCGACGACTTCCGCGCCGTCGTCGCCCTGGCCTCGGCCGGCGCGGGCGTGGCCCTCGTACCGCGCTCGGCGCTGAACGGCATGGACCTGACCCGGGTGATCGTCCGCCCCGTCGACGGCGTGGCCCCGACCCGCCGCGTCTTCGCCGCCGTACGGCGCGGAGCCGAGGGGCACCCGCTGATCCGCCCGGTGCTGGAGGCGCTGGGGCGGGCGGCGCAGGAGGCGTGAGCGGGCGAAGGGGGGAGGGCGTGAGGCTTTCGCAACGCGGCCGTCTCCTGTCCGGGTTGGCGTCCCGGCGTGAGCCGGTCGACCCTGTCACGCGCCGAACGCGCCGAGATCAGCCCCACCGCCGCCCCGGCGGTGACCGCCGGGGAACACGCCCACCACCCGGACACCGGCGACCGCCCGCTGGTGGTGGTGCGTCCGTGAGGGTGGAGCGCTGGGAGGGCAGCCAGGTACGGGAGCGGGCGGGGGAGTTGGCCGAGCTGCTGGCCGACACCGTGTCCGACGGCGCCTCGGTCGGCTTCCTCGCCCCGTTCGGGCATGCGGAGGCCGCCGCCTGGCGGCGTGAGCGGGCGGCTGCTGCGGCGGCGGGCCGGCTCGCGGTGTGGGCGGCCGCGGCCGACACCGGCCGGGTCGCCGGGACCGTGAGCCTCGCCCACCCCGACAAGCCGAACAGCCGCCACCGCGCGGAACTGGTGAAGCTGATGGTGCACCGCTCCGCGCACGGGCGGGGCCTCGGCCGCCTCCTCCTCGCCACCGCCGCGACCGGCATCACGCTGCTCCACCTCGACACCGAGACCGACAGCCCGGCCGAGCACCTCTACCGCTCGGCCGGCTGGACCCGGGCGGGCGTCATCCCGGACTACGCGCTGAGCCCGGCGGGCGAGCTGCGGCCGACGACGCTGTATTTCAAGCGGCTCGATTTCCAGCGGCTCGCAGGATGACTGTCAGTGGCAGGGGCTACCGTGCGTTGCATGCCGGACGCCGAAGACGTACGCCGTATCGCCCTGTCCCTGCCGGAGACCACCGAGAAGATCGCCTGGAGCATGCCCACCTTCCGGGTGGCCGGGAAGATGTTCGCGACCCTGCCCGAGGAGGAGACGTCCATCGCCGTGCGCTGCCCCAAGGAGGAGCGCGACGAGCTGGTGCTGGCCGAGCCCGAGAAGTTCTGGGTCGCCGACCACGAGGCCCAGTTCGCCTGGGTGAGAGCCAGACTCGGTGCGCTGGAGGACGAGGACGAGCTGCGCGACATCCTCGCCGACTCCTGGCGCCAGGCCGCCCCGCCCCGACTCCTCGACGTCCACCCCGAGTTGGGCCGCCCGTCCGCGGAGTGAGAATTCCCGCACGACACGACACCGCACCGCCCAGGCCCCACACGGGACTCGGCGTACCGGCGACGGCGGCCGGCTCGGCGCCGATCACGTCCTGCCGGCCTCCGGTGTCGCCGCCGCACCGAGGGTCACACCGCGGCGTCGGCGGGCACCCGCCCCGCAGCCCCCACGAACGCGCCGATCCGCTCCCGCAGGCTCCGCGCGTCCAGCCCGTGCGCGGCCACGTGCTCCTCGACCGTCCCGTAGCGGCGCAGCTCCCGGCGTCCCACACCCAGGCCCAGCACCCGGTGCGGCACGTCGGACAGGGCCTCGCCCACCGCGGCCGTCGAGGTGCCGGCCAGATACGGCTCGACCAGGACGACGTCGGTGCCCGCCGCCTCCGTGGCCCGGCGCAGGCCCGCCGCGTCGAAGGGCCGTACGGTCGTCGCGTACAGCACGGTCACGTCCAGCCCCTCCGTGGCGGCGAGGACGGCGTCCAGCATCGGCCCGACCGCGACGACCACCCCGGCGCGGCCCTCGCGGACCGTGACGAGGTGCCGTCCGTCGATCACCCGCCCCCGCCGGTTGGACTGGACGGAGAGCCGCACGTAGACCTTGTCGTCGCCCGCGGCGACCGCGTGGTGCAGCAGGGTCTCCGCCTCGTCCGGGTGCCCGGGCACGTGGACGGTCCAGCCGTCCAGGGTGTCGAGGAGCGCCACGTCCCCGGGGGACATGTGGGTGTAGCCGCCCGCCGGCCAGTCGAACGAGGCCGCCGCGCTGACCAGCACCGCCCCCGCCTCCTGATGCCCCAGATCCAGCTTGACCTGCTCGAACGGCCGCTCCACGAGGAAGCTCGCGAAGGTGTGCACGACGGGGCGCAGCCCGGTCAGCGCCAGCCCGGCCGCCGCCCCGACCAGCAGCTGCTCCCGGATGCCGACGTTGATCACCCGGTCGGGATGCCGGGCCATGGCCTCCCGGAAGCCGTCCTCGCCGATCTCGGCGAGGACCACCGCGACCCGCGGATCCTCGTCCAGGATCCGGGAGACGACGGGGGCGAAGCGGTCACGCATGGTTTCCATGAAAGAGAGCCCTTCGAGAGTGCGGGGGAGGAGGGGAGCCAGGCGGTGGGGAGTCAGGCGGTCTTCGGCTCGACCCGGGCCACGACCACGTGCGGCCGCCCGGGATGCGGCGCGGTGAAGGCGGCGTACAGGGCCTCGTGGTCGCGCCCGTCGACGGTCACCGCGGACCAGCCCGCGGCCTCGAACCGGGCGGCGATCCCGCCGGGCCGCGCATGGCTGGCGGAGGAGTTGTCGACCACGATCGTGTGCAGCCGATCCAGAGCTGCGGGCCCCGCGAAGGCGATCGCCTCGTGGTTGCTGCCCTCGTCCAGCTCGGCGTCTCCGATCAGCACCCAGACCGCCGGGTCGTCGAGCCCCTGCGCCCGCAGCCCCAGGGCGCTGCCCACGGCGATGGGCAGCCCGTGCCCGAGCGACCCGCTCGCGATCTCGGCCCCCGGCACCAGGACCCGGTCCGGGTGATGGCCGAGCGGGGAGTCGTACGCCCCGAACCCGGGCAGCCAGTCGACCGGCACGAACCCCCGCGCGGCCAGCACCGCGTAGTACGCCATCGGCCCGTGCCCCTTGCTCAGCAGGAACCGGTCCCGGGCCGGATCGGCCTGCCGCTGGGGAGTCACCCTCAGCACCCGGTCGTAGAGCACCCACAGCACGTCGAGCGTGGAGGTGGCCGCCGGTCCGTGCTTCTCGTCGCCGGTCATCAGGCTCATCAGCCCGGGGAGATCGTCGTAGCCGTAGGTCCGGCCGTGGTCCGCTGTGATTGTCATGCCGTCGATCGTGCAACCTCAACCAAACTTGAGGTCAACGGCGAAAAGCGGGGCGCGGCGACCGAGCCGAGTGCGGTATTGTTTCCCTGCGCGTTTCGACCGGGGAAACCCCAGGTCAAACGGCATCGGGACGTGGCGCAGCTTGGTAGCGCACTTGACTGGGGGTCAAGGGGTCGCAGGTTCAAATCCTGTCGTCCCGACGTGTATGGCATGCACGTCAGGGGCCGTGTCGGAGAAGTCCGGCACGGCCCCTTTCTGCTTCTCCCGGCTCACTCCCGACGGAGGTCGAACGTCAGGTTCGTGATGTCACGGGCCTGGAGCACCGGACCGTTCTGCGTGCCCCCGTCGATGCTGTTGTGCACGGCGCCGCCGGTGTCGGCCTCCACGCTGCGCCCCCATTGCTCCAGCCGCGCACGGAACTCGTCGTCGAGGGCCGCCCGCACGCCGAGCGCGGTGGCCAGGGCCTGGGCACGGGCGGTGTTGTCCGGTTCGCGCTGCAGGGCGGCCAGTTCCGCCTCGCCCGAGCCGGTCACCGGGTCCTCGCCGGACTCCTCGTCCGCAGTCCGCCGGACGGGGCGGCGGACCAGTGCGGCCAGTCCCTGCCAGGCGTTCCGTCCGGCCTCACCGCCGAGGCTTCCGGCCAGCGAGGTGAGCGCGGCCGCGGTGATCGGGTCCATCGGTGTACCCCCCGCTCGGTGTGTGCGGCCAGCTTAGGGCGCCCTGTGCGGCGCCCGCCCCGCCCGCGTCGCGATGTGGCGGGATCCGTCCCCGCCCGGAGGGGAGACGGGCAACAGGAGGGACGGGCGCGCGGATGCGGTCGTCGGGGCCCGGACGTGCGACCACGGCCGTCGAGGGCGCACGGGCCATGTCGGGCCGCCGACGGCCGAGTTGACCGGAACCGGTGAGGTCGGCGAGGCCGCCGTCACGGGCGCGTGCTGTCCCGGCCGACGGCCGAACCGACCGGAGAGCAGGGCGATCACGGAATGAGGGATGCCCGGAAGACATCCTCCCCGGGGCCGGGAGGCGGCCCCTGGTCCAGGAGGGCTCCTGTCAGGCGGCGGCAGGCGCGGTGTCCCGCCGCGACAGCGCGAGGAAGACCACGAAGCCGACGATCGCCACCGTCCAGGAGAGCGTCACCGGGCCGAGACCCCAGTCCAGGCCGCCGCGCTTGCCCGGCAGCGCCATCCAGTCGGCGAGCGAGGCGCCGAGCGGGCGGGTGATGACGTACGCCGTCCAGAACGCGGTCACCGCGCCCAGCCGGCCGCCGCGGTGGGCGACGGCCGGCACGCAGATCGCCACGGCGAACAGGACGGCCGAGCCCAGGTAGCCGAGGCCGATGGTCGCGGTGAGGTCGCCCGCGGCGGTGCCCAGCGCGAACGTGGCGAGGACGGCCGCCCAGTAGAAGAACTCCCGGCGGCGCGTACGGATGGAGTGGATGGACAGGGTGCGCTCGCTCGCGTACCAGAGCGCGAACACGGCCGCGAGGGCGGCGAGGAAGAGCGGGGTGGACAGGGTGTACGGGACCCCGAGCCCCACGTGGAGCACGTCGGCCGCCATCGTGCCGAACACGCTGACCATGACGATCGCCGTCCAGTAGATCCAGGCCACGTACCGGCGGACGGCGAACTGGAGCACGAGCGCCCCGGCGAAGGCGAGAAAGCCGAGGGCGACCGCCGGGACCGGGCCCAGCAGGTGGCCCAGGAAGTCGGAGGCGGTCTCGCCCATGCCGGTGGTGAGGACCTTGATGATCCAGAAGTAGACGGTGACCTCCGGCACCTTGTTCGCGCTCTCGCGTATGCGCGCGCGTGCGTGACCGCGTGGCGGGTCCTGGAGGACGTGCTCTGTGCTCATGGCTCGCACCTTCGCATGTCCAACTGTTCGTTCCCCAGCCCCCTTTGCCATTGTTTTGAGGCTTCTGGTGCAGCTGTTGCCTCAGCCGCTCACGAACCTGAACGCAACCTGAACGCCTGCCGGTGATCCCTGGAGGCGCACCGTGTGACCTGCTAAGAGCGTGGGGTGGGGTGGCCCGAGAGCCACCCCGGTGTGATCTCCTCGGCGTCAGATCATGATGCAGCCGTCCTGGCTGACTTTCGCCGCCGAGGACGGTACGGCGGCCGAGGCGTCCGGCGCCGGCAGCAGGAGGAGGACCAACATCGCGAGGAGTGCGGTACCGCCTGCTCCGAGGCGCTCTCTGTGCACGTGAACGACGACTCCTTCACAAGATCGTTAACGGTGATCGGAAGGAGCGTACAGCAGATATTCGGACAGTGTGAAAAATTGCCCGACGGTCGTGAAGTGATCGAAAATCGAAATCAATCGAGCATAAGTTGCTGCTCGGTTGTCATGCGGATCTCAACGGTGTTCGCCTTCTGTTCGGTGGAGTGCGTTTTCCGCGGCCGTCAGCTCGCTCGCGTCGTGCGTCCGGTCGGCCAGGCGGACGGCGGTGCGCAGGAGCGCGACGGCATCCTCGGGCCGGCCCAGGTCGCCGTAGGTCTCACCGAGGCAGCGTGTGGCCCTGGCCTCCTGGTGGGCCGCGCCCAGGGCGTGCGCGTTGTCCAGTGCGGCACGGAAATACCGCACGGCCTTTTCCCTCTCGCCCGCGTGGCGCAGGACTTCCCCGAGTCCGATCAACATGTCCGCCTCGCTCTTGGGGTCCTTGAGCGCCCGGAACTCCGCGAGGGCCTCCTCATAGAGCTGCAACGCGCGGGCGGATTCTCCGCAGGATGCCAGAACGTCGGCCAGACCGCCCTTCACCGTCGCCCGGTCGTATCGATTCCCTGAGGAGTCGAGAAATCTCAGGGCCTCCTCGAAGGAGCGCCGGGCGGATTTCAGTTCGCCGGTCCGGAAATAGAGGTCGCCCATGTTGTTGAGGGTCTTTCCGAGCGACGTGTGGTCGTCGGTCGCGGTGAATCCGCTGACGGCCTTCTCGAAGTGTTCCAGGGCCCTTTCGTGTTCGCCGAGGAACAGCAGTGTCACGGCCATGTTGTTGTGCCCCCGGGCGCTGTCCCAGGCGTCCCCCGTGATCTTCTTGATGGCGAAGGACCGCTGGAGGAGGGAGAGCGCGGAGCGGTGGTCCCCGACATGCCACTTCAGCGTGCCCAGCGTCCGGAGTATCTCCGCCTCCGCCTCCGTGTCGCCGCTGCGCCGGGCGATGTCCCGCGCCCGCTCGCCGATCCGCGCGGCCTGCGGGTAGTGACCGGTGCAGGTGTGAGCGGTGCTCAGGTGATCGAGGGCGCGGCACAGAGCGGGCTCGTTCCCGGTCCGGCTCCAGTGGGCGGCCGCCGGTTCGAGGACGGCCCGTGCCTCCTGCCAGTGGCATTCGGCGTTCAGGAACTCCGCGAGGACGTAGGCCAGTTGGGCGGCGTCCTCGGCCCGGCCGTGCGTACGGCAGTGGTGCTCCACGGCCAGCAGGTTCGGACGTTCGACGGACAACCACGCACGTGCCGCCCGGGCGTCGCCCAGCCGGGCGAGCTGCCACGGCGTGGTCCGCGCCGGGGCCGGCCTGCGGCGTCGTGGAAAGGCCAGCCGGTCCGCGTGATCCGCGGCCGCGAGGTGGAACTCCGTCAGACGGCGCACGACCGCCGCGCGCTCCTGCGCGCTGTCGTCCGCGAGCGCCCGGGACAGGCCGTACTCGCGCAGCAGATCGTGATAGTGGTACCGCTCGGGCACGGGCTCACGCAGCACATGGCAGGCCAGCAGGGACTCCAGCATGCGTTCCGTGCGAGCCGTCGGCATGTCCAGGGCGGCGGCCGCCGCCTCCGCCGTGAAGTCCGGGCCGGGGTGGAGGCTGAGGCGGCGGAACGCCGCGCGCTGGTCCTCGGACAGCGCCTGATAGGTGAGGTCGAAGGCCACACGGACCATGTCCTGGTCGGCGTCGCGCAGCTCGCTCAGCCGGCTGTCGGCGCGCAGCAGCCGGTCGGTCAGCGTGCCGAGCGTCCACGAGGGGCGCATCCGGAACCGGCTCGCGACCAGCTCGATCGCCAGCGGGAGATGGCCGCACAGGCGGACGATCCGGGTGACCGCCTGGATGTCCCGGGCGCGGTCCTCGCCGGCGAAGGCGCGGAAGAGCGCGATCGCGTCGTCGGTGGGCAGCACGTCCAGCGGGATGTGCCGGACCTGCGTCAGCCCGGTGAGGTGGCGCCGGCTGGTGATGATCGTCAGGGCGGGCGACTGGCCCGGCAGCAGGGGGAGGACCTGGTCGGCGTCGGCCGCGTCGTCCAGCACGATCACAGCACGGCGCTCGGCCAGCAGGGTGCGCCACAGGGCCGTCCGGCCGTCCAGCTCGGCCGGAATGGCCTCCGTGGGGGTGCCCAGCAGCCGGAGCAAGGAGGCCAGGGCCTCCCCGGGGCCGAGCGGCTGCTGCGCCGGGTCGTGGCCGCGGAGGTTCAGATACAGCTGGCCGTCGGGGAACCGCCGCGCCAGCAGGTGCGCACCGTACACCGCGAGGGCGGTCTTGCCGACCCCCGCCATACCGCTGACCGCGCTGACCGTCTCCAGGCTGACGACAGGCCCCTGCCCGCTCGCCGCGTCCACGGCAGCGGTGAGCAGCCGTAGTTGTTCCCGCCTGCCGACCAGCAGCGGCTGCCGCGGGAGATTGCGGGGAGCGCCGGCCGGGGCGACGGGCACCGCCGTGGCCGGCACGGCGGACGCCGACGTGCCGCGGACCAGGTCGGCGGCCGGCAGCCGATCGAGGATCCCGCGGTGGACACGGGTCAGTTCGGCGCCGGGGCGTGACCCGTACTGCGCGAGCAGGAACCGCCGTACCTCCTGGTGCACCCGCAACGCGTCGGCGTAGCGGTGCGCGCCGTAGTAGGCCAGCATCAGCTGCCCGGCCAGCGTCTCGTCGCCCGGATACCGCTCGACGAGCGCCGCCAGCTCCCCGGTGATCTCGGCGAAGCGGCTCAGCCGCAGCAGCGCGGCCGTGCGGGACACCGAGGCGGCGAGCCGCCGTTCCGCCATGGCCTTGCGCATGCCCTGCGCCCAGGGCCCGGGCAGACCCGCCAGACCGTCGCCGTGCCACAGGCGCTCCGCACGGTCGAGCAGGGCGACCGCCCGCCGGTCGTCGCCCCCGGCGGCCACCGTGCCCGCCTGGCTCACGAACCGCTGGAACACGTGCCAGTCGACGCACTCCCGGGCGATCTCCAGCGTGTACGTGTGGGCCCGGCTGACGATCCGCGTCCCGTCCGGTGCTCCCGCGGCGGTCCTCAGCCGGCGGCGGATCCGGGACACGTACGTGTGCGCGTTCGCCCGCCCGTGCGGCGGCGGATCCCCGTCCCAGAGCCGGTCGATCAGCGTGTCCAGGGCCAGCGGCCGTCCCGCCTCCAGGGCGAGCGAGGCCAGCAGGATCCGCTCCTTGTCCGATCCGATCTCCGTGCGCCTGCCGTCCACCCGGAGACCGACCGGGCCGAGTAACTCGAGCTCCACCGGCGCCTCCCGCTGATCCGCCGATTCGATGAACAGGACAGAGAGCCAGGTGTCACGTGGGACGAAGAGCATGACAGGAAGTGGCCGGCGCCGCCAGACGGAATGTCGCCCTGGCCGAATCGCTGTCCCGCCGGGCCTGACCCTCCGCATCGCCGAATGGCCGATGCCGCGCTCGGGGTAGGTGGTGGGCGACGGACACGGCAGCCGGCGGGGGAGAGGCGCGCATGGGAGCGGCCGGAGACGGCGGTCAGGACAACACGGTGCACAACACCATCTCGGGGGACGCCCGGTTGTACGGGCCCTCGGTGCAGGCCCGCGATGTCCACGGCGGCATCCATGTGCACCTGCCCGGGGTGCCCGGGGCGCAGTCGCATCCCGTCCCTCGCCAACTTCTCCGCGTGCCCGCCCATTTCACCAACCGAAGATCCGAACTCACCGAACTGAACGGCCTGTTGACCTCCGAGCTGGGCAACGCCGCCTCGCCCAGGCTGATCGTCGTCAACGGCCCGGCCGGCATCGGCAAGACGGCCTTGGTCTCGCACTGGCTGCACGTACATGAACGCGCTTTTCCCGACGGGCAGTTGCATGCGGACCTGCGCGGGCACGCGACGGACGGTCCGGCGGATCCCGAGGAGATTCTCGGTCAGTTCCTGCGGGCCCTGGGCCTCGGGTCCCCGCCGGTCGGGACGGCCGAGAAGGCCTCGCTGTGGCGGACCGCCACGGCCGGCCTGCGGCTCGCCGTCATGCTGGACAACGCGTTCACCGCCGCACAGATCCGGCCCCTGCTGCCCGGCGGACCGGGCGGGCTCGTGGTCGTCACCAGCAGACAGCGGCTGACCGGGCTACGGCTGGACGGAGCCGCGTTCTTCCGGCTGGAGGCGCTGGGCGCGGCCGCCGGGATGGAACTGCTCACGCGCGGTCTCGGCGAGGAGCGCGTGGCCGGTGAACCGAACGCGGTGCGGGAGGTGGTGTCCCTGTGCGCCGGGCTGCCGCTCGCCGTGTGCCTGGCGTCGGCGCGGCTCGCCTCACGCCCGCGCCAGCCCATCGCGGCCCTGGCCGACTCCCTCGCACCGGATGCCGACCGCCTGGACGCCCTGGAGATCGAGGGGGAGACCACCGTGAGCAAGGCCCTGGACGCGTCGTACGCGGTACTGGAACCGTCGGCCGCCCGCCTCTACCGCACCCTCGGCGACCTGCCGCTGCCCACCTTCGACGTACCCACGGCAGCCGTCGCCTGCGCCGAGTCCGAGCAGTGGGCCCGGCGCCGGCTGGACGAGCTGACCGAGGCCAACCTCATGGAGGACATCGGCCCGGACACCTTCCGCTTCCACGACCTCGTCCGGATCCACGCCCGGTCCCGCGCGGCGGACACCGAGAGCGAGGACACCCGGAGCCGGACACTGCGGCGGGTGGCCGACTGGTATCTCCGCACGGCCACCGCGGCCGAACAGCTCATCACCCCCGCCCAGTTCACCCTGCCCAGGACCTACGCCCACCCGTCCTCGACGCCCGCGCCCTTCGGCGCCGAGCGGGAGGCCCTCGACTGGCTCGACGCACACCGCAACCACCTGATGTCCATGCTGCGCACCGCGGCCGCCAGGGGCTGGCACACCACCGCCTGGCAACTCGTCGACGCCATGTGGCCGTTGTTCCTCCGGCTGCGCTACTACGACCTGTGGATCGAGGCACACCGCATCGGTCTGGACGCCGCGCGCCGCGACGCCCACCGCGACGCCGAGCGCCAGATGCTCAACTCCGGTGCGATCGGGCTCGCCGCGGCAGGCCGGACCGACGAGGCCGCCGAATGGTACGCGAGGTCCTTACAGGCGGCCCGCGACGCCGGCGACGTCCGCGACGAGGGCCAGGCGCTGCTCGGTCTCGGTGGCTGCCGCCTCGACGCCGGCCGCCCGGACGAGGCCCTGGACCATCTGAACCGGGCCGTGGACGCATGGCAGGCCTGCGGCTATCCGCGCGGCGTGGCCCTCGCCCGCATCCTCCTCGGCGACATCGCCCTGCGGCACCAGGATCCCGCCCGGGCGATCACGCTCTTCACACAGGCCCGCGAGACCCTGGTCGCGGTGGCCGATCCGCACGACGCGGCCCGCGCCCTGGCCTTCCTCGGCCGGGCCCGGGCCCAACGGGGCGAACACGCCCGGGGCGCCGCGCAGATGCGGGAGGCACTGGACGCGTTCCGCGCCTCGGGCGCCCTCCACTGGCAGGCGCGCACCCTGGAGATGCTGGGGGACGGCGCCCGTGCGCGGGAGGACGGAGAGGAGGCCCGCGCCTGGTACGCGCGGGCCCGCTCCCTGTACGAGGTCACCAGCCCCGCTGACGCCCGCCGCCTGGAGCGGGCGGCGCCCCGGCCATGAGCGGCGCACCGGCGGGCCGGACGTAGGCCAGGTCGCCGAGCCGGTGGCCGAGTACCAGCCAGGCGTGCAGACAGGAGGCCAGCAGCGGCTGGTCGGGCGGGACCGCACCGGCCGGCACCGTCGGCGTACCCGACCGCGGGCCCCCGGCGACGGCCATCCACCCGCCGCCGGCCACCGGGACCGCGGCAAGGCCGCAGGCCGGATGACGCGCCGTCACCTCGGCCAGCCACCGCGCCGCCGCGCCGGGTGGCCGGGGCAGGCGCCCGTAGAGCACATCGGCACAGTCCAGCCGGCGGCGTCCGCCGCCCCGTTCGGCTTCCGCGGTGAAGTGCTCGTCGGCCGTCGTCCCCGGTACCTGACGGCTCGCGGCGGAGCCCTGCCGCAGCGGACCGGCCTCGGCGACCAGGTCCCGTCCGTCCGCGGTCGGGCCCATGCGCAGCCGCAGGACCGGAGCCGGATCGGGCAGCCCGGTGTCCCACGGCGGGGAGGTGCGGGCGTCCGGGGCCAGGGGACCGGTCAGCAGCCTGACGACGACGTAGCCGTTCATACCGGGGCCTCCCGGCCGTCCCCCGACCAGGTGCGCAGCGGCGGTGGCGCGGCGATCGGCACGGTGAGCGGCGCATGTGCCGGCTGCCCGAGGCCCAGCGTCCGGTACAGCAGCCGGCGCATGTTCCGGTTGAACCGGCCAGGTTCGGACGTGATCCGCGCGCCGATCGCCGCGTACTCCTCCCGCGGGTATTCGGCGGCCGCGTACGCGAGCTGGTCGACCAGCGGATGCACCGGTGACAGCGCCGGTGCCGTCAGGGCGAGGGCGGCGGCCGGGGACGCCGGGTTGATCTCCTGTGCCGGTGAGGCCACGAGCAGGAGCGGAGCCGAGGTGAGCGTGCCGTACAGCGTGACCGATCCGTGGTCGCCGATGATCCAGTCCGCGGCGATCAGCACGCTGCGCCAGTCCGCCTCCGGCGGAGCCAGCGCGATCCCGGACCGCGCACAGCGCGCCAGCCAGGCGCGGACCTGCCAGGCCCCGTGCCCGGACCAGACGTTCGGATGCGCCAGCAGGACACAGCGGTAGCGTCCGTCCGGCAGCTCGGTGAGCAGGCGGGGCAGCAGTGCCGTGAGCCGGCCGAACGCCGAGCGGGTCCCCCACGTCGAGGCGACGACCACCAGTTTCTCCCCGTCCCGGAGCCCGAGCGCCCGCCGGTACGCGCCGCGCAGCGGCAGGCTCACGGACATCCGGTCGTACGCCGGGTCCCCGACGACGTGGGCGTACGGGAGGGCCTCGGGGCAGTGCCGCGTCAGCTCGTCGAGGTCGGCGTGATGCGGCAGGACCACGGCGGCGGGCAGCTTCCCGCCGGGCGCGACGTCCTGCCGGCGCAGCCCGAACACCCCTGCCTCGGGGCCCGACCGCATGCGTTTGAGATAGGACGCGCCGTGCGGCAGGGTGATCAAGGGCGCGGAGAGCCGTTCGACCCCCCTGGGCCCCGCCGCCACGGCCACGTCGAAGGGTGTGCGCACCGCCTCCTCCCAGGGCAGCACGGCACAGCCGAGCCGCCCGAGGAAATGCGGCACTTCGTCGCCGAAGACGTGCGGTGGCGCGGTGAACGCCACCTGGATCCGGAAGTCGTCCTCCAGCAGCGACAGAATGTCGACCAGTCGTTTCGCGTAGGTGACGGTGTGCGCGACGGTCAGGACCGTCCTGCGCCCGAGCAGCGTCGGCCACTGGCGTTCCGTGGCCGACGGCTCCGTGTCCAAACCCACTGCCGACACGGTGTACCCCCGTTGTCTCTCGCGAGTCCCTTACGGGCTGTCCACCGTGGCTCTGCCCGGCCGCTCGGACGGAGGGCTTGCCGCCGCCTTGCGGAAACCTTGCGGCGGTGGGGCGCCGGGCGCGGGCCGGCGCCCGGCCCGGCCGGCTGGTCCTGCCGCCGTCCTCAGACCGCCACTCCCGCATGGGCGAGCGCCTGCTTCAGCAGCACCGCGTGCCCGCCCGGCATCTCGCCCTGCACGGCCGCCGAGGCGGCCTCCTGGGGCGTGAACCAGACCAGGTCCAGCGCGTCCTGGCGGGGGCGGCAGTCGCCGGTGACCGGGACGATGTAGGCGAGCGAGACCGCGTGCTGGCGCGGGTCGTGGTAGGGGGTGATGCCCGCCGTCGGAAAGTACTCGGCGACGGTGAAGGGCTGGAGCGAGGTGGGGATGCGGGGGAGCGCGACCGGGCCGAGGTCCTTCTCCAGGTGGCGCAGCAGGGCGTCGCGGACCCGCTCGTGGTGCAGGACGCGGCCGGAGACCAGGGTCCGGCTGACCGTCCCGTCCGGGCCGATGCGCAGCAGCAGTCCGATGCTGGTGACCTCGCCGCTGTCGTCCACGCGCACGGGCACGGCCTCGACATACAGGATCGGCATGTGGGCCCGGGCCATTTCCAGCTCGTCCGAGGTGAGCCAGCCGGGCGTGGTTTCGGTCATGTCTGACATTGCTTGATCATACTTTCCGGGCGGGGCGCTCGCTGGGGTCGCGGGCCGGTTCGGGTGCGGGCTGTCCGTAGAGGCGGCGGGCGTTGTCGGCGCCCGTCCAGGCGGCGATGCGCAGGGCGTCGGGCAGGCTCAACTCGTCGGCGTCGACGCGTTCCTGGAGGAGATCGGCGAGCCCCTGGCGGAAGCAGAGGGCGCCGAGATGGTGGAACTCGGCCACACCGTACGCGTCGGAGCTGTACAGCAGCTTGTGGAACGGGGTGATCTCCAGCGCCTCCGCCAGCACCGCCCGGCAGCGGGCCGGGCCGGTGTGGTGCAGGGCGAGGCCGACGTCCAGGTACACCTGCTCGAACACCGCTGCCAGATAGGCGGCTTGGCGGTGGTACGGCCAGCAGTGCAGCAGCAGGACCGGGATCGTGCCGGAGATCAGGCGCAGCCAGTCGGTCAGCAGGACCGGGTCGGCATGGTGCAGCCGCAGGTCGGCGTCGCCGAAACCGGTGTGCAGCTGGAGGGGGAGGCCGAGGTCCACGGCGGTCCACAGCAGGTGCCGGACCAGGACCGGGTCGCTCAGCCGCCCGCCCGCCGCCAGCCAGGCCCCCGCGGCCCGGGTCACCTCCCGTGCCGGCGGGCGGGCCGGGTCCAGGGCGAAGCCCGTGCGGTAGGCGGCCACCGACTTCACCGCCACCACGTCCGGCCCGCGGACCGCCTCCTCGGCCGCCGCCCGGAACACCTCGGCGTACGCGTCCGCCGCGACGCCCCGCGCGGCCACCGCCTCCGCCACCTGCTCCAGTCGTACGACCTCGAAGGCGGCGGCGCCGGAGGCCGCGGCCAGTTCGGCGGGGGAGGTGAGCGGGTGGGCGGTGTAGCCGGTGTCCACGAAGAACGCCGCGGCCCCGGCGGCGGTCAGGAAGCGGCGGTTGACCTCCCGCCAGCCCAGCTCCGTACGGCGGGCCGTGTAGTCGTCCGGCGGCGCGTGCCGGGGGAGGTCCAGCAGGGGCGCGCAGTGCCGGCGCACGGCCACGCCGGCGGGCGTGTCGAAGGGCGACACGCCGGGCCAGGCCGCGCCCTCGGTGAGGAGCGCGGCGAACTCCCCGGGCGCGAGGTCGGCCGTCACGGCGCCGTGGCAGTGGTGGTCCACCAGCGCGAGGGCGGCCAGGGCCTCGTGGAGCGGTCCCGGTGCGGCGGCCACGTCAGTACACCCAGCGGTAGGCGGCCGCCACCTGCGCGTCGTCCAGGCCCTCGACCGCCGCGGCCTCGCCGAGCCGGACGGCGCTCACCGCGTCCGCGAGCACCGGGCCCAGCGCGGACCGCAGCACCGTGTCGGCGCGGAACTCCCGGACGGACTCCGGCAGGGACCGCGGCAGCCGGCGGACGCCGAGCGCCGCCGCCTCGTCCGGGCCGTAGCGGGCCGGGTCGCCGGTGATCTCCTCGGGCAGCGTGCGCGCCCCGGCCAGACCGTCGAGGCCCGCGGCGATGACGCAGCCGAGTGCCAGATAGGGGTTGGCGGCCAGGTCCACCGGTTTGACCTCCAGATTGGCGTCCTGCTCGTGGCGGCCCGCCATACCGGTGACCACCCGCAGTGCCGCCTCCCGGGTCTCCCGGCCCCACGCGGTGAACACCCCCGCCCACTGGGAGGGTCTGAGCCGCAGACGACTGGCCGGGCTCGGGGCGGTGACCGCCGTCAGCGCGGGCAGCCGGGCCAGGATCCCGGCCGCGAAGGACTCCGCCTCGGGCGTCATGCCGTAGCGCCGCTCCCCGCCCGCGTGCAGGTTCACCCCGTCGCGCCGGCAGGACAGGTGCAGATGGCCGCCGTTGCCGACGCCCTCGGCGGACACCGCCGGCGCGAAGGAGACCCTCAGGCCGTGCCGTGCGGCGAGCGCGCGGATCGTCTGCCGGACCAGTACGCTGCGGTCGGCCGCCGCCACCGGGTCCAGCGCGCCCACCGAGATCTCGAACTGGCCGGGGGCGTACTCGGGATGGAGCTGGTCGACCGGGACGTCCTGCGCCTCGAACGCGGCGAGCAGGTCGGCGGTGTAGTCGCTCAGCTCCACCTGCCGGATCGCGCCGTACGCCGGACCGGAGACCGCCGGGACGAACTCCCCGGCGGGCGCCGAGTCCAGGCCGAGCGACCACTCGACCTCGATCGCCGCCCGGAACGTCAGGCCGTGCCGCTCGGCCGCGTCGGTCACGATCCGGCGCAGGAAGGTCCGGGAGCAGCCGGGATGCCGGGCGCCCTCCTGGGTGATCCGGTCCACCGGTGCCCACGCCCAGCCGGGCTGCCCGGCCAGCACCACCAGTTGGTCGAGGTCGGGGTAGAGCCGCAGATCGCCGTCCGGGGAGCCGAGGACGTCGGTGGTGACGACGGAGTCGTTCGCGAGGAAGGTGTCGAACACCGGGGACATGCCGACACCCCAGGACACGGCCGCCGCCAGCCGGGCCGTCGGCACGGTCTTGATCCGGCAGACGCCCGCGGTGTCGACGTACGCGAGGACGATCCCGCGCACGTCCCGCGCGGCCAGGCCGGTGGTGAGCGCGGCGACCCGGCGCAGGTCCTCGGGACGCCCGCCGGGCACGGGATCGGCAAGGGTGGTCATACGTCCTCCTCGGCTACGTCCTCGGCGGGCACGTCCTCGTCGGGCACGGCCCGGGCGCGTCCTCGTCGGCCGCGTCCGCCTCCGCGCGGCCCGCGGGGTGCCGGCCCCGGGCCCGCGTCAGCGTTTCACGGCCACCGCGCCGAACTGCGGCACCGGCACCGCGACGGCCGGGTCGGCGCGCCACTGCGAACAGGGCACGAGGCCCGGCTCGACCGGCTCCAGGCCGTCGAGGAACGCGGCGATCTCCGCGCGGCTGCGGGCCGTGATGGGCGGCGTGGCGTGGGCGTTCCAGAACTCCATCGCCGCGCGGTTGCCCTCGCCGCCCACGTCACCGTCGTAGGTCGGATGGGTGAGGACCAGGGCGCTGCCGGACGGCAGGGCCGCCACCAGCCGCCGCACGATGTCGCGGGCCTCGCCGGTGTCCAGGACGAAGTTCAGGATGCCCAGCATCATCAGCGCGACCGGCCGGGTCAGGTCCAGGGTGTCGGCGGCGCGCCGCACGATGGTGTCCGGGTCGCGCACATCGGCGTCGATGTAGTCCGTGGCGCCCTCGGGCGAGCTGGTGAGCAGCGAGCGGGCGTGCACCAGCACGATCGGGTCGTTGTCGACGTACACGATCCGGGACTCGGGCGCGATCCGCTGCGCGATCTCGTGGGTGTTGTCCACGGTCGGCAGGCCCGTGCCGATGTCCAGGAACTGCCGGATCCCGCGCTCCGCGGCCAGGAACCTCACCGCCCGCGCCAGGAAGTCCCGGTCCGCGCGGGCCACGTCGCGGATCACCGGGAACATCCCCGCGACGTGCTCGCCGACCCGCTGGTCGACCTCGTAGTTGTCCTTGCCGCCGATCCAGTAGTTCCACACCCGGGCGTTGTGCGCCACGGAGGTGTTCAGTCTCGCCGGTCCGGCCGTGGGGGAGCCCTCGGTCACGTCGCCGCCCTTCTCGCACGCGGTTGCCCGCCGTCATTGTGCCGCCCGTTGATCGCGCTGTCCCGGGAAACACCCGGTCCGGGCGGTTCAGGGACGCTCCGGGACGTCCCCGGTCACCGGGGACCGGCTCCGGGACACCGCGTCGCACGAGGAACGATCGCATGAGGAACACTGGACGCCGTCACTCCCCCCGACCGGAAGCAGGACATGCCCGCCACGCCCGCGCCCCTCCCCGACACCGCCGGCCTGCCCGCGGGTCCCGCCGACATCCGGCTGATCGTCACCGACATGGACGGCACACTGCTGGACAACGCCAAGCGGATACCCGAGGGCCTGTGGCCGATGCTCGCCGAACTGCGCCGCCGCGGCGTGCTGTTCAGCCCCGCCAGCGGCCGCCAGTACGCCACGCTGGCCCGGCAGTTCGCCGAGGTCGCCGAGGGCATGGTGTTCATCGCGGAGAACGGCACGTACGTGGTCCGCGACGGTGTGGAGCTCAGCTCCGACACCCTCGACGCGTCGGTGGCCGCGCGGATCGTCCGGACGGTTCGGGGACTGGCCGAGGACGGTGTGGACGTGGGCGCCGTGGTGTGCGGCAAGCGGGCGGCGTACGTGGAGCGGACCGACGAGGCGTTCCTGGCGGAGGTGCGCACGTACTACGCCGAGCACCGCGTCGTGGCGGACCTCACGGCCGTCGACGACGACGTGATCAAGGTCGCGCTGCTCGACTTCGGGTCCGCCGAGCACACCACCGCCCCCGCGCTCGCCGAGTTCGCCGGCACCCATCAGGTCGTCGTCTCCGGCGAGCACTGGGTCGACGTCATGAACCGCACGGCCAACAAGGGCACCGCCCTGCGCGGCCTGCAGCGGGCGCTCGGCATCACGCCCGCGCAGACCATGGTCTTCGGCGACTACCTCAACGACCTGGAGATGCTCGACGCGGCCGACTGGTCCTTCGCCATGGCGGGCGCCCACCCCGAGGTCGTGAGCCGGGCCCGCCACCTGGCACCGTCCAACGACGACAACGGCGTGCTGCGGACCATCTCCAGGGTCCTCGGCCTGTAACCGAGGGGCCCGGGTCAGGGCTTGACGGCGACCGCGCCGTACAGGGAGATGGGGCCCCGGTCGTCCGGTGCCCTGTCCGCGCGCCAGTCGGCGACCGACACGACGCCCGGCTCCAGCAGGTCGAGGCCCCGGAAGAACGCGGCCACCTCGTCGCGGGAGCGGGCCACCAGGGTCACCCCGCCCGCGGCGTAGGCCGCGATGCCCTTCTCGACGTTCTCCCGCTCGAAGTCCGCCGTCATCATCGACAGCACCAGCCGGCTGCCCGGCGCCAGCGCGTCCACCAGCGTGGAGACCAGCTCGTGGGCGCCGTCCTCGTCGGCCACGAAGTGCAGCAGCGCGATCAGGGACAGGGCGACGGGACGGCCGAAGTCCAGGACCCGGGCGGCCTGTTCGAGGATGGAACGGGGATCGCGGGCGTCGGCCTGGACGTACTCCGTGACGCCCTCGGGGGTGCCCCGCAGCAGCGCGCTCGCGTGGGCGAGGACGATCGGGTCGTTGTCGACGTAGACCACCCGGCTGTCCGGGGCCACCGACTGCGCGATCTGGTGCAGGTTCGGCTCGGTCGGTATGCCGGTGCCGATGTCCAGGAACTGGCGGATGCCGTCCTCGGCCACGGTGCGTGCGGCGCGCTGCATGAACGCCCGGTTGGCGCGCGCGGCGCGCAGGGCGCCCTCGTCGATCGCCGTGATCCGGCGGCCCAGTTCCTCGTCGACCGGGTAGTTGTCCTTGCCGCCGAGGAACCAGTCGTACACCCGGGCCGGATGCGGCCGGGTGGTGTCGATGCGCGATGCGGCCGGCTCGGTCCCCGTCACGTGCTGCTCCTCCGCTCGGCCGGTCCCGGTGGTCGCTCCGGGACGTGCGGGCAGCAGTCTGGCACGATCACGCCATCCAGCGCACGCCCCCCCACGGATACCGGCACCCCCTCAACCTGCAGTCCGGCAAGGCCCGTTGAGGTGTCAGCCGGGCAGGGTGCGGTCCAGGAAGCGGCGCACCTCCGCGAAGGCCGCCGCCCGGTCCGGCTCCGTCTCGTGGAACACCTCGTGCCGCGCCCCGGCGAAGACCCTCTGGGTCAGCCGCCCGCCGCTCAGCCGCTCCACGCCGGTCCGGCTGCCGGGCAGCGGCACCAGCCGGTCGTCGTCGCCGTGCAGCCACAGCAGCGGCAGCCCGCCCACGTCGCCGCCCTGCTCGACGGTCTCCAGCGTCCGGACGAACGCCTCCAGCGTCGGCCGCTTCATCGGCCCGTGCCACACCAGCGGATCGGCGGCGTAGGCGGCGCCCGCGGCCGGGTCCCGGGACAGCGCGGCCGGGCTCACCGGGACGTCCGGGATCTGCGGCAGCGCCAGCAGCCGCCCCGGCAGCTCCCAGGCGCCGATCACCGGCCCGGACAGGATCAGCGCGCTCAGCTCGGCGCCGTACCGCTGGGCGAAGCGGGCCGCGATCAGCCCGCCCATGGAGTGGCCGACCACGACGAGCGGCAGGCCGGGGTGGGCGCGGCGGGCGAGGTCCGCCGCGCCGTGCACATCGGTGACGACGTCCTCGAAGTCCTCGATCACCACGCGTTCCCCGGCCGAGCGGCCGTGGCCGACGTGATCGGGCCCGTACACGGCGGCCCCGTGCGCGTTCAGGACGGCCGCGAGGTCGTCGTAGCGGCCCGCGTGCTCGCCGTACCCGTGCACCACCAGGGCCAGGTAGCGGGGCGCCGGGTGCGGCCACTCGCGTACGGCGACGGGGCCGCGGGTGCCGTCGAGGGTGTGCTCGCGGACGTGGGGCATGTCTCCTCCGGGCGACTCGGTGAAGGCCGGGAGGATCTTCCCAGCGGGCCGGTCCGAGGTCTATAGTCCAAAACTAGCAGTGCTAATTAATGACACCCGTCGGTCAGGAGTCGAAGTCGTGCGTCCCGTCCACTTCGCGGCCGCCCGCCGCACCCCCATCGGCAAACTGCGCGGAGCCCTGTCGGGTGTCCGGCCCGACGACCTGGCCGCCACGGTGATCCGCGCACTGGTCGCCGGCGTGCCCGCGCTCGACCCGGCCCGGATCGACGACGTCTACTGGGGCGCGGCCAACCAGGCCGGCGAGGACAACCGCGACGTCGCCCGGATGGCCGTCCTCCTCGCCGGGCTCCCCGAGTCCGTGCCCGGCGCCACCGTCAACCGGCTGTGCGCCTCCGGCCTGGAAGCGGTCACCTCGGCCGCCCGCACCATCGCGGCCGGCGAGGCCGACATCGTGATCGCCGGCGGCTCCGAGTCCATGAGCCGGGCCCCCTTCGTGCTGCCCCGCCCCGACGAGGCCCTGCCGCCGCGCATCGAGACCCACGACACCCGGCTCGGCTGGCGCCTGGTGAACCCGGCGATGAAGGACCTGCACGGCCTGCTGTCCATGGGCGAGACCGCCGAGGAGGTCGCCGAGCGGTACGGCATCTCCCGCGACCGGCAGGACGAGTTCGCCCTGCGCAGCCACCAACGGGCCGCCGTCGCACGGAAGAACGGCCACTTCGACGCCGAACTCCTGCCCGTGGAGCGGCCGGACGGTGTCGTGGTCGAGCAGGACGAGTGCGTCCGCGAGGACACGTCGCTGGAGAAGCTGTCACGGTTGAAGCCGGTCTTCCGGCAGGGCGGGACGGTCACGGCGGGCAACGCCTCGCCGATGAACGACGGCGCGGCCGGACTGCTGCTGGTCAGCGAGGAGGCCCTGGAGGAGCTGGGCCTGGAGTCCCTCGGCCGCTACGTCGCGGGCGCCTCCGCGGGCGTGCACCCCGACGTCATGGGCATCGGCCCGGTGCCGGCCACCCGCAAGGCGCTGGACCGGGCCGGCTGGGACGTCGCGGACCTCCAGGAGGCCGAGTTCAACGAGGCGTTCGCCGCACAGGCCCTCGCCTGCGTCGACCAGCTCGGCATCGACCCGGACCTGGTCAACCCGACCGGCGGCGCCATCGCCCTCGGCCACCCCCTCGGCTGCTCCGGCGCCCGCATTCTGACGACGCTGCTGCACCGCATGCGCCGCACGGGCGCGCAGCGCGGACTCGCGACCATGTGCGTGGGCGTGGGACAGGGCAGCGCCCTGCTGGTGGCGCGGGACTGACCTCAACAGACGCTCCCCACGAGGGAGTTCGGTAGTACGAGCCGCAGCAAGGAAACGGAGCACCCCTCCATGGCAACCCTGTCCGTCGCCGCCATCCTCGCCGAGAACGCCAGGCGCCGTCCCGGCAAGACCGCCCTCGTGGAAGGTGAACTGCGGCTCACCTTCGGCGAGGTGTGGCAGCGCTCCCTCGCCCGGGCGGGCGCCCTCACCGGGCTCGGCGTACGGCCGGGGGACCGGGTCGCGCTGATGGCCCCCAACACCGCCGAGTTCCCCGTCGCCTACTACGCGACCGTCGCGGCGGGCGGAGTCGTCGTACCGGTGCACCTGCTGCTGTCGGCCGGCGAGGTCGAGCACGTGCTGCGGGACAGCGGGGCGAGCCTGCTGCTCGTGCACCCGGCCCAGGCGGCGACCGGGCGGGCCGCCGCCGAGGCCCTCGGGGTCCGAGTGATCACCCTGGGCGAGGAGTTCGACAGGCTCGCGGCGCGGGCCGAGCCGCTGGTGTCGTACGTCAGCCGGGCCGCCGACGACCCGGCCGTGATCTTCTACACGAGCGGCACGACCGGCGTCCCCAAGGGCGCGGTCCTCAGCCACTTCAACATCGTGATGAACGCGACGGTCAACGCCTTCGACGCCAACGACATCCGCCCCGACGACATCGCCCTCGGCGCCCTGCCGCTGTTCCACGCCTTCGGGCAGACCGTCTCGCTCAACTCCACCTGGCGGGCGGGCGCCACGCTCGTCCTGCTGCCCCGCTTCGACGCGGCCCGCGCCATCGAGCTGATGGTCGCGGAGGGCGTCAACACCTTCCAGGGCGTGCCGACCATGTACGTCGCCCTCGCGGCGGCCGCGGCGCGGGCGGAGCGGCTGCCCGAGCTGCGGGTCTGCGTCTCCGGCGGGGCCTCGCTACCCGCGGCCGTGCTGGAGCGGTTCGAAGAGGCGTTCGGCACGCGGATCTACGAGGGGTACGGGCTGTCGGAGACCTCGCCGACCGCCACCGTCAACCAGCCGCTGTTCGGCACCAGGCCCGGCACCATCGGCCACCCGCTGTGGGGCGTCGACGTGGAGATCGCCCGTGCCGAGGTGGAGGACCGCGTCGAGCTGCTGCCGGCGGGCGAGCTGGGCGAGGTCGTCATCCGCGGCCACAACGTCTTCTCCGGTTACCTCGGGCGGCCCCGGGCCACGGCCGAGGCCCTGGTAGACGGCTGGTTCCGCACCGGCGACCTCGGCACCAAGGACGACGAGGGCTTCCTGCGCATCGTCGACCGCAAGAAGGACGTCATCATCCGCGGCGGCTACAACGTGTACCCGAGGGAGGTCGAGGAGGTCCTGGCCCGCCACCCCTCGATCGCCCAGGTCGCGGTCATCGGCCTGCCCGACGAACTGCACGGCGAGGAGGTGTGTGCCGTCGTCGTGCCGGCGCCGGGCACCGCCCCCGACGCCGCCGCGCTCACCGAGTGGTCCAAGGAGCACCTGGGGCGGCACAAGTACCCTCGGCGCGTGGAGTTCACGGACGCGCTGCCGCTGGGCCCCAGCATGAAGGTGCTGAAGCGGGAGCTCCGGGCGACGTACGCGGAAAAGTGCGCCGATCAGTCATAGCGGGCGGCAGGGGTCACCAGGCGAGACGGTGCTTACGCCGGAGGCTTGTCCGGACATAGCATCGGTCTCCGCATGAACACGATGACGCTCTGGCACATATCCGGCGGGGAGTTCGCCGCGCTCGCCTTCGCGGCCCTCCTCGTCGGCTTCTCCAAGACCGCGGTGAGCGGGGCCAACACGGTGAGCCTCGCCGTCTTCGCCGCCGTCCTGCCCGCCCGCGCCTCCACCGGCGTGCTGCTGCCCGTCCTGATCGCCGGCGACGTCCTCGCCGTCCTCACCTACCGGCGGCACGCCCACTGGCCCACCCTGTGGCGGCTGTTCCCCGCCGTCGCGGCCGGGGTCGTGCTCGGCACGCTGTTCCTGGTGTGGGCCGGCGACGGGGTCGTGCGGACCTCCATCGGCGCGATCCTGCTGCTGATGGCCGGTGTCACGCTGTGGCGGCGGCGCCGGGCGGAGCGCGCGGGCGGGGCGGACGAGCAGGACGAGCCGGACGCCGTGACCGGTCGGGCGGGCCGGGCGAAGGCGCGCTCGTACGGCGTGCTCGGCGGGTTCACGACGATGGTCGCCAACGCGGGGGGCCCGGTGATGTCGCTGTATCTGCTCTCGGCCGGCTTCCGGAAGCTGGGCTTCCTCGGCACGTCGGCGTTCTTCTTCCTGATCGTGAACCTGTCCAAGGTGCCGTTCAGCGCCGGCCTCGGCCTGATCGACGGACGCTCGCTGCTCCTCGACGCCGCGCTCGCGGTGTTCGTCGTGCCCGGTGCGCTCATCGGCAAGTGGGCTGTGAGCAGGATCAACCAGCGACTCTTCGAACAACTCGTGATCGCGGCGACGGTCGTCGGCGGGGTCCAGCTGCTCCTGCGCTAGGGCCTGTCGTCACATTCCCTTCGTCCGCCCGAAGGGCGGGCCGCGCGGCGCCTGGTGCGTGCGGCTGCACGGCGGAGGAGGGAGTCGACGCGATGGGGCCCCTCCCGCGCGAGCGAAGCCGAGCGCGGGGAAGTCGGCGACCGACGACAACGCGGCTCGGGGTGCCCCCTCCGGGGGAGCGCGTGCCAGGCGTCGCACGGCAGGCGGGAAGGTGACGACAGAACCTAGGCCGAGGGCGACGACAGCCCCAGCAGGGCCGGGAGGTCCGCGAAGGAGTCCAGGACGTGGTCCGGGCGCCCGCTCGCCCGCTCCAGGCTCCGCGACAGGAACTTGCCCGTACGCACCAACACCCCGGTGATGCCGAGCCGTTGCGCCGCGAGGACGTCGTACTCGACGTCGTCCCCGACCATCAACGCCTGCTCCGCGCCGACGCCGAGACGCCCGAGGGCCGCCTCGAAGAACGCCCGCGACGGTTTCCCGGTGACCTCCGCCTCGACCCCCGCGGCCGCCTCCAGGCCCGCCAGGAACGCCCCCGTGTCCAGCTGGAGTCCCTCGTCGGTGCGCCAGTACAGGTTCCGGTGCATGGCGACCAGCCGCGCGCCCCGCCGGATCCGGCCGAAGGCCCGATTGAGCGCCTCGTAACCGAACTCCGCTCCGGCGCCGCCGAGCAGCACGACGTCCGGGACGTCGTCGTCGCGTTCCCCGACGAGGGTGATCCCCGCCAGATCCTCCCCGACGTCCCCGCTGTTCAGCAGCGCGACGCGGGCCCCGGCCAGCCGGTCGGCGGTGGCGGCGGGGGCCGTCAGGACGTCCGCGGCGCCCACCGGGAACCCCGCCCGGGCGAGCGCCGCGGCGACGGACGCCCGGGACCGGGAGGTGGTGTTGGTCACCAGGACCACCCCCAGCCCCGCGTCCCGGACCGCCCGCAGCGCCGCCACCGCACCCGGCAGCGGCTTCCAGGAGACGGTGAGGACACCGTCGATGTCGATCAGCACGGCCCGCACGGATTCCATGGCCCCGACCGTAGCGACCCGGGCGCCGCACGGGCCCGTACGACCGCCTACGCTCACCCCTATGCCCGCGCACGTCCTGATCCTCGGCGGCACCACCGAGGCCCGTCGCCTCGCCGCCGACCTCGCCGCCCGCCCCGGCGTCCGGGTCACCACGTCCCTGGCCGGCCGGGTCGCCACCCCGGGCGCGCTGCCCGGCGAGGTGCGGACCGGCGGCTTCGGCGGCGCGCAGGGCCTCGCCGACTGGCTGCGCGCCCACCACGTGGACGCGCTGGTCGACGCCACCCACCCCTTCGCCGAGTCGATCACGGCCAACGCGGCCCGCGCGGCGGCCGCCACCGGGATCCCGCTGACCGTCCTGCGCAGGCCCGGCTGGCGACCGGTGCCGGGGGACCGCTGGTACGACGTCCCCTCCCTGCCGGCCGTGGCTGAGACCCTGCCCCGCCTCGGCCGCCGGGTGTTCCTCAGCACCGGCCGGCTGGGTCTCGCGGTGTTCGCCCGGCTGACCGGCCTGCACTTCGTCGTCCGGTCGGTCGACCCGCCCGAGCCGCCGCTGCCCCCGCACACCGAACTGGTCCTCGCGCGCGGACCGTTCACCGTCGCCGACGAGACGGACCTGCTGCGCGCCCACCGCATCGACGTCCTGGTGACCAAGGACAGCGGCGGCGGGGCCACGGCCGCGAAACTGACCGCCGCGAGGGACCTCGGGCTGCCCGTCGTCGTGGTACGCCGCCCCGCGCTGCCCCCGGACGTGACGGCGGTGCCCGACGTGGCGGCCGTACGGGAGCGGCTCGGACTCGGCCCGGCCTGACGGCCGACCCTACTGCTCGCCCGGGTTCCTGCGCAGCAGATACGTGTCCATGATCCAGCCCTTGCGCTCGCGTGCCTCGGCCCGCACCCGCTCGATGCGTTCGGCGGCCTCGGCGATCGGGCCGGAGACCAGGATCTCGTCCGCGGTACCGAGGTACGCGCCCCAGTAGATGTCGATGTCGTCCTCGGCGTACCTGCGGAACGTCTGGTGCGCGTCCAGCATCACCACCACGTCGTCCACGTCCTCCGGGAAGCCCTCGGCGAGCCGCCGACCGGTGGTGATCTGCACCGGCCGCGCCACCCGGTTCAGCCCCGTGCGATGCCGGGCGACCAGCGTGGAGACACTGCTGATGCCGGGGACGACGACGTACTCGAACGCGACCGCCCCGCGCGCCAGCACCTCCTCCAGGATCCCGAGCGTGCTGTCGTACAGCGCCGGATCGCCCCACACCAGGAACGCGCCGGTGCCGTCCTCGTCCAGTTCCTCGGCGATCAGCCGCTCGTAGATCCCGGCGCGGGCGCTGCGCCAGTCCTCCACCGCCGGCGAGTACGCCGAGCCGCCCGCCGTCCGGTCCCGCTCGGGGTCACGGGCCTCCACCACCCGGTACGACCCCGCGGGCAGATGCGTGTCGAGCATGTCCCGGCGGAGCTGGGTGAGATCGCTCTTCACCTCGCCCTTGTCGAGCAGGAAGAACACGTCCGTGCTCCGCAGCGCCTTGACGGCCTGCAGGGTCAGCTGGTCGGGGTCGCCCGCGCCGATACCGATGACATGAATCTTTCGCACGCCCCGAGTCTGCCGCATGCCGTTGACCACGCGTCCACCGCCTCCGCACGCACGGTCAGCACGGCCGGCCGGCCCTGCCGGTCAGCGCGGCTCGCCCCACCCGAGCCGAGGCGCCTCGGCGACCGGATCCACCGGGCCGGCTCCCTGCTCAACCCGCTGCGCCAGCTCCCGCGCCCACCGGGCGAGCCCGGCGAGATCCATCCCGTAGGGCCGGTCCTCGCCGCGCTCCTTCTCCCACGCCGCCACCGCCCCCGCGCCCCGCCGCAGCAGGCGTGCCCCGCCGACGGCGTTGCCGCGCGCCGCGTGGGTGAGCCCCACCGCCAGCTGGGCCAGCCCCCGCCACAGTGCCCGCTCGTCCTCGGGACCCGACTTCCAGGCGTCCTCGAAGACCTCGTGCGCGTGGAAGGGCCTGCCCGCCGCCAGCAGGGCCTGCGCCTCGGCGACCGTCTCGTCGGGCGCCCGCACGACCCCCTCCGGCTGCCGGGGCACGCCCTGCGTGCCGTAGGGCAGCGGGCGCCCGAGCCCGTCCCGGGGCCGAGCGTTGCGCGCCCGCCCGTCGGCGTCGCGGTCCCTGGCATCCGATGCGCCCGCGTTCGTCATGGCGCCGATTCTCCCCCGCTCCCCGCGGCCGCTCTTCGGCGCACCCCCGGACGTGGGGTAAAGTTCTGTTCGCGCGATCACGCGGTTCACCGCGAGTGAGCGCATCGGGACGTGGCGCAGCTTGGTAGCGCACTTGACTGGGGGTCAAGGGGTCGCAGGTTCAAATCCTGTCGTCCCGACCAGCTTTGCAGCAGGTCGGAGGTCGTCTTCTCAGGGATGAGGAGACGACCTTCTCGTTTCCGTGGGCCCGTCCTCGCCGGGGAGCGTCGGGCGATGGTCGCCGGTGGCGATCCTGGCCACCATCCCGGCGAGCTGCCCGCAGGCCCGCGCGATCTCGCGCTGGGTCTCGTTCCGCTCGCTGATGACCGCCGCGACCAGCAGCGCGGTCAGCGAGGCGGAGCCGTTGAACGCCTGGAGGGTGATCATGCTGGTGAGCAGGTCGTGATGGGAGAACGGGCCTGATCCGCGTCCGGCGGTGATGACCGCGAAGGTGGACACGGCCAGCGCACAGGGTGCGGCCCCGGCCAGCTGGAAGCGGAAGGCCGCCCAGATCAGCAGCGGGAAGCCGAGGAACAGCAGCGGCGTGTCCCCGGACTCGACGACACCGACGCCGACGGTGGCCGCCGCCAGCAGCACCCCCTCCGCCCACCGCAGGGGCAGCACCTCCTTCGGCCGGTGGGCCGAGCTGAGGACGAGCAGGACCGGTGTGACCACGAGCACGCCCATCGCGTCGCCGGTCCACCAGACCGACCACGTCGGCCAGAAGCCCTCGGCGTTCAGGACGCCCGCGAGGACCAGGGTTCCGCTGCCCACCGTCGCGCTGATCAGCATCCCGGTGAACGCACCGAGGAAGATCAGGGCGAGTGCGTCCCGCAGCCGGTCCAGCTCGTTCCGCAGTCCCATGCGGCGCAGCAGTGCGCAGGAGCAGACGGGCGCCAGGGTGTTGCCCGCCGCGATCGCGAGTACGGCCGGGAGCGACGGCCCCAGCGAGATGTTGACCAGGAACGCGCCGAGCGCGATCCCGGGCCAGGGCTTCCAGCCGCGCAGGAGCAGGCCCGCCAGCGCGATTCCGCTCGGCGGCCACAGCGGGGTGACCTGGCCGCGCACCAGCTGCTGGAGCAGGCCCAGCCTGGCCGAGCCGTAATAGAGCGCGGTCATGGCACAGATCTCCAGAACGGCCACCGCACCACTGCGGCCGAGCCGCACCTGCCGCGCGTCGGGCATCGGGCGACCTCCGCGTCGATGTCACCCCCGAGGTCCATCATCCGCCGGTTGTCCCGGATGCTCCATGTCGCCGGGCGGTGTGCGGACGGCGAGGATGGCCATGTCGTCGTGACCGTCGCTGGGGTGGTGCTCGGCCAGGGCCCGGACGAACGCGGGCAGGGACAGCCCGGAGTGTTCCACGGCGAGCTGGGCGAGTACGTTCAGCCGCTCGTCGATGGGGTGCTCGGGATGCTCGACCAGCCCGTCCGTGAAGAAGATCAGGGTGGCGTCCGGGGGCAGCAGCCGGGAGTGGTCCGGGCGCGGCTGTCCGGTGTCGACGCCGAGCGGCAGTCCGGGCTCGCCGAGCAGGTACGTCGCGCGGCGCTCACGGGTGAGCAGCAGGGGCGGGACGTGGCCCGCGGTGCTCCAGCGCAGTCGCCAGCCCGCTCCCTCCGGTTCGACGCGGGCCAGCGTGGTGGTCGTGACGGGATTGTCCGTGATGGCCTCCAGTGCCCGGTCGAGCCGGGCGAGGACCGCGCCGGGCGGGTCGCTCCGGTCGAACAGCAGGGCGCGCATCATGTTCCGGGTGGAGGCCATCGCGGCCGCGGCCCGCAGATCGTGGCCGACCACGTCACCGATCACGACGGCCACCACATGGCCGGGCAGCGGGACGGCGTCGTACCAGTCCCCGCCGAGCCGGCTCGGCTCGGCGGCGGGCCGGTAGATGGCGGCCGCGGTGAAGGGCCGCAGGTCGGGCAGGGTGGGCAGCAGCAGCCGCTGGAACTGCTCGGCGCCGACCCGGATCTGCTCGAAGAGGCGGACGTTCTCGATCGCGACGCCCGCGGCGCCGGCCAGGGCGACGACGACGTTCTCGTCGTGCACGTCGAAGGGCTTTCCGTCCTGCCGCTCGGACAGGTAGAGGTCGCCGTAGATCTCGCCGCGCACGCTGATGGCGACACCGAGCAGGCTGTGCAGGCGCGGATGGCCGGGCGGGAACCCGGTGGAGGACGGGTGGGCCGGGATGTCGTCGATGCGCAGGGGTGCGGGGTTGCGGATCAGATGGCCGAGGACACCCCGGCCGCGCGGCAGGCCGGTCTCTGCCAGCGCCGCGCGTTCCCGCTCGCTCAGACCGGCCGTGACGAACTGCTCCAGGTGGTCCCCGGACGCGTCGAGCACGCCCAGCGCCCCGTACCGGGCGCCGACCAGCTCCATGGCGGTGGTCACGATGCGCTGCAGCACCGCGGGCAGTTCGACCTCACGGCTGATGGCCACCACCGCGTCCAGCAGGCCCTGGAGCCGGTCCATGGAGGACAGCAGGGCACGCAGCTGCTCGTCGGTCCGGCCCAGCTCGCAGCGCAGGCGCGCGTGCAGGTCGGGAAGGTGCGGCTGCCGAGGTTGTCTGCCCTGCCTCTCTCCCGCCATCACGGACGCCCCGTCCTTCCATGGGCCCCCTCACCACCGGGGCCGACGGCCATCGCTGCGTCGTCTTTGATTGTGCACCTGCGCCCGGGCCGCCGCGGGCGCAGGCCACCCGGGCGGGTACGGTGCGCTGCCCGATTCGCTGATGAAAGCCGCAGGTCAGGAGGTGTTCAGCCCTTGTTGGAGCCGAGTGTGAGGCCGTTGACGAACTGGCGCTGGAGGGCGAAGTAGACGATCAGGGTGGGGATAGCCGTCAGGAGGGAGCCCGCCGCCACCAGGTTGGGGTCGGTGAAGTACTGGCCGGAGAGGTTGTTCAGGGCCGAGGTGATCGGCATGTTCTCACCGGTCGAGATCAGCACCAGCGCCCAGAAGAAGTCGTTGTAGATCCAGATCGACAGCAGGGTGGCCAGGGCGGCCATCGCCGGTTTGCACAGCGGCAGCGTGATCTGCCAGTACAGCCGCCACACCGAGGCCCCGTCGACCAGCGCGGCCTCGGTCAGCTCGTGCGGGAGCGAGCGCATGTAGTTGCTCAGCACGAACGCGCAGAACCCCGACTGGAACGCCACATGGATGAGTACGAGGCCGAGCGCGGAGTCGTACAGCTTGCCGCTCGCCGTGATGCCCGGCAGGTCGGTCAGCAGGTACAGCCGGTACAGCGGGGTGATGATGACCTGCTGGGGGAGGAGGTTTCCGGCCGTGAAGACCAGCAGGAGGGCGAGGTTGACGCGGAAGTCGAAGCGGCTGACGTAGAACGCCACGCAGGAGGAGAGGAACAGGGTCAGCAGCACGGCCGGCACCGCGATGATCAGCGTGTTGCCGAAGTAGTGCAGCATGTCCGACTGCTGGAACGCGTTCGTGAAGTTCGCGAACGTCAGCTTGCTGGGCCAGGAGACGTAGCCCTTGGCGCTGGTCTCGCTGTACGGCCGCAGGGCCGAGAAGATCGCCCACAGGAGCGGGGCCAGCCAGGCCAGCGCCGTACCGGCGAGGAAGACGTGCAGCAGCACCCGGGCCGGGCGGATCGGGGCGCGGCGCGTCGGCGGGAGAGTGGTGCTGCTCATGCGCGCCGCTCCTTCCGGAAGGTGGCGATCAGGTACGGGATGATCACCGCTAGGGAGATGACCAGCAGGACGACGGCGATGGCGGAGCCGTAGCCGATCCGGCTGGACTCGCCGATGATGTTGTTCGTCACCAGGATCGACAGCAACTCCGTTCCCTGGGCGCCCTTGTTGAAGACGAAGACCAGGTCGAAGGCGCGCAGCGACTCGATGATGGTGACGACGAGGACGACCGTGTTGGTCGGGCGCAGGGTGGGGAAGATGACGCTCCTGAACGTCTGCCACTCGTTCGCGCCGTCCAGTGCGGCGGCCTCGCGCAGCGACGGGTCGACGCTCTTCAGGCCGGCCAGGTACAGGATCATCATGTAGCCGGTGTGCCGCCAGGACGCGGCGATGAGGATCGCCCACAGGTTCAGGTGCGGGTCGCCGATCCAGTCGATGTAGTGGCCGGGCTTGTTGGCGCCGATGATGCTGTTGATCAGGCCGGTGTCCGGGTTGTAGACGAGCTGCCAGACGAATCCGATGCAGGCCATCGAGATGACGACCGGCAGGAAGAAGGCGGTCTGGTAGACCCGGCTGAAGCGGATCCGCTTGTCCAGCTGGACGGCCAGGAACAGGCCGAACGGCGTCGGGATCAGGATCAGGACCACGAACCAGATGACGTTGTGCTGCAGGGCCGGCCAGAACTGCGGGTTGTCGTTGAAGAGTTGCTTGAAGTTCTCCAGGCCGACCCACTTGATCGAGTCGAACCCGATGCCGTCCCAGGTGGTGAAGGCGAGGAGGATCGAGGCGAGGGCCGTGACCCAGACGAGGGCCACGTGCAGGATCGTCGGCACGCCCGCCATGAGGCCGAGCGTGATCCGGTCGCGGCGGGTCAGCAGACGCCGGTGGCTCCGCGTGGCCCGCTTCGCCCCGGGCGTGGGCCCCGGGGGCGGCGCGGCGGCCGCCTCCGGGGTCTGCGTCGTCGTGTCAGTCATGTCGGTCGTCATCGGGTCGCTCACTGGGACGCGAAGATCGTCTTCTTCTGGCGCTCGATGGACGACAACAGGCTGTCCACGCCCTTGGGGTTCTGGAGGAACTTCTGCAGCCCCGGCTGCATCACCGTGGAGGTGAAGTCGGGCCGGGAGTCGCGGTCCATGAACTGGGTGAGGTTCTTGGCGGCGCCGATCATCTCGAAGGCCTTCTTCTGCAGCGGCGAGTAGGCGGAGGTGGAGGCCTTGTTGGAGGCGGCGACCACGCTCGGGTCGGTCTTGAGGTACGTCTCCTCGGCCGCCGGGCTGCCCAGGTACTCCATCAGCTTCACGACACCGTCGTGGTTCTTCGGGGACTTGCTGACCATGAAGCCGTCGGTCGGCGCCTCGACCGTCTCCTGGCCGTACGCGGAGTTGATCTCCGGGAAGGGGAAGAAGTCCAGGTCGTCCAGGTCGGCCTTGTTGGTGAACTGCTGGGCCACGAAGGAGCCGAGGAGGTACATGCCGGCCTTCTTCGACACCAGCGTCTGAGCGGCGTCCTCCCAGGTACGGCCCATGAAACCGTCCTGGTGGTAGGGCAGGATCTCGGCCCAGTGGTCGAAGACGGCCTTCACCTTGGCGTCGGTCCAGGAGGCCTTGCCCGCCATCAACTGGACGTGGAAGTCATAGCCGTTGAGCCGGAAGTTGATCTGGTCGAAGGTGCCCATCGCGGGCCACGCGTCCTTGTCGCCGAAGGCGATCGGGACCAGGCCGTCCTTCTGCATCTGCTTGCACAGCGCGACGAAGTCGTCCCAGGTGGCCGGGATCTTGTAGCCGTGCTGCTGGAAGACGCTTCTGCGGTAGAAGATCGCCCAGGGGTACGTCGTCAGCGGCACGAAGTAGTACTTGCCGTCCTGGCCCTTGCTGAGCTTCTTCATCGCGTCGGGGAAGTTGTCCCCGATCTTCTGCCACACGTCGTCGACCGGCGAGGCCAGGCCCTTCGCCGCGAAGAACTGCATGCGGTAGCCGGCGAACCAGTTGAACACGTCGTCCGGGGTGCCCTGCAGATACGAGTTGATCTGCTCCTGGAAGGTGTTGTGGTCCTTGGTGTTCACCGCGACCGTGAGGCCGGACTGCTTCTTGAAGTCCGCGTAGACGCCTTCGAAGGCCTTCTTCGGCACCGCGTCCGAGGCGTTGGAGCCGACCGTGACGGTCTTCGGGTCGGAGGAGGAGCCGCTGCCCCCGCAGGCGGACAACAGGGGGACGCCGGCACCGGCGAGCAGGGCGGCACCGCCTGCCGTGCGCAGCAGCGAGCGTCGGCTGGGACCCGGGACGAAAACACCGGAGGGCGAGAGGCGCATGGCGGCTCCTGAGGAATACAGGGCTCGGTCAAGGGGATGAGTTGATCACCGAAAGGTTGTCGAAACCGCTCAGAAACCAACTCGACCGAACATCGTGGGCGTCATAACACCCCCATGTCCGCTCATGCGTCAATAGGTCGGCTCGCACTCGGGGGTCTCTTGCCCGAAACGTAATCGTCATCGTTACCTGCAACTTCGGCGAAGAGCGGGCGGAGTTGAAGGAGTCAGGGCCTGACCAGCAGCTGGAAGTCGAAGGCGTAGCGCGATGCCCGGTAGACGTGGCTGCCGTACTCCACGGCCCGGCCCGTGTCGTCGTAGGCGGTGCGCCGCATGGTGAGCAGGGCCGCGCCCTCCTTCTCGTCCAGCAGGCCGGCCTCGTCGGCGGTGGCGCTGCGCGCGCCGATGGACTGCCGGGCGCTGTGCAGCACGATCCCGGCGGACCGCAGCATCTCGTACAGGCCCGTCGACTCCAGCCGCTCCGTGGGGAGTTCGAGCAGCGCGGGCGGCAGGAAGTTGCACAGGAACGCCACCGGCTGGCCATGGGTCGAGCGCAGCCGCTCCAGTACGGTGACCTCGGCGCCCTCCGCGATGCCGAGAGCCGCGGCCACGTCGGCGGGCGCCGGGATCCGCTCGCCCCGCAGTACCCGGGTGGTCGGGCCCTGCCCGGCCGCGGACAGGTCGTCGTAGAGGCTGCTGAGCTCCAGCGGGCGCTTGACCTGGCTGTGCACGACCTGCGTGCCGACGCCTCGGCGGCGTACCAGCAGGCCCTTGTCGACCAGGGACTGGATCGCCTGGCGGACGGTGGGACGGGACAGGCCCAGCCGTGCGGAGAGGTCGACCTCGTTGCCCAGGAGGTTGCCCGGAGCCAGCGCGCCCTGCTCGATGGCGGCCTCCAGTTGCTGTGCGAACTGGTAGTACAGCGGTACCGGACTCGTGCGGTCCAGGGCGAACGTGAGGCTGTCGAGCGCCCGGTCACCCGGTGCCGTTCGCTGCGGTGTGCGGTGTACTGGGCTCATGCCTGTCAGGTGTAGGCCCGCGAAGGTTCAGATGTCAATTGTTTGTACTTACATTCGGACCTGCTTGTGAAATGATGTCTTAACAAAGTATTGACAGCGGGCTCACCAGGGACTTGGATCCCGTCCCAACGCATCAGCGTCCTTCCCCCGTCGCACGCACAGTGAGGTGCTGGAAAGATGGACCGCTCTTCTCCCTCCCGCTTTCGCCGATCGGCCCCCTTCGTGGCGGTGGCCGCGGCGGCGGCCCTCACCCTCGCCGGGTGCGCCAGCGCCCACGGCGGGAAAAAGGCCGAGGAGGCGGCCCAGAACGCCTCGGCGGGCAAGGCCAACACCCCTCGGATGACCGTCGCCATGGTCACGCACCAGGCGCCCGGCGACACCTTCTGGGACACCGTCCGCAAGGGCGCCGAGGCGGCCGCCGCCAAGGACAACATCAAGCTGGTCTACTCCGCCGACCCGAACGCGGGCAACCAGGCCAACCTGGTGCAGAACGCGATCGACCAGAAGGTGGACGGCATCGCGGTCACCCTGGCCAAGCCGGACGCGATGAAGGCCGTCGTCGGCAAGGCCGAGCAGGCGGGCGTCCCGGTGGTGGGCCTCAACTCGGGACTGAGCGACTGGAAGCAGCTCGGAATGCTGTCGTTCTTCGGCCAGGACGAGAGCGTCGCGGGCGAGGCGTTCGGCGACAAGCTGAACACGACCGGCGCCAAGAACGTCGTCTGCGTCATCCAGGAGCAGGGCAACGTGGGCCTCACCCAGCGCTGCGACGGCGTGAGGAAGACGTTCAAGGGCACCACTGAGACCCTGTACGTGAACGGCACCGACATGCCGTCCGTGCGCTCGACCATCACGGCGAAGCTGAAGCAGGACAGCTCGGTCGACACGGTCGTCACCCTGGGCGCCCCCTTCGCCCTCACCGCCGTGCAGTCGGTGGGCGACGCGGGCAGCAAGGCCAAGGTCGCCACGTTCGACCTGAATAAAGACCTCGTCAAGGCCGTCCAGAACAGCAGCATCGAGTTCGCCGTCGACCAGCAGCCCTATCTCCAGGGCTACCTGGCCGTCGACGCACTGTGGCTCTACAAGAACAACGGCAACTACAGCGGCGGCGGCGTCCAGCCGGTGCTCACCGGTCCGGCCTTCGTCGACAAGTCCAACGTCGAAAAGGTCGCCGAGTTCGCCGCGAAGGGGACCCGGTGATGAGCATGGCCCAGCACGCCGAGCCGGCCGTGGGGACGACACCCCCGGCGTCCGGTCCCAAGGCGGCCGACGGCCGCACCGCCCGGCGCCCCCTGGCGCTGCGCCTGCTGGCCCGGCCGGAGGTGGGCGTCTTCCTCGGCGCCGCCGCGGTACTGATCTTCTTCCTGGTCGTCGCGCCCTCGGTCCGCCAGGGCAGCTCGATGGCCACGATCCTCTACCAGTCCTCGACCATCGGGATCATGGCCCTGCCGGTGGCCCTGCTGATGATCGGCGGCGAGTTCGACCTCTCCTCCGGCGTCGCCGTGATCTCCTCCGCCCTGACCGCGAGCATGCTCAGCTACCAGCTGACGTTGAACGTGTGGACGGGCGTGATCGTCGCCCTGGCCGTCTCCCTCGCGATCGGCTTCTTCAACGGCTGGATGGTGGTCAAGACCGGCCTGCCCAGCTTCCTGGTCACCCTGGGCACCTTCCTGATCCTCCAGGGCGTGAACCTCGCGGTGACCAAGCTCGTCACCGGGAACGTCGCCACCGACGACATCAGCGACATGGACGGCTTCGACCAGGCCAGGAAGGTCTTCGCGTCGTCGTTCGACGTCGGCGGGGTGCAGGTGAAGATCACCGTGGTGTGGTGGGTGGTCTTCGCGGCCATCGCCACCTGGGTGCTGCTGCGCACGAAGTACGGCAACTGGATCTTCGCGGTCGGCGGCAACAAGGAGAGCGCGCGGGCCGTCGGTGTCCCGGTGACGTTCACGAAGATCTCGCTGTTCATGCTGGTCGGCTTCGGCGCCTGGTTCATCGGCATGCACCAGCTGTTCTCCTTCAACACGGTGCAGTCCGGTGAGGGAATCGGTCAGGAGCTGCTCTACATCGCCGCGGCCGTCATCGGCGGCTGTCTGCTGACCGGCGGCGCGGGGTCGGCGATCGGCCCGGTCTTCGGCGCGTTCATGTTCGGCATGGTGCAGCAGGGCATCGTGTACGCCGGCTGGAACCCGGACTGGTTCAAGGCCTTCCTCGGCGTGATGCTCCTCGGCGCCGTCCTGATCAATCTGTGGGTCAGCCGCGCGGCGACCCGGAGGTGAAGCGATGACTGACAACAAGGCAGCCACCCACGGCGCCGTGCTCGCCGACACCCCGTCCGCGGGCGAGGGGGCCCTGGTCGAACTGCGCGGTGCGGGCAAGTCCTACGGCAACATCCGCGCGCTGCACGGCGTGGACCTCACCGTGCACGCGAACAAGGTGACCTGCGTGCTCGGTGACAACGGCGCCGGCAAGTCCACCCTGATCAAGATCATCTCGGGTCTGCACCAGCACACCGAGGGCGAGTTCCTCGTCGACGGCACCCCCGTACGCTTCACCAGCCCGCGCGAGGCCCTCGACAAGGGCATCGCCACCGTCTACCAGGACCTGGCGACGGTGCCGCTGATGCCGGTGTGGCGCAACTTCTTCCTGGGCTCGGAGATGACGAAGGGCCCCTGGCCGGTCCGGCGCCTGGACATCGCCGGGATGAAGGCCACGGCGGACGAGGAACTGCGCAACATGGGCATCGTCCTGGACGACCTGGAACAGCCCATCGGCACCCTCTCCGGCGGCCAGCGCCAGTGTGTCGCCATCGCCCGCGCCGTCTACTTCGGCGCCCGCGTCCTGATCCTCGACGAGCCGACCGCAGCGCTCGGCGTCAAGCAGTCCGGTGTGGTCCTGAAGTACATCGCCGCCGCCCGTGACCGCGGCCTCGGCGTCATCTTCATCACCCACAACCCCCACCACGCCTACATGGTCGGCGACCACTTCAGCGTCCTGCGCCTCGGCACCCTCGAACTGTCCGCCGAGCGCGCGCAGATCAGCCTGGAGGAGCTGACCAACCACATGGCAGGCGGCGCCGAACTCGCCGCGCTCAAGCACGAACTGGCCCAGGTACGCGGCGTCGACACCGAGGAACTCCCCGAGGAGAGCGACCTCACCGCACCCGTGGCGACCTCCCCGGAAGGAAACACCTGACCATGGCACACCCCACCCCGCTGGACCGCATCCGGGTCGGCTCGGCTCCCGACTCCTGGGGCGTCTGGTTCCCCGACGACCCCCAGCAGGTCCCCTGGGACCGCTTCCTGGACGAGGTCGCCGAGGCGGGCTACGAGTGGATCGAACTCGGCCCCTACGGCTACCTCCCCACCGACCCGGCACGCCTGCGCGACGAGGTGGCCCGGCGCGACCTGAAGGTCTCGGCGGGCACGGTCTTCACCGGCATGCACCGCGGCCCCTCCGTCTGGGACGCGACCTGGGCGCACGTCAGCCAGGTCGCCGAACTCACCCGGGCCACGGGCGCGCGGCACCTGGTGGTCATCCCCTCGTTCTGGCGGGACGACAAGACCGCCGAGATCCTGGAGCCGCCGGAGCTGACCGCCGAGCAGTGGGCGCACCTGACCAAGGGCATGGAACGGCTCGGGCACGAGGTCAAGGAGGAGTACGGCCTGGACATCGTGGTCCACCCGCACGCCGACACCCACATCGACACCGAGGAGCACGTCGAACGGTTCCTGGACTCGACCGACACCGAGCTGGTCAACCTCTGCCTGGACACCGGGCACTACGCGTACTGCGGCGGGGACAGCGTCACGCTGATCGAGACCTACGGCGAGCGCATCGGCTATCTGCACCTCAAGCAGGTGGACCCGGAGATCCTGGCCGACGTGCGGGCGAAGGGCACCCCCTTCGGGCCGGCCGTGGCCCAGGGCGTGATGTGCGAACCGCCCGCCGGCGTACCGGAGCTGGGCCCCGTGCTGGCGGCGGCACAGCAGCTGGGCGTGGACCTCTTCGCCATCGTCGAACAGGACATGTACCCGTGCGAGCCGGACCGGCCCCTGCCGATCGCGGTGCGCACCCGCAGGTTCCTGCGCTCCTGCGGGGCCTGAGCATCCGGACACGTCGCGGGCATTCCTCCGTGCCCCCGGTGGATTCGGCCGCAAGACGGCCGGGAACCAACCGGGGGCACGCGGGCGTTGTGGGGACGACGGGGGAGGCCCGCGCAGACGGGAGGACGCGATGACACACCGTACGGAAGCACGCAAGGCGCCCCAGGAGGCCGACGGCGCGGCGGCCTCGCGCCACGAACGCTTCGGCTCGCTGCCTGAGCGGATACGCCCGCAGGACATGGTCGAGAGCAGGCCGGCGACCGCACCGGACCCGGCGCGGGACACGTACAACCCGGACGAGTGGCTGATCCGCTACTGCGGCTGACACGCCTGCCGCCGGCACACGCGAAGCGGCGCCGGGCACGCGCCCGGCGCCGCTCCCCCTACCGGCTCACGCCTGCCGTACCTCGGCGATCGTTACCGGGCGGTGCTCGCGCAGGGACAGCGTGCAGGCCTCGGCGATCCAGCCGGCCTCCAGGGCGTCCTCGACGGTGCAGGGCGACGGGCGGGTGCCGGCCACGACCTCAGTGAACGCGCTGAGTTCGGCGCGGTAGGCCTCGGTGAAGCGGTCCATGAAGAAGTCGTGCGGGGTGCCGGCCGGGAAGGTCACGCCCGGCTCCACCGAGCGCAGCGGGAGCTTGTCGTCCAGGCCCACGGCGATGGAGTCCGCGAAGCCGTGCAGCTCCATGCGGACGTCGTAACCCCGGGCGTTGTGGCGGGAGTTGGAGACGACCGCGATCGTGCCGTCGTCCAGGGTGAGGATGGCGCCGGTGGTGTCGGCGTCGCCGGCCTCCTCGATATAGTCGGCCCCCCGGTTGCCGCCGACCGCGTACACCTCGGTGACCTCGCGGCCCGTCACCCAGCGGATGATGTCGAAGTCGTGCACGGAACAGTCGCGAAAGATCCCGCCCGACGCGGCGACGTACGCGGCCGGCGGCGGCGCCGGGTCCAGGGTCGTGCAGCGGACCGTGTGCAGCGCGCCCAGCTCGCCCGCCCGCACGGCGGCCCGGGCGGCGGCGAAGCCCGCGTCGAAGCGCCGGTTGTAGCCGATCTGGATGGGCACGCCACGGCCCTGGACCGCCTTGAGCACGTCCACGCCCTCGTTCATCGTCTTCGCGACGGGCTTCTCGCAGAAGACCGGGACGCCGGCCTCGACGCCGGCCAGGATCAGGGCGGGGTGGGCGTCGGTGGCGGCCGCGACCACGACGGCGTCCACGCCGGCGGCCAGCAGCGCCTCCGGCGAGTCGACGACCGTGGCGAACTCGGCGCCGAACTTCTCGGCGGCGGCCTTGGCCGCGTCCGCGAACGGATCGGTGACGACGAGCGACTCGACGACGTCGAGGCGGGAGAGGGTCTCGGCGTGGAAGGCGCCGATGCGGCCGAGGCCGAGGATTCCGATACGCATGAGGGGTGCTGCTCCTAGGGGATCGCGGGGGTGGGTGCGGAGAGTTCTAGTCGAGGCCGCCGAGCACGTTCTGGTCCCAGTCGATCACCGAGCCCGTGACCACGCCCGAGCGGTCGGACAGCAGGAAGACGACGAAGTCGGCGATTTCGTCCGGCTGGCCGAGCTTGCCCATCGGCAGCTTCGCCGCCGCCTGTTCGCACCAGTCGTCGCCCGCGCCGTGGAAGGCGCGCTGGGTGGCGTCCTCGCCCTCCGTCGCCGTCCAGCCGATGTTCAGGCCGTTGATCCGGATCCGGTCGAAGCGGTGCGCGTGCGCCGCGTTCCGGGTCAGACCCACGAGGCCCGCCTTGGCGGCGACGTACGGCGCGAGGAACGGCTGACCGCCGTGTGCCGAGGAGGTGATGATGTTGACGATCGTGCCGGGCGCCTTGCGGGCCACCATGTCGGCGACCGCCGCCTGCATCGCGAAGAACGGCGCCTTGAGGTTGATCGCGATGTGCTGGTCGAACAGCTCCGGCGTGGTGTCCAGCAGCGTGCCCCGGGAGGTGAGGCCCGCCGAGTTCACCAGGCAGTCGACGCGGCCGTACGCGTCCACCACCGCGGCGACCGCCGCCTTCGCCTGCCCGGCGTCCGCGAGGTCGGCCCGGACGAACATCGCCGTGCCGCCGGCCGCCGCCAGCTCGCTCACCAGCGTCTCGCCCGGCCCGGTCCGCCGGCCCGTGACCGCCACGGCGGCGCCCGCACGGACGGCGGCCCGCGCGATGGCGGCCCCCACGCCCTGGCTGCCGCCGTTGACGAGCACCACCTTGCCGTCGAGAAGTGCGTCATGTCCCATGCTCTGCCTGCCCTTTCAGCTCTCGCGCCGCTCGGCGCCCGACCGCAGCCCGGCCCGCAGCCGCTCCGGCTCCCAGCCCTCGCGCACCGCGCGCCGCACCAGGTCCGCCTGCGAGGGCGGGGCCAGACCGTCCACCGGCGGGTCGCTGTCGAGGTTGGTCGGGAACGGATACCCCTCGGCGCTCGCCGCGATCACATGCTCCAGCCACGCCTCGCCGGCCCCCTCGGCCGCGCGCCGCAGCAGCACCGGGAACACCGCGTTCGCCACCGCCTCCCGGTCCACCGTCTCCATCGCCCGGCCGAACGCGGACGAGATCTGGAGCAGATTGGCGGTGCGCCGTACGCCGGCCGTGCGGTTGCCGCCGGCGGCGTGGAACAGCGCGGGGTTGAAGAACACCGCGTCGCCCTTGGCGAGCGGCAGCTGCACGTGGTGCTCCGCGAAGTACGCCTGGAACTCCGGCAGCCGCCAGGCCAGATAGCCCGGCTCGAACAGCTGGGAGTACGGCAGATACAGCGTCGGACCCGACTCCACCGGCATGTCGCAGTGGGCGACCGCGCCCTGGAGGGTGAGCACGGGGGAGAGCCGGTGCACGTGCGCGGGATAGGCGGCCACGGTCGCGTTGCTCAGGAAGCCGAGGTGGTAGTCGCGGTGCACGGTCTGCCCGGCGCCGCCCGGGTTGACCACGTTGACCTGCGAGGTCACCTGATAGCCGGGGCCCAGCCAGGCGGTGGACACCAGGGCCAGAACGTCGTTGGCGTAGTAGTCGGCGAACGCCTCCGGGTCGTACAGGGCCGCCTTCTCCAGAGCGTTCCACACCCGGTCGTTGGCGCCGGGCCGGGCGAAGTGGTCGCCCGCGGCGGCCCCGGAGGCGCGCTGGTCGGCGATGAGCGCCTCGAAGACGGCGGTGAGCCGGTCCACGACCGCCGCGTCCGCGAACGCGCCCCGCACGACGACGATGCCGGGCCCGTCGGCGAGGGCCCGCACCAACTCGGCGCGCAGTGCGCCCCGGTCACCGGCCGAGCGCAGACGGTCGGCGTCGTACAGCGGGACGCCGTCCCGCACGGACGTGGCGTGCGGGTGGTCGGCGAGGCGGGTCGTGCGGTCGATCAGGGCGCGGAAGGTGTCGAGGTCGCAGTCCTGCTCGGACAGCCAGGCGCGGCCCGGTGCGGAGGCGAGGGACATGAGTGTCCTCATTTCGGGGATCGGGGCGTGCGGCAGGCCGGGCTCTGGGCGTTCGGCCGCGCGAGCGGCTCGGTCCTGTCATTCTTGTCATGACAAACCCCTCGAACAACCAGCAGCCAGCCATCAAAAACCCCTCAAGGAGCCGGAGCATGGGCCATCCGTTCCCGATCCGGGAGATCGCACGTCAGGCGGGCCTCAGCGAGGCCACCGTGGACCGTGTGCTGAACGGGAGGGGAGGGGTGCGCGAGAGCACCGCGCAGGAGGTGCACCGGGCCATCGCCGACCTCGACCGGCAGCGCACCCAGGTCCGGCTGGTCGGCCGTACGTTCATGGTCGACATCGTGGTGCAGGCGCCCGAGCGGTTCTCGACCGCCGTCCGCGCCGCCCTGGAGGCCGAGCTGCCCTCGCTGCACCCCGCGGTGCTGCGCTCCCGCTTCCACTTCCGCGAGACCGGCCCGGCCGCCGAGCAGGTCAGGACGCTGGACCGGATCGCCCGGCGCGGCTCGCAGGGTGTGATCCTCAAGGCGCCGGACGTCCCCGAGGTCACCGCCGCCGTGGGCCGGCTCACGGCGGCCGGCATCCCCGTCGTCACCCTGGTCACCGACCTGCCCGCGAGCGGCCGGCTCGGCTGTGTCGGCAGCGACAACCGCGCCGCCGGCGCCACCGCCGCCTACCTGATGGGCCAGTGGCTCGGCGACCGCCCGGGCAACGTCCTCACCAGCCTCAGCAGCGGATTCTTCCGCAACGAGGAGGAGCGGGAGATGGGGTTCCGCAGCCTCATGCGGGCCCGGTACCCCGAGCGGACCCTGGTGGAGACAGCCGAGGGACAGGGCCTGGACGCCACCCAGTACGACCTCGTGCGCGCCGCGCTGGCACGTGACCCCGAGATCCGCGCCGTGTACTCGATCGGCGGCGGCAACGACGCCACGCTGCGCGCCTTCGCCGACCTCGGCCGGGAGTGCGCGGTGTTCATAGCCCACGACCTGGACCACGAGAACATCCGCCTGCTGCGCGAGCACCGGCTGTCCGCCGTGCTCCACCACGATCTGCGCCAGGACCTGCGCGAGGCCTGCCACCTGGTCATGCGGGCACACGGCGCGCTGCCCCCGGCCGCTCCGCCACCGCCGTCCGCGATCCAGGTCGTCACGCCGTACAACATGCCGGCACAGCCGGGGGAACGAGGAGAACGGTGACGCGAACCGCACGCGTGGAGCGGGTGACGATCGAGGGGGTCGCGCTGCTCGCGACCCTCGTTCCCGGCGACGGCGTCGGGCTGCTGGCGCTGCACGGCAGCAACGAGGGCGGCACCGCCGAACTCGCCGGGATCCTGGCCCGGCGCTGCGGTGCCACCAGCCTCGTCTTCACCCAGCCGGGAAACCCGCGACCGGTGCACATCACGTCGCCGCGCATGGCCGCCGAACACTGCGCGCTGCTGCGGGAGTTCCTGGCGCGGGTCTCCCTCACGGTGTCCCTGCACGGTCACATGCGCGCGGCGCGCACGGTCTTCCTCGGCGGCCGCAACCGGGCGGCGGCCCGCGTGGTGGGCGAGGCGCTGGCCGCCCGCGCCCCGCACTTCCCGGCGGTCACCGACCTCACGGCGATCCCGTCCGACCTGCGCGGCGTCCACCCCAGGAACCCGGTCAACCTGACCCGACTCGGCGGAGTCCAGGTCGAGTTGCCCCTGCTGGCCCGCACGAGCGGCGACACGAACCGTCCGCCGGACGCGGTGGTGGAGGCGCTGGCGGCGGGAGTCGAGGCGCTGGGCCACGGGGGCTCGGGGGACCGCGCCGACCTGTCGGCCGAGTTCACAGACTGATCGCGTACGCCTTGCGCAGCGTCTCGTGCACGATCCACCGCGTACGGTCCCCCTCCCGCAGGACCGCCATGTCCCCCGGCCCCACGCGCAGCGTCGCCCCGCCCTCCACCTCGATCGTCGCCGAGCCGCTGACCACCACGAACACCTCGTCCGCCTCCGTGTCCGTGACCACGCCCGGCGTGATCTGCCAGATCCCGCGGATCTGCCTGCCGTCCGGCGACTCCCAGACCACCTTCCCGGTGATCTCCGGGTTCCCGGAGACGATCTGCTCCGGATCGAGGGGCTCGGGTTCGAGGTCGGCGTCCGGGATGTGGAGCGCGAAGCTGTGCGTCATGAGGCGACCCTAGCCAGCACGCCGGGCGGGCCGGGGGCGACAGGGTGTGGGGCATCGGGGCCGGTCACGGGACACTTCGTCGGGGCGCCACCGCTGGCGGCCGTGCCGGGCCCGGGGGACCGTGGGGAGCATGGCTGACTCCACGGCGGCCGCCGCCGAGCCCGGCGCGCCGCAGCCGCACCGGCAGCACGGCACGCGCGAGGCGGTCCTCTTCGGCGGGGTCTACGGCGCCGTCCTCGCCAGCTCGATGGTCGCCGCGCTCTCCCAGTACGGCCGCACGACCCAGGCCGGCCGCCGCTACGACGCCGTCTGGCTGCTGGTGACCGCCCTGGCCTCCGCCCTGGCCCACGGCTACGCCCACTACATCGCCGAACGTGCCCCAACCCGCCGCTGGGACGTCCTGCGCACCCTGCGGGACGAGTGGCCGCTGGTCACGGCCGTCCTGCCGACGGTCTTCATCCTCGCGGGCGCGGGCTGGGGCTGGTGGCCCCCGAAGGGGCTGGAGTATCCGGCCTTCCTCCTCAACATCGTGATCCTCTTCTCCCTCGGCCTGATCACCGCCCGCTGGTCGGCCCGCCGCTGGCCCACCGCGATCCTGATGGGGCTGGGGGACGCGCTGCTCGGAGCGATCGTGGTGGTGGCGAACGCGGTGATCAAGTAGGGCGCCCGCGGCGGGCTCAGCGGCCGGTGCGCACGCCGTCCAGGGCGATCGCGAGGACCCGGTCGCGCTGGGCGTCGTCGTCGAACACCGTCGCCGTGATCCCGGCGACCATCCGCAGCAGGTCGGTGAAGTCCATGTCCGGCCGGGCCACGCCCGCCTGCTGCGCGCGCTCCAGCAGCGGGCCCCCGGCGGCGTACATCGAGTCGCGGCAGGACTGGAAGATCTCCGACTCGTCGTTGAGGGCCTCGCGCACCGCGCGCTTGGTGACCATGTACCCGGCGAACCGGTCCAGCCAGGCGGTCAACGCCTCCCACGGCTCCCGGTCCGCGACCTCCAGGGCCGCCGTGCACAGGGCGTCGACCTCGTCGGCGTAGACGCTCTCGAACAGATCGCGGCGGGTGGGGAAGTTGCGGTACAGCGTGCCGATGCCGACGCCCGCGCGGCGCGCGATGTCCTCCAGGGAGGCGTCCGAGCCGTGCTCGGCGAACGCCTCGCGGGCGGCCGCGAGCAGGGCGTCGTAGTTGCGGGCGGCGTCCTTGCGGTGCGGCCGGCGGGCCGCCACGAATGCGCCGACGGGGAACGGCGTGGCCGTCACGGCTGCCTCCTGGGGTACGTGGACGATCCAGCGATCTGGAGGGTCACCTCCGCATCTTGAAACGGAGGGCTTCCTCCGTTAGAGTGGAGGTGCACCTCCACTTTAGCAATCGCTCGTGCACTCCACACTTCCCTGTCCCGGTTTTCCGGAGAGGCTCCTTCATGCCCCGCACGTCCACCCGCCTCACCTTCGCGGTCCTCGCGACCGGTGCGGGCGTGTTCTCCATGCTCCAGTCGCTGATCGCGCCGGCCCTGCCGACCGTCCAGCACGCCCTGCACACCTCCCAGTCGACCGCGACCTGGGTGATGACGGCCTATCTGCTGTCCGCCTCGGTCTTCACCCCGATCCTCGGCCGCATCGGCGACCTCGTCGGCAAGAAGCGCACGCTCGTCGCCGTCCTGCTGACCGTCCTCGCCGGCTGCCTCGTGGCCGCGCTCGCGCCGAACATCGGTGTGCTCATCGTCGCCCGGGTCGTCCAGGGCGTCGGCGGCGCCCTCTTCCCGCTGTCCTTCGGCATCCTCCGGGACGAGTTCACCGCGGCCGAGGTCAGCGGCAGCATCAGCAACCTCTCCGCGGTGATCGCCGCCGGCGGCGGGGTCGGCATGGTGGCCGCCGGCCCGATCGTCTCCGCGCTCGACTACCGCTGGCTCTTCTGGATCCCCGTGGCGATCGTCGCCGCCACCGTCCTGATCGCCGTGCGCTACGTCCCCGAATCCCCCAAGCGGGCCCGGGGGACGGTGAGTTGGGCCGGTGCCGCGCTGCTCTCCGCGTGGCTGGTGGCCCTGCTGCTGCCGCTGAGCCAGGCCGGGCAGTGGGGCTGGGGCTCGCCGAGGGTGCTCGGCCTGATCGCCGCCGCCGTCGTGCTGTTCGCCGCGTGGCTGACCGCCGAGGCCCGCTCCCGCAGCCCGCTGATCGACCTGCGCGTGATGCGGCTGCCGGCGGTGTGGACGACCAACGCGGCCGCCCTGCTCTTCGGCGCCGGCATGTACGCGATCTGGTCCTTCCTGCCCGGCTTCGTCCAGACCCCGGCCGCGGCCGGATACGGCTTCGGCGCCAGCGTCACCGCCTCCGGGCTGCTCATGCTGCCGATGCTGCTCGCGATGTTCCTCTCCGGCATCCTCTCCGGCCGTCTGGAGCCCCGCGTCGGCGCCAAGGCGCTTCTCACCACGGGTGCCGCGCTCGGCGCGCTGGCCTGCGGTGTCCTCACCCTCTGGCATGACGCCCCGTGGCAGATAGCCGTGGTCGCGGGCCTCTTCGGCCTGGGCATCGGCCTCGCCTTCGCCTCCATGGCCCACCTGATCGTCGGCAGCGTCCCGCCCGAGCAGACCGGCGCCGCGACCGGCATGAACGCCAACATCCGCACCATCGGAGGCTCCATCGGCGCCGCGCTCACCAGCGTCCTGGTGACCGGCCGCCTCCAGCCCTCCGGCCTGCCCTACGCCTCCGGCTACACCCACGGCTGGACCCTGCTCGCCCTCCTGTGCCTGGCCGCGGCCGGCGCCGCCCTCCTGGTCCCGGCCCGCCGCCCCGGCCACGCGTCGGCACCCGCCGCGACAGGGGTGACACGGGCACCGGCACGGGTGCGGTAAGGTTGACCTGCGTGATCACGCGGGACACCCCGCGCGGATCGCAACGGGACGTGGCGCAGCTTGGTAGCGCACTTGACTGGGGGTCAAGGGGTCGCAGGTTCAAATCCTGTCGTCCCGACGTTGCGAAACGCGGGAAGGCGCCGTACCGGATCTCTCCGGTACGGCGCCTTTTGCCTGCCCCGATCGGCCTCCGCGTCCTACGACGCGTTCCGCCGGCGGCGGGCCGCCAGGATCGCGTAGCCGAGGACGCCGGCGAACAGGAACAGCGTGCCCTGGTAGACCGCCGCGTATCCGGCGCCCGCCATCAGCCACAGGGAGAAGCCGGCGGCGACCGTGGTGATCACCGCGTCCCGCACCAGCCGTGCGTGGTTCACCGACTCGCCCTTGCCGGAGATCAGGTGGAAGAGCTGCGCGGCCGTCGCCAGCAGGTAGGGCACGGTCGCCGTGAAGGTGGTGACCAGGACCAGGACGTCGAAGACCCTCGTCGAGCCGGACAGGTAGTTGTACGCCGTGAGCAGCGAGGCGAGGACGGCCGTGACGGCGACGCCGAAGGTCGGCACGCCCCGGCGGCGCCAGGCGAAGGCGGCCGGGAACAGGCCGTCCTTGGCGGCGGCGTACGGGGTCTGGGCGCTGAGCAGCGTCCAGCCGTTGAGGCAGCCGGTCATCGAGATCACCGCCGCCACCGCCACCGCCGTACCGCCCCAGCCGCCGCCGAACATCGCGTTCACGGCGTCCGAGAACGGCGCGGTGGAGTGCACCAGCCGGTCGTGCGGGACCGTGCCGAAGACGGACAGGGTGCCCAGCAGGTACACCACGGCGGCGCCCGTGGTGCCGATGACGGTGGCGCGGCCCACGTTGCGGCGGGCGTCCCTGACCTCGCCCGCGCTGACGGCGGCGGACTCCACGCCCAGGTAGGAGAAGAGCAGCAGGGCGGCGGAGGCGGACACCGCGCCCACCGGACCGTGACCGCTGGAGTTGAACGGCCCCATGCGGGACGGGTCGAGGAAGAACAGCCCGCCGACCGCGACGAGCAGCAGCGGCACGAACTTCAGCACCGTGGAGACGAGTTGGACGGCGCCCACGTACCGGGTGCCGGCGAAGTTGGCGACGGCCGGCAGCCAGAGCAGGACGAGGGCGGCCAGGCACGCGGACCGGTGGCTGCCGCCCACCGGGAGCACCACGTTCAGATAGCCGACGGCGGCCACGGCGAGCGCGGCGTTCGACACCCAGCCGGTGATCCAGTACGACCAGGCGGTCAGGAAACCCGCGAAGTCACCGAACGCCTCGCGGGCGTAGACGTACGGCCCGCCGGTACGCGGGTCGCGGGCGGCGAGGCGGCCGAAGACCAGGGCCAGGGCGATGGCGGCGACGGTCAGCACGCCGAAGGCGATCAGGCTGACCGTGCCGTAGGGGGCGATGGAGGCGGGGAGCGTGAAGATCCCGCCGCCGATGATGTTGCCCATGACCAGCGCGGTGGCGACCGGGAGGCCGAAGCTCCGGGCGTGCTTGCTGGTGCCGGAGGGGTCCGTGGTGTCCGCGGTGTCCGTGGTGTCGGCGTGTGTCGTGTCGACGGCCGTGGCCATGTGGGTGGTCTGCCTCTCATCGAACAGATGTCCCGGGATCGCCGGAACGGGAGTATGGTCCGGGAAGCTCCCACCCACCGCAAAATTGGCGGTCGTTCTGGTGTCCGGTCGGGTCGATGACGTAAAAAGTGCAGATCAAGAGCGTCAGGGCCGTGAAATATGCGGCAGTGCCTAGTCGCTGTCTTCGCCCGCCGCCCACAGGCTGCGGACATGTCCCAGGTGCCGGGTCATGATCTCGTGGACGGACCGTTCGTCGCGCTCCAGGAGGGCGTCGAGGAGTTCGAGGTGTTCCTGGGCGGAGGCGAGCAGCCGGCCCGCCCGCACCAGGGCGGTCAGACCGTAGAGGCGGGAGCGGCCGCGCAGGTCGGCGACCACCTCGACCAGGTGGGCGTTTCCGGCGAGGGCGAGCAGGCCGAGGTGGAAGCGCGTGTCGGCCTCCACGTAGGCGATCAGATCGCCGGCCGCCGCCGCGGTGACGATCTCCCGGGCCGCCGGCCGCAGCGCCTCCAGGGAGACCCGGTCGGCCGTGCGGGCCAGGGCGGCCACGGTGGGGATCTCGATCAGCGCGCGGATGTGCGTGTACTCGTCCAGCTGCCGGTCGGAGACGGCGGTGACCCGGAAGCCCTTGTTGGGCACGGTGTCGACCAGGCCCTCCTTCGCGAGGTCCAGCATCGCCTCCCGCACCGGCGTCGCCGAGACACCGAAGCGGGCGGCGAGCGAGGGCGCGGAGTAGACCTCGCCCGGCCGCAGCTCACCCGCGATCAGCGCGGCGCGCAGCGCGTCGGCGACCCGCTCGCGGTAGCTGCTGCGCCGGCCGCCGAGCCGGGGGAGCGCCGGCAGACCCAGGTCCGGGTCGGGCTTGTGCTGTTCCTGTGCCATGTCACGCATCACCGGCGAAGTCTAGAGGACGAAGCCTTCCGGGAACGGGTCGGTGGGGTCGAGCAGATACTGCGCGGTGCCGGTGATCCACGCGCGGCCGGTGAAGCTCGGCAGCACGGCCGGGACTCCGGCTACCTCCGTCTCGCCGAGCAGGCGTCCGGTGAACCGGGTGCCGATGAAGGACTCGTTCACGAACTCGGTGTGCAACGGCAGTTCGCCGCGCGCGTGCAGCTGCGCCATGCGCGCGCACGTACCCGTGCCGCACGGTGAGCGGTCGAACCAGCCCGGGTGGATGACCATCGCGTGCCGCGAGAGCCGCGCGGTGGCGCCGGGCGCGTAGAGGTGCACGTGGTGGCAGCCGCGGATCGACGGGTCCTCGGGATGCACCGGCTGCGCCTCGGAGTCGATCGCCTCCATCAGCGCGAGACCGGCCGCGAGGATGTCGTCCTTGCGGGCGCGGTCGAAGGGGATGCCGAAGGCGTCGAGGGGGAGGATCGCGTAGAAGTTGCCGCCGTAGGCGAGGTCGTAGGTGACCGTACGGCCGTCCGGCAGGGCGATCTCGCGGTCCAGGGCGACGGCGAACGAGGGCACGTTCCTCAGGGTCACGTGCCGCGCGGCGCCGTCCTCGACCGCCACCTCGGCCACCACCAGCCCCGCCGGGGTGTCCAGCCGGATGGTGGTCACCGGCTCCACGACCTCCACCATGCCGGTCTCGACCAGCACGGTCGCCACCCCGATCGTGCCGTGCCCGCACATCGGCAGATATCCCGAGACCTCGATGTAGAGAACCCCCCAGTCGCAGTCGGGACGGCTCGGCGGCTGGAGGACCGCGCCGCTCATCGCGGAGTGGCCGCGCGGCTCGTTCATCAGCAACTGCTTGATCCCGTCACGGTGTTCACGGAAGTACAGCCGCCGTTCGTTCATCGTCGCGCCGGGCACGGTGCCGATCCCGCCGGTGATCACGCGGGTCGGCATGCCCTCGGTGTGCGAGTCGACGGCGTGCAGGATGAGCTTGCTGCGCATGGTCCGACTACCTCCTGCGTGTGTGGGTGCCTACGCGAGGCCCGCGGCGGCGGCCTTCTCGGTGGCCGCGCGGACCGCGGCCGCCTGCTCCGGCAGGAGCGGGACGCGCGGCGGGCGCACCGGGCCGCCGTACCGGCCGACGACGTCCATGGACAGCTTGATCGCCTGCACGAACTCCGTCCGCGAGTCCCAGCGCAGCAGGGAATGCAGCTGCCGGTACAGGGGGAGCGCGGTGGTGAGGTCGCCGGCCGCGGCCGCGCGGTACAGCTGCGCCGAGGCGCGCGGCAGCGCGTTGGGGTAGCCCGCCACCCACCCCTTGGCACCGGCCACCGCCAGCTCCAGCAGGACGTCGTCGGCACCGATCAACAGGTCGAGTTCCGGGGCGAGTTCCGCGAGGCGGTAGGCGCGGCGGACATCGCCCGAGAACTCCTTGACGGCGTGGATGTGGCCCTCGCCGTGCAGCCGGGCGAGGAGTTCGGGCACCAGGTCGACCTTCGTGTCGATCGGGTTGTTGTACGCCACCACCGGCAGGCCGGAGCGGGCCACCTCCGCGTAGTGGGCGAGCACCGAGCGCTCGTCGGCACGGTAGGCGTTGGGCGGCAGCAGCATCACCGACGCACAGCCCGCCTCGCCCGCCTGCTCGGCCCAGCGCCGCGCCTCGGCGGAGCCGTACGCCGCGACGCCCGGCATCACCCGCCGCCCGCCGATCGCCGCCACCGCCGTCTCCACCACCCGGGCCCGCTCCTCGGGGGTGAGCACCTGGTACTCGCCGAGCGAGCCGTTGGGCACGACGCCGTCGCAGCCGCTGTCGACCAGCCAGGAGCAGTGCTCGGCATAGCGGTCGTGGTCGACGGAGAGGTCGGCGCGCAGCGGAAGCGCGGTGGCGACGAGGACGCCGCGCCAGGGGCGGTTCTCCGGGTGGGTCATGAGCGATCCCCTATCCATGAGTATGTGACATATCACTGCGGTGCGGGTGACTCGTCGTCCGGCAGGCCCGCCAGCACGCCGAGCGGGACGGGGCGTGCGAACGGGCGGCGCCCCGGCGTGAGCGGGCAGCCGGTCAGGCCGGCCACCGCGGGCGCGCACATCCGGCCCTGGCACCAGCCCATGCCGGCCCGGGTGAGCAGCTTCGCGGAGCGCAGGTCGGTGGCCCCGAGCGTCCGGGCGGCCGCACGGACCTCGCCGGCGGTGACCTCCTCGCACCGGCACACCACCGTGTCGTCCGGGATCCGCTCCGCCCAGCCCGCGGGCGGCGCGTACACCGTGTCGAGCGCCGCGAAGAAGGCCCGGTGCCGGGTCCTGGCCCGGTCGGCGGCGGCCCAGGCGTGCGGGTCGGGGGCGGTGCCCCGCATGCGGGCGGCCGCCGAGCGGCCGGCGATGTGCCCCTCGGCGAGGGCGAGGGCCGCGCCGCCGATGCCGGTGGCCTCGCCGGCGGCCCACACCCCGGGCACGTCGGTGCGCTGCTCCGCGTCCACTCGCACGGCCGTTCCGGCGAGCGCGCAGCCGAGGGTCTCGGCGAGGTCGGTGTGCGGCAGCATGCCGTGGCCGACGGCGAGGGTGTCGCAGGGGATGCGGCGCGCGCTGCCGGGCCGGATCCGGCCGGTGCGGTCGAGCGCGGCGACGGTGACCGCCGTCAGCCGGTCCGTGCCGTGCGCCTCCACCACCGTGTGCCGGGCCAGGGCGCGCACCCGGTGCCGCGCCAACAGCCCCGCGTACCAGGCACCTTCGGCGAGCTTGCCGGGCTGCGCGGCGAGGTCCGGCGCGCGGCGCAGCAGGGCTTCGAGGCCGGCGGACTCCACCAGCGCGGCCACCCGCGCCCCCGCCGCGGCGAGCCCCGTGGCCACCGGCAGCAGCAGAGGTCCGGTGCCCGCGACCACGACCGTACGGCCCGGCAGCACCAGGCCGCCCTTGAGCATGGCCTGCGCGCCGCCCGCCGTGACGACTCCGGGCAGTGTCCAGCCCGGGAAGGGCAGCACACGCTCGTAACCGCCGGTCGCGAGCAGGACGGCGTCGGCGCGCACGGTGACGCCCTCCTCCTGCTCCGGTCCGAGCAGGGCGTGCACCGCGAAGGAGTCCGACTCCCGCCGCACACACCACACATGATGATCCGTCAGGTGTGTGAGGCGCCCGGCCTCGGTGTGCCGGGCCTGGCCGTCCGCGAGTCGCCGCCAGGTGCGCCACTGGTGGTGCAGGGCCTGTGGGCGGCGGGCGTTCAGGGCGGGGGCGGGCTGCCGGTAGAACTGGCCGCCCGCCTGGGCGGCCGCGTCGACCAGGGTGACGTGCACGCCCCGGGAAGCCGCCGCCAGCGCCCCGGCGAGGCCCGCCGGACCCGCGCCGACGACGGCGAGACGAACGCGCTCACTCATCGCCTCGCCCCGTCCCCTCCTGGGTGCGGATCACGTCGCCCGGGTGCGCCGGGACCAGGCAAGCGCGTTGGTTCGCACGGCCGTTGACGGTCACCAGACAGTCGAAGCACACCCCGATCCCGCAGAACACCCCGCGCGGCCGGCCCGCACCGCGCGTGCTGCGCCAGGCCGTCACGCCCGCCGCCCACAGTGCCGCCGCGACGGTCTGCCCGGGCAGCGCCGCGACGGGGCGCCCGTCCAGGGTGACGGTGAAGGGCTCGCCCGGCCGGGCCCGGGCCAACTCCAGGGGATTCACGGCGTGTCGCCTCCGTCCGAGTCGAACCGCTCCGGGCGGAACGGGGTGAGGTCCAGCTCCGGTGTCCCGCCGGTGAGCGCCTGGGCGATCAACCGGCCGGTGCCGGTGGCGAGTCCGATGCCGGCGCCCTCGTGCCCGCAGGCGTGGAAGAGCCCGGGCGCCCGGGGGTCGGGGCCGATCGCCGGGAGGTGGTCGGGCAGATACGGCCGGAAGCCGGCGTACGTGCGCAGCGCGCGGACCCGGTGCAGGAACGGGAACAGGCCGATCGCCCCGGCCGCGAGCGCCCGTACGGCGGGCAGGGACAGCGAGCGGTCGAAGCCGACCCGCTCCCGGCTCGCGCCGATCAGCACGGGCCCGGCGGCCGTGCCCTCCACGACCGGCGAGGTGCGCAGGGCGGCCGAGTCGCTCGCCACGTCCGCCACATAGTCCGCCGCGTACACCTTGTGCCGGACCATGCGCGGCAGCGGCTCGGTGACGAGGACGAAGCCGCGCCGGGGGAGGACCGGCAGCCGGACACCCGCGAGTGCCGCGAGGTCGCCGCCCCAGGTGCCGGCCGCGTTCACCACCGCCGGTGCGGACAGCTCGCCCCGGTCGGTGCGGACGCCGCGGACCGTGCCGTCCGCCCTGCGGATCACCCCGGTCACGGTCCAGCCCGTGTGCAGCGAGGCGCCGGAGGCGCGCAGCAGATGCGCCGCGGCCAGGGCGGGCATGACCTGGGCGTCCTGCGGATAGTGCACCCCGCCCGCCATGTCCGGGGCCAAGTGGGGCTCCAGGCGGGGCAGTTCGGCCGCGCCCACCGGCTCGGCGACGACACCGGCGGCGCGCTGTCCGGCCGCGAAGTCCGTCAGCGCGGCCAGGGCGGCGGGCGCCCGGGCGACCACCAGGCCGCCCTTGGGCTCGTACTCGGCCGCCGCACCCGGCCCGTCCGCCAGGCGCTCCCACAGCCGGGCCGACAGCAGGGCGAGTTCGAGCTCCGGGCCCGGTTCCTTGTCCGAGACGAGGAGGTTGCCCTCGCCCGCCCCGGTGGTGCCGCCGGCCACCGGCCCCCGGTCCACCACTCGTACGTCGAGGCCGGCCCGCGCGGCGTACAGGGCGCAGGCCGCGCCGACCATGCCGGCTCCGACGACCACGACATCGCAGGTCAGTCGCTTTGCCACAGCAGTACTATGTCACATGGCGCACTGTCTGAGGAGACCTCGGACACGCTCGGCCGCATCGCGCGCCGACCGGCTCGTGGACCCCCTCTTGACGTCGCACGGAGCCGGATCGACACTTCAGGACGGGAATCCTAGTGAATTGGTAGGGAATGATGGCGCGCCTCGAAACGGTCCCCGGCCGCGCAGGCCGTACGCCGCTCCGCGCCCCCCTGCTCACCTCCCGCCGCCACATCGATCTGCTGCGTGTGTGCAGCGCGATCGGCCCGCTCCGCTGAGCAGGGCCCCCGCGCGCCCACCGGCCGACGCCGTCCGTCGGCGCGCCCCACCGCACACCCACCACCCGGGGAGACGCATGTCCAGCACTCCGCTCGCCGCCGTCCCGTCCGTCCACCGCGCCGCTCCCGTCTTCCGGGGGCGGATCGGCCGGGACGCCCGCAGCGGCCACTACGCCGTGGCCCACCGCTACCGGCTCCACCTGTCCACCGCCTGTCCCGACGGACTGCGCCTCGCCGTCGGACACGACGTCCTCGGTCTGGGCGACAGGTGTCCCGTCACCCTCCTGCCCGCCGTCCCGGACCGTCCCGGCGGCGGCCACGCCGCGCTGCGCCCGCTGTACGAGGCCAGCGCCCACCACTACACCGGGCCCGCGCTCGCCCCCGTGCTCAGCGACGACTGGTCCGGCCGCATCGTCAGCACCCGGGCCCGCGAGATCCTGCGCGACCTCGACCGCTTCCCGCACGAAGGGCACGCCTCGCTGTACCCGTGCGGCCAGGAGTCCGTGATCGAGGCCGTCGAGGGGATGTGCGACGACATCGAGGAGGCCGCGCAGCGGGCCGGACAGGCGGGCGGCGACCCGGACGGGCGCGCCGCCGCCCTCGACGTCCTGCTCGACGCGCTGGGCCGGCTGGAGAACCGGCTGGCGGGGGAGGAGTACCTGGTCGACGACCGGCTCACTGCCGCCGACGTCGAACTGTGGGTGACCCTGGTCCAGCTCGACACCGTCCACCGCTGCCACCTCGACGCCTCCGCCGTGCACCGCATCGCCGGCCACCGCGTCCTGTGGGCCTGGGCCCGTCGGCTGGCCGCGCGTCCCGCCTTCGGCCGGCATCTCGACCTCGACGGCATCTCCCGCCGCCACCACGGCCGTTGCCAGGGGCTGGAGGCCGCCGGGGCAGCCGTCCAGATCCTGGACTGGGCGGCTCACGCCGCCGACGCCGAGGATGCTTCCCGCAGGTGAGAGCGGTACCTGGCACGACCTGCGCACCCTGGTCGGGCCGGGAGCCACCGTACGGATCAAACCCGTCGACCGGGTGCCCGACGGCTGGCTGCTCCAAGGGGCCGGGGAGGGCGTGCAGTTGGTCGACACCGCGCTGCGCGCCGAACCCGCGCCGGAGGCCGTACGGCTCGGGCCCGGCGACGTCCCCGACCTCCTCGACCTCGTCGCCCGCACCCGGCCCGGGCCGTATCTGCGGCGGACCGTCGAGATGGGCACCTACCTCGGCATCCGGCACGACGGGCGGCTGATCGCGATGGCGGGCGCACGAAGCGAGATGGGGGTCCCCCGGCCGGAGGCTGGGGGAGGCTGCGGCTGCCCGGCTGGACCGAGATCAGCGCCGTGTGCACCGACCCCGCACACCGCGGCCGGGGGCTCGCCACCCGGCTGGTGCGCGCGGTCGCGTGGGGCATCCGGGAGCGCGGGGACACCCCGTTCCTGCACGCCGCCGCCGACAACACCCCCGCGATCCGGCTCTACGAGTCCCTTGGGTTCACCCTGCGCCGCCGCTCACGGATCGTGCGCGTCCGCAGCGTGGGAACAGCGGGAGCAGCGGGAACAAGCGAAGCCGGCGGCGCGTTGTGGGTGTTGAGGGGAATCGCCGGGCAGCACGTACGGAGGTGACGGCCGTGACACGCGTACACCCGCCGTGCGCCCCGCACGCGTACCGGTCCGTCCGTCTCCACTCCCGGCCGCACATAGATCTCCAGCGCGTGTCCGCCGCGCTCTGTCGCCACTGACCTTCTCCCGGAGCCTTTCCGGGCCCGGGTTCTGCGCTGCCGCACCGGCCCTCGCCGACGCCCGGCCCCGCGAGCCGGTGTTCGCCGTGCCCCACCCTCGTACAGACGTCAAGGAAGGCACCGACGTGTCCCCAACTCCCGCTTCTCCCCTCCACCTTGCCGTCGCGCTGGACGGCACCGGCTGGCACCCGGCCTCCTGGCGTGAGCCGGCCGCCCGCCCCCGGGACCTGTTCACCGCCGGATACTGGGCCGGCCTGGTCGCCGAGGCCGAGCGCGGCCTGCTCGACTTCGTGACCATCGAGGACGGCCTCGGCCCGCAGTCCTCGCACCTGTTTGATCCCGACGACCGCACCGACCAGGTCCGCGGCCGGCTCGACGCGGTGCTCATCGCCTCCCGGGTCGCCCCGCTCACCCGGCACATAGGTCTGGTCCCGACCGTCGTGGCCACGCACACCGAGCCGTTCCACATCTCCAAGGCGATCACCACCCTCGACTACGTCAGCACCGGCCGCGCCGGTCTGCGCGTGCAGGTCAGCGGCTGGCCGAACGAGGCCGCCCACTTCGGGCGCCGCACCGTCGGCCGGATCGAGGCCTACGACAGCCCGGCCGCGCGGGAGATCGTCTCCGAGCTGTTCGACGAGGCCGCCGACCACGTGGAGGTGGTGCGCCGGCTCTGGGACAGCTGGGAGGACGACGCCGAGATCCGGGACGCGGCGACCGGCCGCTTCGTCGACCGGGACAAGCTGCACTACATCGACTTCGAGGGCCGGTACTTCAGTGTCAAGGGCCCCTCGATCACCCCCCGCCCGCCACAGGGCCAGCCCCTGGTCACCGCGCTGGCTCACGGGACGGTGCCGTACCGGCTCGTGGCCCGGCAGGCCGACGTCGGCTACGTCACCGCGCACGACGCGGACGAGGCCCGCGCCATCGTCGCCGAGATCCGCGCCGAACAGGAGGCGGCGGGCCGGGCCGGGGACGCCCTGCACGTCTTCGGCGACCTGGTCGTCCTCCTGGACGACAGCCGGGCCGAGGCACGGGCCCGGCGGGAGCGGCTGGACGGGCTCGCGGGTGCGCCGTACACGAGTGACGCCCCGATCTTCACCGGGACCGCGGAGCAACTCGCCGACCTGTTGGAGGAGTTGGCCTCCGCCGGGCTGACCGGGTTCCGGCTGCGGCCCGCCGTCGCCGGGCACGACCTGCCCCGCGTCAGCCGTGACCTGGTGCCCGAGCTCCAGCGCCGGGGCCGGTTCCGCAGCGCCTACGAGGCCGGCACCCTGCGCGGCCTGCTGGGTCTCGCCCGCCCCGCCAACCGCTATGCCGCGAACGCCGTGTCCGCCACGGCCGCCGTGTCCGCCTGAGCAGCCGGAGAGGACGACCGACACCGCCATGAGCAAGCCCCTGAAGCAGATCCACCTGGCCGCGCACTTCCCCGGCGTCAACAACACCACCGTGTGGAGCGACCCGGCCGCCGGCAGCCACATCGAGTTCAGCTCGTTCGCGCACTTCGCGCGGACCGCCGAACGCGCCAAGTTCGACTTCCTGTTCCTCGCCGAGGGACTCAGGCTGCGCGAACAGGGCGGCGAGATCTACGACCTGGACGTCGTCGGCCGCCCCGACACCTTCACCGTGCTGGCCGCGCTGGCCGCCGTCACCGACCGGCTCGGGCTGACCGGCACGATCAACTCCACGTTCAACGAGCCCTACGAGGTGGCCCGCCAGTTCGCGAGCCTCGACCACCTCTCCGGCGGCCGCGCCGCCTGGAACGTGGTCACCTCGTGGGACGCCTTCACCGGCGAGAACTTCCGCCGCGGCGGCTTCCTGCCGCAGGACGAGCGCTACTCCCGCGCCAAGGAGTTCCTCACCACGGCGCACGAGCTCTTCGACTCCTGGCACGGCGACGAGATCCTCGCCGACCAGGCCACCGGCACCTTCCTCACGGACGCCCGGGCCGGCTCCTTCGTCCACCGGGGGCAGCACTTCGACATCCACGGCCGGTTCAACGTGCCCCGTTCCCCGCAGGGCCGCCCGGTGATCTTCCAGGCGGGCGACTCCGACGAGGGCCGGGAGTTCGCCGCCGCCGCCGCGGCCGCCATCTTCAGCCGCTACTCCACGCTGAAGGAGGGCCAGGCCTTCTACACGGACGTCAAGTCCCGCCTCGCGAAGTACGGCCGCCGCCCCGCCGACCTGCTCATCCTGCCCGCCGCGACCTTCGTGCTCGGCGACACCGACGAGGAGGCCGCCGAACTCGCCCACGAGGTATGCCGGTTGCAGGTCAGCGGCGCGACCGCCCTCAAGCACCTGGAGTTCGTCTGGAACCGCGACCTGTCGGCGTACGACCCCGAGGGCCCGCTGCCCGACGTCGACCCGCTGGTGGGGGAGGAGCACATCTCGCGAGGCCGCACCCAGGTGCGGATGTACCGGGACCCGACAGCCGTCGCCCGCGAGTGGCGCCGGCTCGCCGAGGCCAACAAGTGGTCCATCCGCGACCTGGTCATCAACACCGGCAACCGGCAGACCTTCGTGGGCTCCCCGGCCACCGTCGCGCGGACCATCAACGAGTTCGTGCAGGCGGACGCCTCCGACGGCTTCATCCTCGTCCCGCACATCACCCCGACCGGCCTCGACCCGTTCGCCGACAAGGTCGTACCGCTCCTCCAGGAACAGGGCGTGTTCCGCGCCGACTACGAGGGCACGACCCTGCGCGACCACCTGGGCCTCACCCACCCGGACGCGGCCCTGGGCGAACGGGCCGCCTCATGACGCACGCCGGGTGACGCACGCCGTGCGGCGGAGAAACGGCGCGGCCGCGGACGTCACCTCCCCCGTAGGTGACGTCCGCGGCCGCTCCCCCGGCGCCGGACTGTGGCTGTCGTCGTCCCCGTGCCGTCACCAGCACATGACCGCTGTCTCTCCCGAACCCCAGGTCGAGTACGACCGGACCCGGACGGCATAGCGGCGGCCCTTGACGAGCCGGACGCGGACGGCGGCGTTGTCCGGCCCGCCGCCGTCGTCGTGCCCCGCGAGGAAACGCGGCTCCCCGTCCCGCTCCTCGAAGACCACGAGCACGGTGTCGGCGTCACCGAAGGTGCCCACGGTGTACTCGCGGGTCTCCGGCGGCTCGACGGTGAAGTCGGCCTGCTCGCCCGGTCCGAGCCCGAGCGGCGCCGAACGGAACGGCACCAGCGCGGTCGGACCGGCCGGACCGGCCGGCGGATACCAGCGGAGCACGAACTCCTTGTCGGCCGGGGACGGAGCACCGGAGGGGTGCAGTCCCCCGCGGTACTGCTCCGGCTCCAGCACCAGCCCAGGCCCGAACGGAAACGTCATCACCGACTGCGGATCCCACACGGATCCGGTCGCCTCGCCCGCGTCGAGCGCGCGCAGGACGTTGGTGTCCGTCGTCTCCCGGCTCCAGAAGTTCGGCGGGCCCGCCAGTTCGGCGTACACGGCCTCGTCGTCCCAGTGGAGCCCGGCGTACGGGCTCTGGTGCTCGTGCACCATGCCGAGCGCGTGCCCGATCACATGCAGGATCGTGCCGCGCTCCTGGGGCCCCGTCACATCCCATCCCAGGTTCATGGTGCGCTCGCCCCGGCCGACCGACAGCGCTTCCCGGCCCACCGCGGACCAGGAACCGCCGCCATGCTGGAACCCGATCCGCAGCTCCGCCTCGTGCCGGTCGCCGACCTCGGTGAACGTGACACCGATGCCGAGCTCCTGCCACTCGCGCAGACCGTCGCGAACCGCGTCCCGTTGTGCTTCCCCACCGGCCCACGGCACCCGGCGCAGCTCCCCGGTCCCGGGAACCGGGATCACGGAGGCGTCGGAGCCGTGGTCGTAGAAGCAGTAGTGCAGGACCGTGCCGTTGACCCACATCCGCCGCCCGGCGAGCAGCGCGCCCAGCCGCTCGGCTGTCAGCCCCGGTGCGAAGTCCGGGGCCGGCTGCCGCGGTAGCGAGCACAGGCGTCGGGTCATGTGCCCAGAGTGCCCGTCGGCCGCGGCCGGGCGCCTGAGTCGGGGTCTACTCAAGTCACCCTGTATCAAACCTGAGTACGCGCGCTCCTGATGATGTGACGACTTACGAACAGGACGCGACGACCCCTCGGCCGCCCTGGCCGTTCACCGGCCGGGACGACGAGCTGGAGCGGGTGCGCGGCGCATGGGCGGCCGGCCGGCGGGGCATCGTGGTGACCGGACCGGCCGGTCACGGAAAGACCCGGCTGATCACGGAGGCGGTCCGGGGCACCGACCACACCCTGGTCACCGGCACGCCCGAGGCCCGGGAGCTGCCCTTCGCCGCCTTCGCGCACCTGCTGCCCGACGCCGTCTCGCCGCAGCGCGCGGTCCAGATCCTGTCCGGGGTACGGCTCCTCGTCGTGGACGACGCCCATCTGCTGGACGAGGCCTCGGCCGCCCTGGTCCACCAGCTCGCCGTGCACGGGCGTACCCGGCTCGTCGTGGCCGCGGTGGACGGGGTGCCCACGCCCGGCGCGGTCTCCCGGCTGTGGACCGGCGAACTGCTGCCCCGGCTGGCCCTTGCGCCGCTGCCGTACGAGGACGTCGTGCAGCTCCTCGCCCCCTGCGGACTGGAACCGCTCACCGTGCGCCGCCTGCACGATGTGTGCCTGGGCGATCTGCGGCTGCTGCGGGACCTGGTCGCCGCGCCGGCCGTCGGCCTGCTGACGTCCCTTCCCGGCACCGGCGAGCAGCGAGGGCGCGGCCCGCTGCCGGTCACCCCGGCCGTGCGCGATCGGCTCGCCCCGCTGCTGGAGCGCTCCGGCCCCGGCGAACGGGAGACGCTGGAACGCCTCGCGTTCGCCGAGCCGCTCGCCCTGCCGCTGGACGGCCTCGACCTCGACGCCCTGGAGCGACTGGAGGCGGACGGCCTCATCCAGGTCGACGACCGGGCGGCCGCCGTCACGCTGGCCCACCCCCTGCACGGCCCGGCCCTGCGGGCCGTGACCGGCCGGCTGCGCGCCCGCCGGCTGACGCGTGCGCCGCGCGACCTCGGCCCCGCACTGGAGGCCGAACGGCGCGCCCTGGCACGGGGGATCGAGCGGCTGGACGTCCGGCCGGTGCCCACCCCGGTGGGGGAGTGGCTGGTCGCGGAGGGCATGCCGGTGCCGGCCGGGTACGCCGCCGTACGGGCGCGGTTCGCGCGGCTGCGGGGCGAGGTACGGGACGCTGCCGCCTGGGCGTGCGAGGGGATGCGGGAGACACCGGGCGATGCGGCCTGCGAGGCGGAACTCCGGCTGACCGACGGTGAGTTGGCGGCCCATGACTCGGACGGCGTGTTCGCCGTGTATGCGGCGGTGCGCTCGGGGAAGCCCGGGCGGGCGGTGGGGCGGCTGCCCGAAGGAAGTGTGTTCGCGCGTCACGCCGAGGCGCTGCGGCGCGGTGACGGAGGCGGACTGGACCGGGCCGCCGAGGCGTTGGAGGAGCGCGGGTTCCTGCTGTTCGCGGCCGAGGCGTACGCGCAGGCCGTACGGGCGCACCGGGATCCGCGGGCGGCACGGCTCTCCCGCACCCGGGCCGTCGCGCTCGCACGCCGCTGCCAGGGGGCGCGGACGCCCGCGCTGGACGGGCTCGTGCTCGGCGAACTGACCGCCCGGCAACGGCAGATCGTCACCCTCGCCGCGGCCGGGCTGAGCAACCGCGAGATCGCCGAGCGGCTGACGCTGTCCGTGCGGACGGTGGGCAACCACCTGTACAGCGCGTACACCCGCCTCGGCACGGGCGACCGCGGCGCGCTGCCGTGGCTGGTCGAACTGCCGGAGTGCGTCTCGGCCTAGAGCCTGTCGTCAAACTCCCTCCCCCAGCCTTCGGCCGGGAGGTGCTCCCAGCCCCGCGACGCCATGCACGCCCGGCACTCCCCCAGCCTTCGGCCGGGGGAGGGACCCCAGAGCACGCACCGGACCCCGCGCGGCCCGCCCTTCGGGCGGACGGCGGGAGTTTGACGACAGGACCTAGGGCCCGCAGGCCCCGGCGGTCCTCACGACGCCCCGAAGGCCGCGAACGCCCAGCCCGTCGCCTGGTGGAGCGGGTCGTTCGGCAGGGTCGTGCGGGCGTCGCGCAGGGCCTCGGCAAGGGAGAGACCGGTGTCGAGGCCCTTGTGCAGGGCGAGCATCAGCGGGACCACCGCCGCGTCGTTGACCGGGGCGCTGCTCGCCACCACACCGGCCGTGCCCAGCGGGAGCAACGCGGTGACCAGGCCGAGGAGTTCGTCGGCGCCGACCGAGGCGAGGCGGGCGGTGTCGCAGCTGGAGAGGATGATCCGGTACGGGCTGCGGGCGAGGCGCTCGAAGTCGTGCACGATCAGCGGGCCGTCGGCCATCCGCAGGCTGCTGAACAGCGGGCTGTCCGCGCGGAACGTGCCGTGTGCCGCGAGGTGCGCGAGCGCCGCGCCGTCGAGGTGTTCCAGGACCCGGGGGACCTGGGCACCGGCGCCCTCCAGCACCGTCGCCGTGCCGTACCGGTCGGCCACTTCCGGCACTTCCGCGCCGCCGGTGGCGAGGCCGGGGCCGCGCACCAGGACGTGCCGGCCGCCCGGCGGCGGCTCGGTCTCGCGGGCGCGCAGCCAACTGCTCGCCGACGGCGACACGCTGAGCACGCGCTCGCGCAGCGCGGGCAGCAGCGCCCACGGCACCCGGTGCAGGGCGCCCGGCGGCACGATCACCACGGGAGCGCCGCCGAGGTGCTCGGCCGCGCCGCCCAGCAGCAGCTCCTGGAGCCGCCGCCCGCCCGCCTCCACCATCGGCAGCCGCGCCTCGGCGCCGGGATGGGCGAGACGGCGCAGCCCCGCCTGGACGTACTCGGCCTCCGCCAGTGCCTCCGTCAGCGCCCCGCCGGCGAACCGCCGTACCCGGCCCTGCCCGCACAGCAGGATGTGCACCCGGCCGTCCACGACGGCGAGTTCGACCAGGCGGGCGTCGCCGAGCCGCGCCAGCAGCCGGACCGTGTCGAAGCGGTCCCCCTCGTCGGACGCGGCGCCGCGGATGTGGTGGGTACGGGAGCGGATCTCCCGCTCCAGACGCCGCTGTTCCCGCTCCAGCGCGGGCACCGGGCGGCCCTCCATGCGGGCCTCCTCCGCGCGGGCCGCTATCTCCCGGTAGGCGGTCAGGCCGCTGAGCAGGGCCGGGTCGGCCGGCGGCCGGGTCGGCGGCGTGGACAGGACCGTGGCCCGCCAGCGCTCGCTCCACTCCAGCAGCCGCCGCGGGCCGCCCTGCGCGAGGCTCACCTCCTGGGCGAGCGCCGCCAGTTCGGCGCCCTGCGCGGTCGTGCGGGCACGCAGCTCTGAGGCGCCGAGCGTCATCCGGTGGTCGTCCAGCACGTCCAGGCCGCGCCGGCAGGCCTCCAGCACCCCGCGCCGGGACCCGGCGGCACGGGCGCGCAGAGCCTGGGCGGCCCAGCCCGTCACCCGGGCCGGCGGCGGCCCGGCGTGCCGGCTGCGCGCGGCCACCGCCAGGTGCCGTTCGGCGTCCGCCGTCCAGCCCAGCGCGAGCGCGATCCGGCCCGCGAGCAGCGAGGCCTCGGGCGCGGCGGGCGAACCGAAGGAGGCGAGCTTCTCGGCGACCGCGGCCGCGTCCGCGACCAGGCGCCCCGAGCTGCGCCCGGCCGCCACCCGGGCCTCGGTCAGCACCAGCCGGGCATGCGTCTCCCACCACATCCGCCGCTGGGCCGCGAACAGCCGTACGGCGACGGCGGCGCGGGCCACGGCGGTGTGCGGGTCCCCGGCCGAGCGGGCCGCGCGCGCCGCCGCCAGCAGCAGCTCGGCCTTGCGGGTGGACTGCCCGCCGATCCGGTCCAGCAGCGCGATCGTCGCGTCCGCCTCGGCCAGCGCCTCCGGGGCGAGGCCGGCCGCCATCAGCACCTCGCAGCGCCGGATGGACAGCATGTACGTCGGCGTGCCGAGCTTGGCGTAGCGCTCCTCGGCCTCGTCGAGCAGCCGCAGCGAGGCCGGGATGTCCCCGGAGCGGAAGGCGGCGAGGCCGCGGCTCTCCACCGCGTCGGCCTTGTCGTGCTCCTGGCCGGTGGTGTCCCACAGCCGCTCGGCCGCCGTGAAGTCCGCGACGGCCCGGTCCACCGCGCCGAGCGCCAGGTGCACGGTGGCCCGCAGGGTCAGCGCCCGCGCGGTCCAGATGTCGTCGCCGACCTGCCGCAGCACCGGCAGCGCCCGTCGTACGTCCTCCAGCGCCTCGCGGTGATGCCCCAGTACCCACCACACGTACGCCCGCCGGTACAGCACCCGGGCCCGGGTGTGTCCGCTGCCCCGGGCGACCCCGCGCTCGAAGGAGGTGAGCCCCTGCCGTGTGCGCCCCGCGTGCACCAGTGCGACCCCGAGGGTCGCGAGCACGTCGGCCTCCCGGTCGGCCGAGTCGGCGCGGGCGGCGAGGTCCCGGGCGCGGCGCAGATGCCCGAGCGCGATCCGCAGGTCGCCGAAGTCCCGCTGCCAGATGCCGAGGACCTGGTGGGCGACGCTGGCGTGCAGCGGCGGCGGCCCGGCTCGCAGCACCTGTTCCGCGCGCGCCCGGGCCTCGCCCGGGTCGGCGAAGACCAGGGGCAGCAATTCGGAAACTGACTCGCTTCCCGGCGTCACGTCTCGCATGGTAGTGGCCAGCTGTATCAGACGGTGTGCTCGGGACTCTCACTGTCGAGCACCGTCTTGTCGGGGGAGGAGACACCATGGCACCACAGCGCTTCCATGAGCAGTTCGACCACATCCAGCGGTCCATGCCCGGCACCGCCCTGGCGATGGGTCCGGACGACTCCGGGCACTTCCTGTACGAGCGGGGAGTCGTCCTCGCCCGGGACGGCGAGGAGGCCCGGCTCGTCGAGGACACCGTGCGCGCCCACTTCACGGTGACCGCGGGGCTCGTCCCCGACCACGTGCGCCGGGACGGCCCGCAGACCAACCGCACCGGCGTCACCCGTATCCGGATCGGCGACCCGGCCGAGGGCGACGACGCCGTGCCGCACGCCCTGCGCGCCCTGCGCGAGGCCGAGGGCCGCCACGGCCGGCGGCTGGTGAGCCGCAACCACGTGGTGCACATCGCGGTCAACGCCTGCCCCGGCGACGAGCCGGTGCCCGTCGCGCGCACCCGGCAGGCCAACCCGGCCGTCGCCGAGGACCGGCACGGCGCGCGGAGCGAGGACGGCCGCGTGGGCGTCCTCGTGATCGACACCGGCCTCGTGCACGACCACGCGGCCTACCCGCCGCTCGCCCACACCACGGGCGACGACCAGCCGGCCGAGACCGGCGCCGACGGGGTGCTGCGCCAGTACGTCGGCCATGGCACGTTCATCGCCGGGATCCTCGCGGCCGTCGCGCCCCACACCGAGGTGACCGTCCGCAACACGCTGAGCGACGCGGGCGCCATCCTGGAGTCGGAGTTCGGCGCCCGGCTCTTCGACGCGGTCGACGGCGGCGGCTGGCCCGACATCATCAGCCTCTCCGCCGGCACCACCACCGAGGGCGTCACCGACGGCCTCATCGGCCTGGACGCCTTCATGGCGGAACTGCGCGAGCAGCGCACCCTGCTGGTGGCCGCCGCCGGGAACAACTCCAGCCACGCGCCGTTCTGGCCCGCCGCCTACGCCGGCCTGCCCGCGTACCGGGACAGCGTCCTGTCGGTCGGCGCGCTGAGCGCGGACGGGGAGTGCGAGGCCTGCTTCAGCAACCACGGGCCCTGGGTGCAGGTCTTCGCCCCGGGCGAGCGCCTCACCAGCGCCCTCACCGGCTTCGACACGCCCGTGCCGTACGTCTACCAGCACTCCACCTACGAGGCCTGCCGGTTCGACTACGACTACGCCTGCACCTGCCAGTTCCCGCGCCACACCGGCGCGTTGAGCGAGAGCCGGGAGAGCACCGGTGCCAAGCCGCACCAGGTGATGTTCGACGGGCTCGCGCAGTGGAGCGGCACGTCGTTCGCCACCCCGGTCGTCGCGGGCCTCGTCGCCGCGCACATGGCGGCGTACGGGGAACGCGATCCGCGCGCCGCCCGTGACGCGCTGCTCGCGGCGGCCACCGGCAGCGCGGAGGTGCGCGGAGCGCGCGTCCCGGTGCTCAGGCCGCCCACCTGGCGCCCGGCCGCCGTCGTCGACCCGGCGGTACCGGTATGAGGTCCGGAACGCTCCACTCCACGGCGTACGATGACGTGCCGTACACGAGGGGTGGAGCCGTGGACCGTGCAGAGGTCGGGGGGTTGGTCCAGTCCGCCGTCGACGGGGACGCCGCGGCCTGGAAGGCGCTGGTGGAGGGGATGAGTCCGCTGGTGTGGTCGGTGGTGCGCGCACACCGGCTCTCCGACGCGGACGCCCATGAGGTCTACCAGACCGTCTGGTTCCGCTTCGCCCAGAACCTGGGGCGGATCCGCGAGCCGGACAAGGCCGGTTCCTGGCTGGCCAGCACGGCCCGGCACGAGTGCCTGAAGGTGCTCAAGAGCCTGACGCGGCTGACCCTGACGGACGATCCGCAGGTGCTGGACCGGGCCAGCGACGACCGGACACCGGAGGAGTCGCTGATCGACTCGGAGGAGGCGGCGGACCGTGCCGAGCGGGTGCGCCGCCTGTGGCAGGAGCTGGAGGGGATGGGCGAGCGCTGCCGGCAGCTGCTGCGCGTGCTGGTCTCGTCCCCGCCGCCCAGCTATGTGGAGATCTCGGCCGCGCTCGGTATCGCGGTCGGCAGCATCGGGCCTCTGCGCCAGCGCTGTCTGCGCCGGCTGCGGGCGCGAATGGACGCACGAGGTGCGGCATGAGCGGCAATGACGGCAACGGCGTGCCCCCGGAGGGCGCGGACGAAGCGGACGGTTTCCCCCCGGCGGGCGCGGGCGACGAGGGCGTGTCGTCCGACGAGGACGCGGGCGACGGCGGGTTCGCGATGGCGCTGCTGGAGGAGGAGCTGCGGCAGGCGGCCGCCGTCCTGGACCCCGTCCCGGACACCCTGCGCCAACTGGCGCTGGACGCCTACGCGTTGCACGACCTGGACGCGAAGATCGCCGAGCTGACCTTCGACTCGCTGGTGGACGCGCTGCCCATCAGGGGCGTCACGGATCCGCCGCGGATGCTGACGTTCCGGTCCGGCGGGGTGACCGTGGACGTCGAGGTCACCGAGGGCGGACTGATCGGGCAGGTGATGCCGGCGGGGTCGGCGCGCATCGAGGTGCTCGGCGGCCCGCAGACCGCCCGCCCGGTCATGGTCGACACGCTCGGCCGCTTCACCAGCGACACGCCCCCGGCCGGCCCGTTCGCCCTCAGGCTGCGGACCGGCGCCGAGGTGATCGTCACCGAGTGGCTGCGGGCCTGAACCCGGGCCCGCGCGGTCAGCCGGACCAGGTGACGGGCAGCGTCCGCGGGCCGCGGATCATCGTCCGGTGCCGCCACTGCACCTGCTCCGGCGGCACGGCGAGCCGCAGTCCGGGCAGCCGCTCCAGCAGCGTGTCGACCAGCAGTTCGGTCTGCAGCCGGGCCAGCAGCGTACCGGTGCAGAAGTGCGGGCCGTTGCCGAACGCCACGTGCGGGTTCGGCTCGCGGTCGGGGTCGATGCGGTCCGGGTCGGGGAAGACGGCCGGGTCGCGGTTGGCCGCGAGGTAGGAGACGTACACCGGCTCACCCGCGGCGATCCGGTGGCCGGCGATCTCCACGTCCTGAAGCGCGATCCGGGACAGCCCGACCGAGCTGCGGTGCGGGATCCACCGGAACAACTCGTCCAGCACCGGGCCGCGCGCCTCGGGACGCGCCCGCATCCGCTCCATCAGCTCCGGCCGGGTCAGCATCAGGTACAGCATCTGGCCGCAGTTGTTCGTGACGGCCTCGCCGCCGATCTGCAGCGGTCCGGCGAGCCCGACGGCCTCCTCCTCCCGGACGTCCCCGCGCGCCACGGCCGCGCCGAGCATCGAGTAGACGTCCTCGCCCGGACTCGCGGCCCGGGCCCGGATGGTCTGGGTGATCCACCCGTACAGGCCCTCCTTGGCCCGCCCCGCCGCCTCGACCCCGTTGGTGGAGATGATCTCCCGGGTCCAGGCGTGCACCTGCCCCCGGTCGGCGGCGGGCACACCCATCACCTCGCTGACGACGCTGAGGGGGAACGGTTCCAGCACCCGCTCGATCAGCTCGGCGGGCGGACCGTCCCGTACGACCCCGTCCACCAGGTCGTCCAGGATCTCCTGGGCGCGGGGCCGCAGCCGCTTCATGGCGCTCACCGTGAAGGCGCCGGCCACCGGCTTGCGCAGCCGGTTGTGGTCGGGCTGGTCGGCCCAGGCGAGCGAGCCGGGACGGGGCGCGAAGTTCGGTGCCATGCGGGTGACCTGACGATGGGTCACCTCGGCGCGGCTGAACCGCGGGTCGTTGGTGATCAGCTTCACGTCGTCGTAGCGGGTCGCCAGCCACGCCCAGCCCTCGCCGAACGGCAGCCGGATCCGGGTCAGCGGCCCCTCGCGCATGAGGCCGGCGAGGCACGGGTCGAAGTCCGTTCCGTCCAGGTCGGGTGTGGACCAGTCCCGCACGGGCGGCGGGGCCTGGCCGGTGAGCGTGGTCTCCTCGGTCATGCACTCCAGCCTGGTACGGGGGGCGGGGCGGTGTCCTGCGGGAGTGCTCCAGGCGGGGTGCCAGACGCGTGTCAGACGGTGTCGACGAGCGCGGCCAGCGCCTCGGCCAGCCGCTTGAGCCCCGGCCCCGCCGCCCCGCCCGGCTCCGTCATGTAGGTGTCCCGGCGGATCTCCACCATCAGGGCGCCGACCCGGCTGTCCCCGCCGTAGAACTCCAGGGGCACGTACGTCCCGGCGAACGGGCTGTCCAGCCCCGTCTCCCCGCAGGCCGCGAACGCCTCGCGGGCGGCCTCGGCCAGCCGCGGCGGCGTGTGGAAGGCGTCCGTGCCCAGGCACACCGCGGGACGCGGGCCCGCGGCGTGCAGCTCGTAGGGCAGCGGTGCGGTCGGGTAGGAGTGCACGTCGATGATCACGGCCCGCCCGGTCGACGCCAGCCGGTCCGCCACCGCCTCGGTCATGGCGCGCGCGTACGGCCGGAACCAGCGCTCCAGCAGGGGCTGCGGATCGGTGTCCGGCCGTCGCAGCTCGCCCTGGTGCGTGGTCCGGGTGTACACGGCGCCCATGCCGACGGCCGCCATCTCCTCGCGCTCGTCCGGGAACCGCTCCGGGTCCACGACCAGCCGGGACAGCCGGTTCACGAACCGCCACGGCGTCAGCCCGGCCAACGCGGCGGCACGCTCGGCGAGTTCGGCGGTGTGGGCGTCCGTGATGTGGTCGAGCTCCCGCTCCAGCGCGGCCTCGTCCAGGACGATGTCGCGGCGCACGTCCGCCGGGATCGCCCGCGCCGAGTGCGGCACGTGCAGCAGGACGGGCGAGTCGGGGGCGCCGGGGAGCAGTTCGAAGGAGGGCACGCGTGACTCCGGAGGCCGGGTGACGAGGTCGCAGGTCATGGAAACGGCTCCGCCCCGGCCGGGAGGTACCGGTCGGGGCGGAGTGCGGCACGGCGGACCGGCCGCCGTGAGCGGTCAGCTCAGGGACGCGAGCGTCGCGTTCCAGGTGGCCGACGGGCGCATGACCGCGTCCGCCTTGGCCTGGTCGACCTGGTAGTAGCCGCCGAGGTCGGCCGGCCTGCCCTGGACGGCGTTCAGTTCGTCCACGATCTTCTGCTCGTCGGCCGCGAGGGACTCGGCGAACGGCGCGAACGCCTTGGCCAGGTCGGCGTCGTCGGTCTGCCGGGCCAGCTCCTGCGCCCAGTACAGGGACAGGTAGAAGTGGCTGCCGCGGTTGTCGATGCCGCCGACGCGACGGGTCGGGGACTTGTCCTCGTTGAGGAAGGTCGCCGTGGCGCGGTCGAGGGTGTCGGCGAGGACCTTGGCACGGGCGTTGCCGGTGGCCTCGGCGTACTGCTCGAAGGACGGCACCAGGGCGAAGAACTCACCCAGGGAGTCCCAGCGCAGGTAGTTCTCCTTGACCAGCTGCTGGACGTGCTTCGGCGCGGAACCGCCGGCGCCCGTCTCGAACAGGCCGCCGCCCGCCATCAGCGGGACGACCGACAGCATCTTGGCGCTGGTGCCCAGCTCCAGGATCGGGAAGAGGTCGGTCAGGTAGTCACGCAGCACGTTGCCGGTCACCGAGATGGTGTTCTCGCCGCGGCGGATGCGCTCCAGCGACAGCTTGGCGGCCTCGACCGGGGAGAGGATCTTGATGTCCAGGCCCTCGGTGTCGTGCTCGGGCAGGTACGCCTTGACCTTCTCGATGATCACGCGGTCGTGGCCGCGGGTCTCGTCCAGCCAGAACACCGCCGGGTCGCCGGTGGCGCGGGCGCGGGTGACGGCCAGCTTGACCCAGTCGCGGATCGGGGCGTCCTTGGTCTGGCAGGCGCGGAAGATGTCGCCCTTGGCGACGGCCTGCTCCAGGACGACGTCGCCGGCCGCGTCGAGCAGGCGGACCGTGCCGTCGGCAGGGATCTCGAAGGTCTTGTCGTGGGAGCCGTACTCCTCGGCCTTCTGCGCCATCAGGCCGACGTTCGGGACCGAGCCCATGGTCGACGGGTCGAGGGCGCCGTGGGCGCGGCAGTCCTCGATGACGGCCTGGTAGACGCCCGAGTAGCTGTGGTCCGGCAGGACGGCGAGGGTGTCGGCCTCCTGGCCGTCGGGACCCCACATGTGACCGGAGGTGCGGATCATCGCTGGCATCGAGGCGTCCACGATCACGTCGGACGGCACGTGCAGGTTGGTGATGCCCTTGTCCGAGTCGACCATGGCGAGGGCCGGGCCGTCGGCCAGCTCGGCCTCGAAGGCGGCCTTGATCGCGTCGCCCTCGGGCAGGTTCGCCAGGCCCCCCAGGATGGTGCCGAGGCCGTCGTTCGGGGACAGGCCGGCGGCGGCCAGCGTCTCGCCGTACTGCGCGAAGGTCTTCGGGAAGAAGGCGCGGACGACATGGCCGAAGATGATCGGGTCGGAGACCTTCATCATCGTGGCCTTCAGGTGCACGGAGAACAGCACGCCCTCGGTCTTGGCGCGGGCGACCTGCGCGGCGAGGAACTCCTTGAGCGCGGCGACGCGCAGCACGGCGGCGTCGACGACCTCGCCCGCGACGACCTTCAGGGGCTCGCGCAGCTCGGTGGCGGTGCCGTCCGCGCCGACCAGCTCGAAGCGGAGCGTGCCGTCCTCGGCGATGACCGCGGACTTCTCGGTGGAGGCGAAGTCGTTCTCGCTCATCGTCGCCACGTTCGTCTTGGACTCGGCGGTCCAGGCGCCCATGCGGTGCGGGTGGGTCTTGGCGTAGTTCTTCACCGAGGCCGGGGCGCGGCGGTCGGAGTTGCCCTCACGCAGCACCGGGTTGACGGCGGAGCCCTTGACCTTGTCGTAGCGGGCGCGGATCTCGCGCTCCTCGTCGGTCTTCGGGTCGTCCGGGTAGTCCGGCAGCGCGTAGCCCTTGCCCTGGAGCTCGGCGACGGCGGCCTTCAGCTGCGGGATGGACGCCGAGATGTTCGGCAGCTTGACGATGTTGGCCGCGGGGGTCTTGGCCAGCTCCCCCAGCTCGGCCAGCGCGTCGGGGATGCGCTGGTCCTCGGCCAGGTACTCCGGGAAGTGGGCGATGATGCGCCCGGCCAGCGAGATGTCGCGCGTCGTGACCGGCACACCGGCCTGCGAGGCGTACGCCTGGATCACCGGCAGGAACGAATGCGTCGCCAGGGCCGGGGCCTCGTCTGTGTAGGTGTAGATGATGGTCGAGTCAGTCACCGGGTGCTCCGCTCCACGTCTGCAACATTGCTCGACATCAAGATATCTCGTGATCGGGGTCGGCTCGACAGGGGTCCGCGATCGGGCCGGCGTTTTCCGATCTCCCGGTGCCGCCGGCCGGGACGCTTCCGTCATGTCGAACGTATGCGCTAATCCGTGGCTGCCGGGATCACGTCCTCCCCGCTGCGCTGCTGCGGAATCACCACCGCTCCCTGCTGGAGCGCCACCGTGCGGGCCGGGGCCGGGATGCGGATGCCCTCCTCGTGGTAGCGGCGGTGCAGGCGCTTGATGAACTCGTGCTTGATGCGGTACTGGTCGCTGAACTCGCCGACGCCGAGGATCACCGTGAAGCCGATGCGGGAGTCGCCGAAGGTGTGGAAGCGGACGGCGGGCTCGTGCTCCGGGACCGCTCCGGGGACCTCGCGCATGGTCGCCGCGACGACCTGCGAGGTCACCCGCTCCACGTGCTCCAGGTCGGAGTCGTACGCCACCCCGACCTGCACCAGCACCGTCAGCCGCTGCTCGGGGCGCGTGAAGTTGGTCATGTTGGCCTTGGCGAGCTGGCCGTTGGGGATGACCACCAGGTTGTTGGAGAGCTGGCGGACCGTCGTCTGGCGCCAGTTGATGTCCACCACATAGCCCTCCTCGCCGCTGCTGAGCCGGATGTAGTCGCCCGGCTGGACGGTCTTGGCGGCCAGGATGTGGATGCCCGCGAAGAGGTTGGCGAGCGTGTCCTGGAGGGCGAGGGCCACCGCCAGACCGCCCACGCCCAGGGCGGTGAGCAGGGGTGCGATGGAGATGCCGAGCGTCTGCAGGACGATCAGGAAGCCGATCGCGAGGACCAGGACGCGGGTGATGTTGACGAAGATGGTCGCCGAGCCCGCCACGCCCGAGCGGGACTGGGTGACCGTGCGGACCAGGCCGGCGATCACCCGGGCCGCGGACAGGGTCACCACGAAGATCAGCCATACCTGGAGGACCTGGTCGGTGTGGTGCTGGACCGTGCGGGTCAGGGGCAGCGCGGCCGCCGCGACCGCCGCGCCGCCCGCGATCGCGGCCCACGGCACGACCGAGCGCAGCGCGTCCACGATGACGTCGTCGCCGCTCCACTTGGTCCGCTTGGCGTGCTTGGCGAGCCAGCGCAGCACCGCGCGCGACAGGAAGGCGAGCAGCAGGCCCGCGGCGAGCGAGATGCCGGCGAGGACGAGGTCGTCCAGGGTCAGCGCGCGGTTCACCGGTCACCTCCGGGTCTCGCGGCGGCTGCGGGGTGGGGAGGACGCGTCACGTGATCACCTGCTCGATGTGCGGGATGTGCGAGCGCGCCGGCCCCGAACTGCGGTGACCGGCGCGACCGCTCATCCTGCCGTATCCGGAACACCCGTTCGTACCAGGACCGGTGCCCCGCGGGCGGGCGGATCAGACGATGCCCTCCGCGAGTTCGGCCTGGTCGCGGTCGTCGCCGTACGCCGCGGTGGTGGGCGTGCCGTACGAACGGCGGGCGACGTACCACCAGACGCTCGCCAGCACCAGGACGGCGACGAGCGCCACCGAGGCGTAGTTCATCGTGTCGACGGTGACCGGCGAGGCCTGCGGCAGGCAGAACAGCACCGTCACACCGGCCACCCAGACCACCGCGATCCAGCCGATCGGCCTGCTCCAGCGGCCCAGTTGCCACGGCCCGGGCCGGAACCGGTCGCCCGCGCGCAGCCGCAGCAGCACCGGGATGGCGTAGGCGGGCGTGATGCCGATGACGTTGATGGCGGTCACGGCGTTGTACGCGGTCGCCGAGTACAGCGAGGGCAGGGCGAGCACACAGGCGACGATCACCGCGAGCCACACGGCGGCGACCGGCGTCTGGGTGCGGCCGCTCACCTTGCGCCACAGGTGCGAGCCCGGCAGCGCGCCGTCCCGGCTGAACGCGAACACCATCCGGCTGGCCGCCGCGACCTCGGCGTTGCCGCAGAAGAGCTGGGCGATGATCACGACCAGCAGCAGGGCGCTCGCGCCGTCGGAGCCGAGGCCGTCGAGCAGGATCTGCGCGGGCGGCACACCGGTGGCGGTGGTGCGCGTCGCGTCGTAGTCCTGGATGGCGAACGTCAGCCCGGCGAGCAGGACGAAGCCGGCGAGCCAGGACGCCCAGATGGACCGCACGATGCCCTTGGCCGCGGCCACCGAGGCCTGCGAGGTCTCCTCGGACAGGTGCGCGGAGGCGTCGTAGCCGGAGAAGGTGTACTGCGCGAGGAGCAGGCCGATCGCCGCCACATAGACCGGGTTGTGCCAGCCCGTCTCGTCGACGAACTTCGTGAACACGAAGGACGCCGACCGGTGGTGGTCGGGGACGATCGCGAGCGCGCCGACGATGACCGCGACGCCCGCCAGGTGCCACCAGACGCTGACGGAGTTGAGCAGGCTCACCAGGCGGACGCCGAACAGGTTCAGCACCGCGTGCAGCAGCAGGACGGCGCAGAAGATCAGCATGGTCCTGCCGGGCGTCGGCGTGAAGCCCCACTGGAGGTTCGCGAACGCCCCGGTGAACAGGGCGGCGCCGTAGTCGATACCGGCGATGGCACCGAGCAGACCGAGCAGATTCAGCCAGCCCGTGTACCAGCCCCAGCGCCGGCCGCCGAGCCGGTCGGCCATGTAGTACAGCGCGCCCGAGGTCGGATAGGCGCTGGTGACCTCGGCGAGCGCGAGACCGACGCAGAGGACGAACAGACCGACGCCCGCCCAGCCCCACAGCATCACGGCGGGGCCGCCGGTGTTCAGGCCGAAGCCGTACAGCGTCATGCAGCCCGACAGGATCGAGATCACCGAGAAGCTGATCGCGAAGTTGCCGAAGCCGCCCATGCGGCGGGCCAGCACCGGTCGGTAGCCGAGTTCGCGCAGCCGCCGCTCCTCGTCCTGCTGGGGAAGGGCCGACGAGAGCGACGGCGATGGATCGGGGGTGGCGGACATACGGGGGACCTCCGGTCGACAGCGGTGCGGACGGGGGGCGCTGCGTTCAGGGGCGGGCCGCCCGGCAGCGGTCCCGGGCCCGGAGGAAGACCTCCACGGCGCGGTCGCGGCCGGGGGCGCGGTACATCCAGGGCGCGGGCGTGAAGTACGGGCCGATCGCGTCGAACACCCGGGCCGCGTCCGGGAACTGGAGCGAGCCCCACAGCGCGTGGGCCAGGTGGTTGAGGTCCAGCAGCGAGCGCTCGCCGCGGTGCGTGTGCTCGAACCAGGAGCGCAGGGCGTGCCGCGCCTCACGGGCCGCGTCCTCCGCGACCCAGTGCAGGTCGAGCGCCGCGTCGCCGCCGCTCTCGCGCCGGTAGCGTTCGACCCGGACGTACAGCGGCAGTACGTGCAGCGCGGAGCCGGCCGGGGCCTGCGCGGCGGCCCACTGGGCGTAGCCGGCGGCCTGCGCGAGCGTGCCCGTGCCGCCGCGCGCGTAGAGGAACTGGAGCATCCGGTGGTGGGCCTCGCGGTTGTGCGGATCGCGCTTGCCGGCCTCGGCCAGCAGCCCCCAGGGGCCCGGCGGCAGCATCGGCCCGGGCGCGGGCTGCCGGTGCTCCTCCCAGCGCTGCTCCGGGTCCAGCTGTGCGAGGGCCACCAGGCACACCCAGGGCACCGGGTCGTGCGGCGCGGCCCCGGTGGCGCACTGGGCGGCGTCCCAGGCCTCGATCCACAGTTCGTGGGTCCGCAGATGCCGTTCCCGCCGGGCGCGCAGGGCCCGCTCCACCGCGACCCGGGCGTGCATCACCGACGCGTGGGCGCTGCCCGGTTCCTCGGCGAGCCACGCGCGCACCACGTCGGAGCCGGCCGCGGCCGCCGCGAGGACCTGGGTGCGCTGGGTCCAGTGCCACCAGTCCGCGGTGTCCGCGAGCAGGGCGCGCATGGCCATCCAGCGGCCGGTGCGCAGATCCTGGAGGGTGGCACGCAGCGCGCGGTCGGGGCCGGCCGGGTCGTAGGCGGGACGTGCTCCTTCTCCGGCCATCAGCCGTCGGTCCGGGGCCACTGGCGCACGGGCGAGGTGGCGGGGTGGCGTGGCAACAGCGCTCCAAGGGGCGGGGGTTGGGCGCGGGGCGGTGGTCGGCGGTCACTATAGAGGGGCAGGTACCGGCCCACCATTGTTGTCAACTCAACCAACTGTCCGGCCATGTCGACGGTCCGTCGCTGCTTGACTCCGGACGCGGCGCGACGGCAGGCTGACGCGGTGTGATCTTCGACGCGCGACGGGAGAAGGTGCGATGACCGGGCCGGTGCTCGCCGTCGACCAGGGCACGTCCGGCACCAAGGCCCTCGTGGTCTGCCCCGAGCGCGGCGTCCTCGGCACCGGATTCGCCGAGGTCCGCCCCCGGTACCTGCCCGGCGGCCTGGTCGAGGCCGACCCCGACGGGCTGTACGACTCGGTGCTCGCCGCCGGGCGCCAGGCGCTCGCCGAGGCCGCCGAGCCGGTCGTGGCGCTCGGCCTCGCCAACCAGGGTGAGACCGTCCTCGCCTGGGCCCCGGCCACCGGCCGCCCGCTCACCGACGCCCTGGTCTGGCAGGACCGCCGCGCGGACTCGATCTGCGCCGAACTCGCCGAACACGCCGATGAGTTGAGGCACCTGACCGGTCTGCCCCTCGACCCGTACTTCGCCGCCCCCAAGATGGCCTGGATCCGCCGCCGGCTCACCCGCGAGGGCGTCGTCACGACCTCCGACGCCTGGCTCGTCCACCGCCTCACCGGAGTCTGTGCCACCGACGCCGCCACCGCCGGCCGCACCCAGCTCCTCGACCTCGACAGCGCGCGGTGGTCGCCGCGCGCGCTGGAGATCTACGGCCTGGCGGACGAACGGCTCCCGCAGGTGAGCGACAACGCCCAGCACATCGGCACGACCACGGCCTTCGGCCCCGAGATCCCGCTCACCGGTCTGGCCGTCGACCAGCAGGCCGCCCTGCTCGCCCAGCGCGTCACCCGCCCCGGCGCCGCCAAGTGCACCTACGGCACCGGCGCGTTCCTGCTCGCGCACACCGGCGAGCGGGTTCGGCGCGGCGGCTCCGGCCTGGTCACCTGCGTCGCCTGGCGGATCGCCGGCACGACCAGCTACTGCCTCGACGGCCAGGTCTTCGCGGCCGCCTCAGCCGTCCGCTGGCTCACCGACCTCGGTGTCATCTCCGGCGCCGCCGACCTCGACGCCGTCGGCGGCGCCGTCCCCGACAGCGGCGGCGTCACCTTCGTCCCCGCCCTCGCCGGACTCGCCGCCCCCTGGTGGCGCGGCGACCTGCGCGGCTCGCTCACCGGACTCGGCCTCGACACCACCGCCGGCCACGTCGTGCGCGCCCTGTGCGAGGGCATCGCCGCCCAGGTCGCCGAACTCGCCGACGCCGCCGCCGAGGATCTCGGCACCGGCCTGGACCTGCTGCGCGTCGACGGCGGCCTGACCCGCTCCGCGCTCCTCATGCAGACCCAGGCCGACCTGCTGCAACGCCCCGTCGAGGTGTCCGCGCTGCCCGACGCCACCGCCCTCGGCGCCGCCACGCTCGCCCGCCTCGGCGCGGACCGCACGCTGGACGTCGGCCACGCGCTGCCCGAGGGGAAGCCCGCCGCCGTGTACGAACCCCGCATCAGCGCCGACCGGGCCGCCGAACGCCGCGCCCGCTTCCGCACCGCCGTCCGGGCCCTGCTCGACTCATGACCGGCACGGTCACCGTCACCGCACACGGCCCGCTGCCCGCGAAGCCGTACGACGTGGCGATCGTCGGCGCCGGCGTCGTCGGCTGCGCCATCGCCCGGGAGCTCGCCCGCCACCCGGAGCTCCGCATCGCCCTGCTGGAGGCCCAGGACGACGTCGGCCAGGGCACGTCGAAGGCCAACACCGCGATCCTGCACACCGGTTTCGACGCGGCGCCAGGCACCCTGGAGGCCCGCCTGGTCCGCGAGGGGTACGAGCGGCTGGGTGCCTACGCCGCCGAGACCGGCATCCCCGTCGAACGCGTCGGCGCCCTGCTCGTCGCCTGGGACGAGGAACAGCGGGCCGCCCTGCCCCGGCTGGCCGACAAGGCCGCGTGCAACGGCTACGACGCGGCGCGCCTGCTGCCCGCCGACGAGGTGTACGCCCGCGAGCCCCACCTCGGCCCCGGCGCCCTCGGCGCCCTGCACGTCCCCGGCGAGAGCATCATCTGCCCCTGGACGACGACCCTCGCGTACGCCACCCAGGCGGTCCGCGCCGGAGTCGACCTGCACCTCAACGCCACGGTGGAGGAGGTGAGTTGGGGAAACGGCCACCGTCTCCGCACCTCCCGGGGCTCCCTCCGCGCCCGCCGCCTGGTCAACGCTGCCGGACTGCACGCCGACACCCTCGACCGGCTGCTCGGCCACGAGGACTTCACCGTCACCCCGCGCCGCGGCCAGCTCCTGGTCCACGACAAGCTCGCCCGGCCCCTCGTGCGGCACATCCTGCTGCCCGTCCCGACCGCGCTCGGCAAGGGCGTCCTGGTCGCGCCCACCGTCTACGGCAACGTCCTGCTCGGCCCCACCGCCGAGGACCTGGACGACAAGCGGGCCACCGGCTCCACCGCCGACGGCCTCGCCGGCCTCAGGGAGCAGGGCCGCCGCATCCTGCCCGCCCTGCTGGACGAGGAGGTCACCGCCGTCTACGCCGGGCTGCGCGCGGCGACCGGCCGGGAGGACTACCGCATCGCCGCCCACCCCGAGCAGGGGTACGTCACCGTCGGCGGCATCCGCTCCACCGGCCTGACCGCGTCCCTGGCCATCGCCGCGCACGTCACCGGCCTGCTGACGGACACCGGGCTCGGCCTGGGCCCGGTCCGGGACCTGGCGCCGCTGACCATGCCCAACCTCGGCGAGGCCTTCCCGCGCCCCTACCAGCGGCCCGAGCTCATCGCCGCCGACCCCGAGTACGGCACCCTCGTCTGCCACTGCGAGCGTGTCTCCCGCGGCGAGATCCGCGACGCGCTGGCGAGCCCGGTCCCACCGCGCAGCCTGGAGGGCCTGTGCCGCCGCACCCGGGCTCGCGCGGGCCGCTGCCAGGGGTTCTACTGCGGCGCGGCGGTACGGGAGTTGTTCGAGACGGCGCGGGGCGAGGAGCGGGGGTACGGCCATGACCGCTGAGACAGGCGCGCCGGGTCCACCGGTCCGCCGGGTCGACGTCCTCGTCGTCGGCGCGGGACCCGCGGGTCTGGCGACCGCCGCCAGCCTGGCCGCGTCCGGTGCCGGCCGGGTCGAGGTGCTGGAGCGTGAGCAGGCGGCCGGGGGAGTGCCCCGGCACTGCGCCCACGGCGGCTTCGGCACGCGCGCACACCCGCTGACCGGCCCCGCGTACGCCCGGCTGCTGACGCAGGCCGCCGCGCGGGCGGGCGCCGTGATCCGGACCGGGGTGACCGTCCTGGACTGGGGGACCACGGCGTCCGTGGCCGGTGCGGTGTGCGCCGCCGCCCGCCCGGTGCTCACCGCCGTCGGCCCCGGCGGACCCGAGACCGTCGAGGCGCGGGCCGTCGTCCTCGCCACCGGCGCCCGGGAGCGGCCGCGCGCGGCCCGGCTGGTGCCCGGCACCCGTCCCGCCGGTGTCTACACCACCGGTGAACTCCAGCAGTCCGTCCACCTGTTCGGGCAGCGCATCGGCACCCGCGCGGTCGTCGTCGGTGCCGAGGGCGTCTCCTATGCGGCCGCCGACACCGTGCGCGCGGCCGGTGCCGAGGTCGTCGCCCTGGTCACGGAGCTGCCCCGCGCCCACGCCCCCGCGTTCCAGGCGCAGTCGGCCCGGCTGCGGCACCGCATCCCGCTGCTGACGGACACCACGGTCACCGAACTCCTCGGCCACGGAAGTCTGTCGGGGGTCCGCGTCCGTCACCGTGGCGGCCGTACGACCGTGCTGGCCTGCGACACGGTCGTGTTCACCGCTGACTTCGTCCCGGAGCACGAACTCGCCCGCCGCGGCGCCCTCGCGCTGGACCCGGGCACCCGCGGCCCCGCCGTCGACGGCGCCCTGCACACCTCACGGCCCGGGGTGTTCGCCGCCGGGAACGTCCTGCACGCCGTCGAACCCGCCGGCACCGCCGCCCGGGAGGGCGCCCGGGCGGCGCGCGCCGTCCTGGACCTCCTCGCGGGCAGCGCCTGGCCCGGTCCCGGTGTCCCGCTCACTGTCGAGGCCCCGCTGCGCTGGATCGCCCCGAACCGCGTCACGCCCGCGGCCCGGCCCGAGCGCTACGTCCTGCGCGACGACGCCCCGTCGCGCGGGCCCGTCGTGTTGCACGTCCATCAGGACGGCCGCCTGCTGCACCGCGAACGCCGCCGGCCCGGGGCGGTGTTGCCCCACCACCCCCTGACCCTCACCGCCGGCTGGCACGACCGGGTCGATCCCGAAGGCGGCGAGGTGCGGGTGAGCCGCGGCTGAGCGGGCCGGGCGGGCCGTGTCTCGCGGTCCTCCCGGCCCGCTTCCGGGACGTACCGCGCCGAGCCGGCACACCGGCGGGCCCGGACCGGTGCCGCGCGCTCAGATCCCGTCGAACGAGCCGTGCCGTCCGGCGCCCGAGGCGAAGCGGGCGGCGCCCTGCGTGCTCTGCGCCAACACGCCCATTCCATGGCGGAGTTCCGTGCGCAGTGCCGCCTCCTCGGTCAGCCCCTGCTGGTCGAGGACGGACGCGCGGTCGCTGCGCAGACACGCCTGCGGGAACCGGGCGATCTCGGCCGCGAGCGCCTCCGCCTCGGCGCGGGCGGACCCGTTCGGCACCACGCGGTTGGCGAGGCCCATCTCGTACGCCTCGCGAGCCGGTACCGGGCGGCCGGTCAGGATCAGGTCCATGGCCCGGCTCGCGCCGACCAGCCGGGGCAGCCGCACCGTCCCGCCGTCGATCAGGGGCACGCCCCAGCGGCGGCAGAACACGCCGAAGACGGCGTCCTCCTCGGCGATCCGCAGATCGCACCACAGGGCGAGTTCGAGGCCGCCCGCCACCGCGTGCCCGGCCACGGCCGCGATCACCGGCTTGGACAGCCGCATCCGGGTCGGCCCCATCGGGCCGTCGCCGTCCTCGGCCACGCGGTTGCCGCGCGGCGTACCGATCGCCTTCAGGTCCGCGCCCGCGCAGAACGTGCCGCCCTCGCCCCACAGCACCGCCACCCGGGCGCTGCCGTCGGCCTCGAACTTCCGGAAGGCGGCGGTGAGTTCGGCGGCCGTGGGGCCGTCCACCGCGTTGCGGCACCCGGGCCGGGACAGGACGACCGTCGTGACGTACCCCTCGCGCTCCACACGGACCGGCACGGTGAACTCCCTCGTCTGGCTGGGAGGGCCACTCTGCCTCAGATGACCTTGAGTCGCACCAGCGCCCCCAGCGTCAGCGCGCCGGGCACCAGCGGCACCCACACCGTGATGATCCGGTAGGCGAGCACCACCGCCGTGGCCACCGCCACCGGGCCGCCCGCCGCGACCAGCGCCACGATCAGCGCGGCCTCGACGGAGCCGATGCCGCCCGGCGTGGGCACCAGCGCCACCGCCACCGTCGCGGCCAGGTACGCCAGCGCCATGTGCGCGGGCGGCACCGGCAGCCCCAGCGCCTGCCCGACCGCCACCAGACCGGTGGCCTGCAGCGCCGGGAACGCGAGCGAGCCGCCCCACAGGGCGAGCGCCCGGGCCGGACGCGTGTGCACGGAGCGGGCCTCGCCCAGGGCGGTGCGGACGAAGCCGAGCGCGGCGGTGCGCAGCCGTCGTACGAGCGCCAGCGCGGCCGCCGCGACCACCAGCACCGCCCCCGCGATCACCAGCAGCGGGCCGACGGCCCCGGCGGGGATCAGGGTGCCGATCCGCAGCGCGTCGGGGAAGGCGAACAGCAGCGCGGCCAGCAGGCTCAGCCGGCCGACCGACTCGGCGAGCAGATACAGCGCGAGCGCGGCGGAGGAGCGGGCGAGCGGCACCCCGCACACGGTCATGAACCGCAGGTTGACCGCGCCCGCGCCGAGCCCCGTCGGCAGCAGGTGGTTCGCCGAACCGGCCGCGAACTGCGTGGCCAGCAGCCGCCACCGGGGCAGCGGCTGGATGACGGCGCCCTGCCGGGTGAAGGCGGCGGCCACCCAGGTCAGACACGTGGCGCCGCCCGCCGCCAGCAGCCAGGGCCACGAGGCCGTGCGCAGCCGGCCGAAGCCCTCGACGAGCACCGACCGGTTCTGCACGGCGACGACCGTCACGAGCACGAGCGGCAGCAGACACAGGATCTGCCGCACGGGCAGACGCCGGGCGAGCGCCGGCAGGCGGCCCGTGCGCAGGGCGGGGAAGTGGGGCGCGGTCACACCCGGAGAGGCTTTCCGTGCCGTCCCAACGGCGGGTGGCGGATTCGAGGACGGCGGTTTACAGGCTGTGGTCATCGGGGCCTTCGGGAGTGAAATGCGGCGGACATTGACCTCAACGAAGCTTGAGGTTCTACGTTCTTGCACATGAGCATGGAGACCACCGCATGGACGCAGCTGCACAGCGTCATGAACGCCCAGGACGACCGCCGTCCCTTCGCCCGCGCCACCCTGCGCCGTATCGCCGCCTTCGCCCGGCCGCACCGCGCGGGCATCATCCGGTTCGTCCTGTTCGGGGTGGTGACCGCCCTGCTCGCCGTCGCGACCCCCGTGCTCGCCGGCCGCGTCGTCGACGCGATCGTGGCGGGGCACGACTCCGGGAAGGTCGTACGGCTGTCCCTGCTGATCGCGCTCGTGGCGCTCGCGGAGGCGGGGCTCGGCGTCCTCGGGCGGCGGCTGTCGTCGTCGCTCGGGGAGGGACTCATCCTCGACCTCAGAACGGCTGTGTTCGATCATGTGCAGCGCATGCCGGTCGCGTTCTTCACACGGACTCGTACGGGCGCGCTGGTCAGCCGACTCAACAACGACGTGATCGGCGCCCAGCGGGCGTTCGCCAACACCCTGTCCGGCGTGGTGAGCAACCTGGTCACGCTGGTGCTCACGCTCGCCGTGATGCTGACCCTGTCCTGGCAGATCACGCTGCTCGCCCTGGTGCTGCTGCCGGTGTTCGTGCTCCCCGCCCGCCGCATGGGCAGCCGGATGGCCCGGATGCAGCGGGAGGCGGCGGCGCTGAACGCGGCCATGGGCACCCGGATGACCGAGCGGTTCTCCGCGCCCGGCGCCACCCTGGTCAAGCTGTTCGGCCGGCCCGAGGAGGAGTCCGCGGAGTTCGCGGCGCGCGCCGCCCGGGTTCGCGACATCGGGGTGCGCACGGCCACCGCCCAGTCGGTGTTCATCACCTCCCTCACCCTGGTCTCCGCCCTCGCGCTCGCCCTCGTCTACGGCCTCGGCGGCTGGTTCGCGCTGCACGGCACCCTCCAGGCGGGCGCGGTCGTCTCCCTCTCCCTCCTGCTGACCCGGCTCTACGCCCCGCTCACCGCGCTCGCCGGCGCCCGGGTCGAGGTGATGAGCGCGCTCGTCAGCTTCGAGCGGGTCTTCGAGGTGCTGGACCTCACGCCGCTCATCGAGGAGAAGCCGGACGCCGTCGAGGTCCCCGAGGGCCCGGTCGCCGTCGAGTTCGACGACGTCCGCTTCTCCTACCCGGCCGCCGACCAGGTCTCCCTGGCCTCGCTGGAGGAGGTGGCCACCCTCGACACGCGCGGCGGCGCCGAGGTCCTGCACGGCATCTCCTTCCGCGCCGAACCCGGTGAGACCGTCGCCCTCGTCGGCTCCTCCGGCGCCGGGAAGTCCACCATCGCCCAGCTGTTGCCGCGCCTGTACGACGTCGACGCGGGCGCGGTGCGCATCGGCGGGAGCGACGTCCGCGACCTGACCGCCGCCTCGCTGCGGGCCACCCTCGGCATGGTCACCCAGGACGGCCACCTCTTCCACGACACCGTCCGCGCCAACCTGCTGCTGGCCCGCCCCGGCGCCGGGGACGCGGAGCTGTGGGACGCCCTCGGCCGGGCCCGCCTGGACGGTGTCGTACGGTCCCTGCCGGACGGCCTGGACACGGTCGTCGGCGAGCGCGGCTACCGGCTGTCCGGCGGGGAGCGCCAGCGCATGACGATCGCCCGGCTGCTGCTGGCCCGCCAGCGCGTGGTCATCCTGGACGAGGCCACCGCCCACCTGGACAACACCTCCGAGGCGGCCGTCCAGGAGGCGCTCACCGAGGCCCTTCAGGGGCGTACCGCCGTGGTCATCGCCCACCGGCTGTCCACGGTCCGGGCCGCCGACCAGATCCTGGTCGTGGAGTCCGGCCGGATCGCGGAACGCGGCACGCACGAGGAGCTGCTGGCGGCCGGCGGCAGGTACGCCGAGCTGTACCGGACGCAGTTCGCCGAGCGGGACGACGAGGTGGCGCCGGCCTGAGCGGGCGCGGCGGGCGGGGTGGGCGGCGACGGGGTCGCTGCCCACCCTCTTGACGTCAGTGGTCCGGACCTTTAACTTCACGCCTTAATCAAAGACTCCGGACGCACTCAACGCCCTGTGTCACCAACGGTGTTGGCCTGCCTCCGTCCCCCCACCGAAAGGCCGCCCCCGCATGCGCAAACCACTCCCCGCCGCGGTCGCCGTCGGTGTCGTCGCACTCTCCGCCGGCCTGCTCACGGCGTCCCCCGCCCAGGCCGCCACCGGCGCCATCACCGGCCTCGCCGGCAAGTGCCTCGACGTCGCCGGGGCCAACTCCGCCGACGGCACCCCCGTCCAGCTCTACGACTGCAACGGCACGAACGCCCAGCAGTGGACGGTCGGCGGCGACGGCACGATCCGCGCCCTCGGCAAGTGCCTCGACGTGACCGGCAACTCGGTCGCCGACGGCGCCCGGGCGCAGCTGTGGTCCTGCACCGGCGGAGCCAACCAGAAGTGGACCGTCACCGCGGCCCACGACATCGTCAACCCGCAGGCGAACAAGTGCCTCGACGTCACCGGCGACAACTCCGCCAACGGCACCCGCGCGCAGATCTGGAGCTGCACCGGCGGCGCCAACCAGAAGTGGACCGCGCCCGGTTCGGACGGCGGCACCACCCCGGCCGCGCCGATGGCCGTCGCGCCGTACCTCTACAACGGCTGGGGCAGCCCGCCGAACCCCACCACCATCACCCAGGCCACCGGCGTGAAGTGGTTCACGCTCGCCTTCGTGCTCAGCAACGGCTACTGCGACCCGCAGTGGGACGGCAGCCGCCCGCTGACCGGCGGGGTGGACCAGCAGACGGTCACCACCGTGCGCGCGAACGGGGGTGACATCGTCCCGTCCTTCGGCGGCTACAGCGGCAACAAGCTGGAGAGCTCCTGCAACAGCGCGGGCGAACTCGCGGGGGCCTACCAGAAGGTGATCGACGCCTACGGCCTGAAGGCGATCGACATCGACATCGAGGCCGACGCCTACAGCAGCGCGACCGTGCAGCAGCGGACCGTGGACGCGCTGAAGACCGTGAAGGCGGACAACCCCGGCCTGAAGGTGTACGTCACCATCGGCACCGGACAGTCCGGCCCCGACACCGGCCTCATCGACCGGGCCGCCTCGTCCGGGCTGACCGTGGACGCCTGGACCATCATGCCGTTCGACTTCGGCGGCGCCGGACAGAACATGGGCAACCTCACCATCCAGGCCGCCGAGGGTCTGAAGGGCGCGCTGAAGTCGGCGTACGGCTACGGCGACGACCAGGCCTACCGGGACATGGGCATCTCGTCCATGAACGGCATCACCGACAACAACGAGACCGTCACGGTGAACGACTTCCGGACCATCCTCGGCTACGCCCAGCAGCACCACCTCGCCCGGCTCACCTTCTGGTCCGCCAACCGCGACCGTCCGTGCACCGGCGGCCCCGCCGACAGCTGCTCCGGAGTGAGCCAGTCCGACTGGGACTACACCCGCGTCCTCGCCGGCTACACCGGCTGACCCCCGGCCCCGAAGGAGAACCCCGTGCCTCCCCTTTCCCGCGGTCGAACGCCGCGTGGCCGCAGCTCCGCGGTGGTCGCCCTCGTCGGCGCCGCGGCCGCCTGTGTGCTCACCGCCGCCCCGACGCCCCTGCTCGCGGCCACGCCCGCGCACGCCGCCACGGCCCTGCCCACCGGCTTCGCCACGGTCCTCGACGCGGCGAGCGGCAAGTGCCTGGACGCCAAGGCCGCGGCCACCGCCAACGGCACTGTCGTACAGCAGTACGCGTGCAACGGCACCACCGCCCAACGGTGGAGCTTCACCGACGCCGGCAACGGATACGTCCGCATCGACAACGCCAACGACACCGGCCAGGTCGTGGACGTCACCGACGTCTCCACCGCCGACAGCGCGCCCGTCCAGCTGTGGAGCTACGGCGGCGGCGCCAACCAGCAGTGGCAGCCCGTGGACGACGGCGGCGGCGCCTTCCACTTCGTGAACCGGAACAGCGGCAAGTGCCTGGACGTTCCGGGCGCCTCGCTCGCCGACGGCACCCAGCTCCAGCAGTACACGTGCAACGGCACCGCCGCCCAGCGCTTCCAGGTGGTCCCCGTCACCCAGTCGTCCGCGAACGACCCCGACCTCGGCCCGAACGTCGTCGTCTTCGACCCGTCGATGCCGGCCTCCACCATCCAGAGCAGGCTGGACACGATCTTCAAGCAGCAGGAGACCAACCAGTTCGGCTCCCAGCGCTACGCCGTCCTCTTCAAGCCCGGCGCCTACAGCGCGGACGTCAACGTCGGCTTCTACACCCAGGTGCTGGGCCTCGGGCTGACCCCGGACGCGGTGTCCGTCAACGGCGCGGTGCACGCGGAGGCCGACTGGTTCCAGGGCAACGCCACCCAGAACTTCTGGCGCGGCGCCGAGAACCTCTCCGTCAACCCCACGGGCGGGCAGGACCGTTGGGCGGTCTCGCAGGCGGCGCCGTACCGGCGGATGCATCTGCGGGGCAACCTCGCCCTCGACGACGGCGGCTGGTCGTCCGGCGGCTATCTCGCCGACAGCAGGATCGACGGGCAGGTCGACTCCGGTACCCAGCAGCAGTGGATGACCCGCAACTCCCAGCTGGGCAGCTGGACCGGGTCCAACTGGAACATGGTGTTCAGCGGCAGCCAGGGCGTGCCGTCCACCAGCTTCCCGAACCCGCCGTACACCAGCGTCGCGCAGAGCCCGGTCACCCGCGAGAAACCGTTCCTGTACGTCGACGGGGACGGCAGCTACCAGGTGTTCGTGCCGTCCGCGCGCACCGACACCTCGGGGACCAGCTGGGCGAGCGGCAGCGCGGCCGGCACCTCGCTGCCGCTGAGCCGGTTCTCCGTCGTCAAGCCGGGCGCGACCGCCGCGCAGATGAACGCGGCCCTCGCGGCCGGGCAGAACCTGCTGGTGACGCCCGGGGTCTACCACCTCGACCAGACCCTGAAGGTGACCCGCCCCGACACCGTCGTCCTCGGCCTCGGGCTCGCCACCCTCGTGCCGGACAACGGCGTCACCGCGATGACCGTGGCCGACGTGGACGGCGTCCAGCTCGCGGGCCTGCTCTTCGACGCCGGCACCACCAGCTCGAAGACCCTGGTCGAGGTCGGGCCGGCCGGCTCCGCCGCCTCCCACGCGGCCGACCCGACCTCCCTGCACGACGTCTACGTCCGCATCGGCGGCGCGGGCGTCGGCAAGGCGGCCACCGGCCTCGTCGTCAACAGCAGCGACGTCATCGGCGACCACATGTGGCTCTGGCGCGCCGACCACGGCAGCGGGGTCGGCTGGACCAGCAACACCGCCGACACCGGGCTGGTGGTCAACGGCGCGGACGTGACCATGTACGGGCTGTTCGTGGAGCACTTCCAGAAGGACCAGGTGATCTGGAACGGCAACGGCGGGCGGACCTACTTCTTCCAGAACGAGATGCCGTACGACCCGCCGGACCAGTCCTCCTGGATGAACGGTGACGCGTTGGGCTACGCCGCCTACAAGGTCGCCGACTCCGTCACCAGCCACCAGGCGTACGGCCTCGGCAGCTACTGCTACTTCAGTGCCGACCCGAGCGTGACGGCCGACCACGCCATCGAGGCGCCGGACAACCCGAACGTCCGCTTCACCAGCATGGTGACGGTCTCCCTCGGCGGCACCGGCACCATCAGCCATGTCATCAACGACAGGGGAGGGCCGTCGAACGCGTCGTCGAACGTGGCGGACCTGGTCGGCTACCCCTGACCGTCCCCCGTCCGGCCTAGTCAGAGGACACCCCACCCGGTCCCGTCGCTGCACAATCGCCCCATGGAGCCGTACACCGGCAGGGCGCGACGGGACCGGGGCCGGGGCGCCGTGCACCCGCCCGGCCGGGGCGGCACGGCGCCTTGGATCGTTCGCACGTTCGATTGGAGTCCCCTGGCCAAGGGGCGGCGGTGACGGGGCCGACCTGGGAGTACGACGGCTACCGGCCGCAGGAGGAGCGGCTGCGGGAGTCCCTGTGCACCCTCGGCAACGGCTACTTCGCCACCCGCGGCGCACTGCCCGAGTGCGCCGCCGACGACGTCCACTACCCGGGCACCTACGCGGCAGGCTGCTACAACCGCCTCATTTCCGAGGTCGCCGGGCGGCGGGTCGAGAACGAGGACATGGTCAACCTGCCCAACTGGCTGCCGCTGCGCTTCCGCCTCGCGGGCGGGGACTGGCTCACCCCGGACACCGCGCCCGTCACCGCACACCACCAGGTCCTCCACCTCGACCCCGGCCTGCTGGAGCGCCGCACCGGCTACGGCCTGCCCGGCGGCGGCACGCTCCAGGTGCGCCAGCTGCGCCTGGTCCACCTGGCCGACCCGCATCTCGCCGCCCTGCGCACGGAGCTGACCGTCGAGGGCCGCGCCGTCGGCCTGGAGGCGGAGGCCGCGCTCGACGGCGGCGTCACCAACTCCGGCGTGGCCCGCTACCGCGAGCTGGACGGCCGACACCTCACCCGCTTCGACACCGGCACCGCCGCACCCTCCACGGTGTGGCTGCACTGCCGTACCCGCGCCTCCGACATCGGCATCGGGCTGGCCCACCGGCTGACCGTCGACGCGCCGGTCACCCACGCCAACGAGGCGCACCGCGCCGTACAGCGCGTGCACCTGCACCTCGCGCCGGGCCGTACCGTCACCGTCGACAAGACCGTCGCCCTGCACACCTCACGCGACCCCGCCATCGGCGACCCCCGGCACGCCGCCGTCGAGCGGGTCGAGGCCGCCCCCGGCTTCGACGCGCTGCGCGAGACGCACGCCGCGGCCTGGGAGCAGCTGTGGCGGCGCTGCGCGCTGGAGGTCCCCGGGGAGGCGGGCAGCATCCTGCGCCTGCACCTGTTCCATGTGCTCCAGACCCTCTCCCCGCACACCGCAGACCTCGACGTCGGCGTCCCCGCGCGCGGACTGCACGGCGAGGCCTACCGCGGCCACGTCTTCTGGGACGAACTGTTCGTCCTGCCCTACCTCAACCTCCACCTTCCCGAGGTCTCCCACGCCCTGCTCCGCTACCGGCACCGGCGCCTGGACGCCGCCCGGCACGCGGCCCGGGAACTCGGCCGGCGCGGCGCGCTCTACCCCTGGCAGAGCGGCAGCGACGGCCGCGAGGAGACCCAGGAGCTGCACCTCAACCCCCGCTCCGGGCGCTGGCTGCCGGATCACTCCCACCTCCAGCACCACGTCGGCTCGGCGGTGGCGTACAACGTCTGGCAGTACTGCGAGGCCACCGGCGACACCGACTTCCTGCACGGCGAGGGCGCCGAGATGCTGCTGCACATCGCCCGCTTCTGGGCGGACTCGGCCGACTACGACCCCCGCCTCGGCCGGCACCGCATCCGGGGCGTGGTCGGACCCGACGAGTACCACGACGCCTACCCGGGCGCGCGGACCCCCGGTCTGGACGACAACGCGTACACCAACGTCACCGCCGCCTGGGTGCTCGCCCGCGCCCTGGACCTGCTGAACGCCCTGCCCGAGCCGCGCCGCCGCGAACTCACCGACGGCATCGGCCTGGAGCAGGACGAGCCCGCCCGCTGGGACGAGGTCTCCCGCACCCTGCACGTGCCCTACCACGACGGCGTGATCAGCCAGTTCGAGGGCTACGGCCACCTCGCCGAGCTGGACTGGGCCGCCTACCGCGAACGGTACGACGACATCCGGCGCCTGGACCGGATCCTGGAGGCGGAGGGCGACACCGTCAACCGGTACAAGGCGTCCAAACAGGCCGACGTCCTCATGCTCGGCTACCTCTTCTCGGCGCCCGAACTCCGCTCCCTCTTCTCCCGGTTGGGCTACCACCTCGACGACCACACCTGGGCCGCCACCGTCGACCACTACCTGCACCGCACCAGCCACGGCTCCACGCTCAGCGGTCTGGTCCACGGCTGGATCCTGGCCCGCGCCCGGCGCGCCGACGCCTGGGCCTTCGTCCAGGAGGCGCTGCGCGGTGACATCGCCGACCTCCAGGGCGGCACCACCGGCGAGGGCATCCACCTCGGCGCGATGGCCGGCACCCTCGACCTCGTCCAGCGCGGACTGACCGGTCTGGAGACCCGGGCCGGCGTCCTGAGCCTCGACCCGGTCCCGCTCCCCGAACTCTCCTCCTACGGCTTCCCGCTCCGCTACCACGGCCACTGGGGCGTCCACGTGCGCCTGCGCAGCGGCCTGCTGGAGATCGCCGTCCCCTCCTCCGACCGCTCGCCCATCGGCGTGCGCCTGTGGGACGAGGTGATCCCCGTCGTTCCGGGCGAGACGGCCCGCCTGGTCCTGCCGGAATAAGGTTGAAGTGGCCACCAGTTGGTGCCGACGCGACCGCCGTGGAAAGGAGCCTCGCGGATGACCCCGACCGATGTCCCCTTGCGTGTGCTGGCGGTGGACGACGAGGAACCCGCGCTGGAGGAACTGCTGTACCTCCTGGGGCAGGACCCGCGGGTCGGCCGTGTGCTGTCCGCGACCACGGCCACGGAGGCACTGCGCCGGCTCGGCGCGGCCGACGGGGACGCCGTCGACGTCGTCTTCCTCGACATCGACATGCCGGGCCTCGACGGCCTCGAACTCGCCCGCCTGCTGGGCGCCTTCGCCGCACCGCCGCTGATCGTCTTCGTCACGGCCCACGACGACTTCGCGGTCCGCGCCTTCGACCTCAAGGCCGTCGACTACCTGCTCAAGCCCCTGCGCGAGGAGCGCTTCGCCGAGGCCGTACGACGGGCCGACGAACTCGTGCGCGCCGGACAGGGACCCCGCCCCGCCACCACCCCTGCCGCCCGCCCCGCACCCGGCCCCGGCGACCACGTCCCCGTGGAGCTCGGCGGGGTGACCCGGTTCGTGCCCATCGCCGACATCACCTACGTCGAGGCCCAGGGCGACTACGCGCGACTGCACACCCGGCGCGGCAGCCACCTGGTGCGCATCCCGCTGTCCACGCTGGAGGAACAGTGGCGCGAGCGCGGATTCGTCCGCATCCACCGCAGCCGCCTCGTCGCCCTCGGCCGCATCGAGGAACTCCGCCTGGACGGCGGCAACGTGACCGTCCGCGTCGGCGACCGGACCCTCGCCGTCAGCCGCCGCAACGCCCGGGAACTGCGCGACCTGCTGGCCCGTCACGCGGCGGGGGCCCGCCGGACCTGACGACCGTGACGGACGTGACGGCCGTGTGGCGATTCTCGTCCGGTCACGTCCGGCGGCTGTCGAGCGCGTCGCGCGCTGCGTACACTCGCCGCACACCAGGTGATCAGCGCGGACTCGGGGAGTACGTCATGGGTGCGGAGTCCGTCCCGCGCAGGGAGGTGGTCACCGGTCGGCCGCGGACCGCGGAGCACCCGCGGTACCCGCAGCACCCGGACCACGCGGCGCAGCGCCCGCCGGCCGCGTCGGGCGCACGTCCGGCCGTCCTGCCCCAACACGATGCCGTGACACATCGGATGATGCACCGTCAGCTGCGTGCCGCCCTCCTCGTGAGCGCCCTGCTCGCGGTCCTGCTCGGCCTGCTCCCCGTCCTCCTGCGCCTCCTGCCGCTCGCCACCACGGCGCCGCGCGTCCCGCTCGCCGTCTGGCTCGTGCTGGGCGTGGCGCCGTACCCCGTGCTGCTGGCCATCGGCGCCTGGTACGTCCGCCGCGCCGAGCGCAACGAGACCGAGCCGGCCGCCCGGGTCCGTCCGGAACGCCCCTGACAATGAACCAGACGTACGGCATCGCGGGCGTGACGGCCGTGGTCCTCGCCACGGTCCTCGTCGGCGCGCTCGGCCTGCGCATCTCCCGCACCACCTCCGACTTCTACGTCGCCTCGCGCACCGTCGCCCCCCGCCTCAACGCCTTCGCGGTCAGCGGCGAATACCTCTCCGCCGCCTCCTTCCTCGGCGTCGCCGGGCTCGTGCTCGCCCAGGGCGTCGACATGCTGTGGTTCCCCATCGGGTACACCGCGGGCTTCCTGGTGCTGCTGGCCTTCGTCGCCGCCCCGCTGCGCCGCTCCGGCGCCTACACGCTGCCCGACTTCGCCGAGGCCCGGCTGGAGTCCCGGGCGGTCCGCAGAGTCGCCGGGGTGCTCGTCGTCGGCATCGGCTGGCTCTACCTGCTGCCTCAACTCCGTGGCGCGGGGCTCACGTTGAGGCTGCTCACCGGCGCCCCCGGCTGGCTCGGCGGGCTGGTCGTCGCCGTCGTGGTGACCGTTGCCGTGGCCGCGGGCGGCATGCGCAGCGTCACCTTCGTCCAGGCCTTCCAGTACTGGCTGAAACTCACCGCCCTGCTGGTGCCCGTGCTGTTCCTGCTGCTCGCCTGGCGCGCCGACCGGGCCCCCGCGCCCGTCTGGGACCAGCGGCCCGTCTTCCACCGCTCCACCGAGGTCCGTATCGACCGCCCGCTCACCGTCACCGTGCGCGAACCGGTCGGCGTGACGGCCTCCGGAACCGTCGACGGCCGTACGGTGCACGGGGCTGCGCTGCGGCTGGACGAGGGCCGGCACCGGCTCGGCGCGGACACGACCGTCCGCTTCCCGGCCGGCGCCGTCGTCCCGCTGCCCGACCGCACCGCCGACCGCGCCTCCGCGGGGTGGGCCGAGCCGCTGTCCTCGTCCCGCGAACAGCACGGCCTCTACGCCACCTACGGGCTGATCCTCGCCACCTTCCTCGGCACCATGGGCCTGCCCCACGTCGTCGTGCGCTTCTACACCAACCCCGACGGCCGCGCCGCCCGCCGCACCACCGTGAGCGTGCTGGGCCTGCTCGGCGCCTTCTACCTGCTCATGCCGCTGTACGGCATGCTCGGCCGCCTCTACGCCCCCGACCTGCTGCTGACCGGCGACACCGACGCCGCCGTCCTCGTCCTGCCGCAGCGGCTGATCGGCGGGGCCGCCGGGAACCTGCTCGGCGCGCTCGTCGCCGGCGGTGCCTGCGCGGCGTTCCTGTCCACCGCCTCCGGACTCACCATGTCCGTCGCGGGCGTGCTCGCCCAGGACGTCCTGCCGACCCTCGGCGTACGCCACTTCCGGCTCGCCACGCTGCCCGCGATCGCGGTGCCCACGGCCGCGTCGGCACTGGTCGGCGACCTGCCCGTGGCCGACGCGGTCGGACTGGCCTTCGCCGTCTCGGCCTCCTCCTTCTGCCCGCTGCTCGTCCTCGGCATCTGGTGGCGCGGCCTGACCCCGCCGGGCGCGATCGCCGGACTCCTCCTGGGCGGCGGCTCGGCGCTGACCGCGGTGACGGCCACCATCGCCGGCGGCGCCGACTCCGGCTGGCCGCACACCCTGCTGGCCTGGCCCGCGGTGTGGTCCGTCCCGGCCGGCTTCGCGGCGATGATCCTCACCTCACTGGCCACCCGCGACCGCGTCCCGCCCGGCACCGCCACCACCATGACCCGCCTCCACCTCCCGGAACCACCCCCACCGGGCCCTCCTCCCAACTGACCGGGAGGTCCGCCGCCCCCGCTCACCTCACCGCCCAGGACCACCCGGGGCGCCGCCCGGTCCGGGTGCGGCCAGCGGACCGCGCGGGCGGCTGCGGTCGCTGCGCCGTGTGGGCCGGGCCCGGTCGCCGTGTGGTCGGGTGCGGGGTGGGCGCCGGGCTGTCGGGCCTGGGCGCGGTCGCCGTGGCGTTCGGGTGCGGGGTGGGCGCCGGGTTGCCCGGGGCGAGGTGGGCGCCGGGCTGTCTCGGCCGGGCCTGGTCGCCGTGCTGTCTGGGGCCGGGGCGGTCCAGGCACCGCCCCGACCGGGTCCGGCCGGCGGGCCGTCCGGCCCCACTCCGGCCGATGGGCCGTGTGGGCCTGGTCCTGCTCCGGCCGAGGAGCGGTGTGGGCCCTGTCCCGCTTTGTCCGGCGGGCGGTGTGGGCGCGGTCCCGCTTCGGTCGAGGAGCCGTGTGGGGCCGGTTCTGTCGGGCAACTTGCCCTGTCTGTAAGGTCCTTGGAGTCACCGGAGGCCGGGTCGGCCGTCGACGCCGTCAGGCATCCGCCGGCCACCGGGCCCCCACCCGCCACCGAACCCCGGGGCCCGCCCATGACCGTCCTCGGTACCGTCGCCCTCGTGCTCGTCGGGCTGGCCGTGTTCGTGCTCGGGGCCGGTCTCGGGCACGGGGCGGCGCGGCGGCAGCAGGAGCACGCGGCCGACAGCGAGGAGGCGCTTGCGCGCGCCCTGCACTCCGCCGGGCTCGCCGCGGCGCCCCTGCGCGGCGGGCTCGGCCCGGACACGGCCCGCAGGGCGGCGCGGCGGCTGCGGCCCCTGCTCGCCGTCCCCGCCCTCGCCCTCACCGACGGCACCTCCGTCCTCGCCTGGGACGGCGCCGCCGATCATCACCGCGACCAACTCGCAGCCCAGCTCACCGGCCCGCCCCACAGCCGTACCTTCCCGCTCGCCTGCGACGACGACGGCTGTCCCGTCCGCTGGGGCGTCCTGGCGCCGCTGACAGCCGGCGGCCGGCCGGTGGGCGCGCTCGTCGTGTGCGCCGCCACGGACGCCGGCGCCCACGCCCGGGGCGCCGAGGCGGCGGCCGCCCGGCTCTCGCTGGAACTCGACCTCGCCGACCTCGACCGGGCCCGCGCCGACGCGCACGAGGCCGAGATGCGTGCCCTGCGCGCCCAGATCTCCCCGCACTTCATCTACAACTCCCTCGCGAGCATCGCCTCCTTCGTCCGCACCGACCCCGAGCGCGCTCGTGAACTCCTCCAGGAATTCGCCGACTTCACCCGCTACTCCTTCCGTCGCGACGGCGACTTCACCACCCTCGCCGAGGAGTTGCGCTCCATCGAGCAGTACCTGGAACTCGCCCGCGCCCGCTTCGGCCGCCGCCTCAAGGTCACCTTGCGCATCGCCCCCGAGGTGCTCCCCGTGACCCTGCCGTTCCTCTGTCTGCAACCCCTGGTCGAGAACGCCCTCAAACACGGCCTGGAGGAGTCCCTGGAGCGCAGCGTCATCACCCTCACCGCCGAGGACGAGGGCACCGAGGCCCGGGTCGTCGTCGAGGACAACGGCGTCGGCATGGACCCGGAACGGCTGCGCGCGATCCTGCGCGGCACGGCCGGAGCGGCCACCGGCATCGGCCTGAGCAACGTGGACCGCCGGCTGCGCCAGGTCTACGGTGACGACCACGGCCTCGCCATCGAGACCGGCGTCGGCGCGGGCACCAAGATCACCCTCCGCCTCCCGAAGTTCCGCCCCGGTGTCCAGACCCCACCGCCGGGTCAGTCGCCCTCGTCGTGACAGCCCTTCGGGAACGCGGTGTCGCCGTCCGGCGCGGCGAGGAAGAACACGTCGATCCGGACCGTGCCGGAGGCACCGCCCTTCCAGTAACCGCGCTTGGGAGCGTGCTTGAAGTGCGAGAACCCCTTGGTGATCTGCGAGTTGACCTTGTTGGCGGCGTCCTGGCCCGGCCCCGGGTCCGGCGCCGTACCGAACGACAGCACGAAACCCGCCGTACGGCTCGCCACCCCCGCCCCGCGCAGCTGTGCGCCGAACTGCTGCCGCACCGACGCGTCGCTGCCCGTCCGCACGGTGAAGCTGCACGGCTTGAGCACCAGTCCGCGCTCGGCCGGCTGGCTGCTCGGCGACCCGGCCGAGTCGCTCGGCGTCGGCGACGGATGCGCGTCCGCCCGCTGTTCGCGCGGCAGGGAGCCCAGTGCGATCACGAGCAGCAGCAGAAGCAGGTCGGCGAAGAGCCACCCGGCCAGCAGGACCGTACGCCCGGCCGCGCCCTGTGGCGGCAGCCCCTTCACGGCCGCCCCCGGTACGGCGGCGGGTCGGCGTTGTCCAGGCCGGCGGGCGGCAGCTGGCCCGAGCGGGTGTCGAGCCGGTCGACCAGCTGCCAGATCCCCCGGGTGGAGTCGACCAGGTTCTCCGCCCGCTCGGTGAACACCACCAGCGTCTCGCCGAGGCTGCGGGCCAGGTCACGCACCCCGGCGACGGCGAGGTCGTGCCGGTGGATCTCCTGCCCGGTCGCCTCCTGCGCCCGCCGCAGATCGCCGACGAGCGTCTCGATGGCGGCCCGCAGCTTCGCCTCGTCCTCGGCGGTCTGCTCCCGGATCCGGATCAGGTCCTGGGCCAGCTGGCTCGGCGGGGTGAGCGCCCGGATCAGCCGGGTCAGCTCGTCCACCGTCTTCGTCCAGCCGTCCAGCGCGGTCTGGATCCGGCTGCCGGGGCCGGTCTCCAGGACGGCCTGGATCTCCTCGGAGGTCCGGCGCAGCGCCGTCTCCAGTTGCTGCGTACCGGCGTTGAGCTGGGCGGCCAGCCGGTCCGCGCTGCGGCTGTCCAGCGGCTTGCCGGCCGGGCGTGCGGGCGTGGCCAGCAGGAACGTCGCGAGGGCCAGCTCGGCGGCGAGCTGGTGGCGCTCCTGCTCGCGGGACAGGTTCCGCTCCCGGTTCTGGTGCAGGGCGTGCACCGCCAGCGTCAGCGCGACGACGACCAGGATGAGCAGGGTGACATGCAGCGCGGAGGTGCCCAGCGTCACCGTCGTCGCCTCGGCCGGGCTGCCCTGCGGGAAGCCGCGCGCCCAGCCGAGCAGGAAGGGCTCCTCGCTGCGGCTGGCCTGGTAGGCGCTGAGGGCGCCGCGCAGCCGCCACCAGGTCAGCGCGATCGGCGCGAAGACCAGCACGTCACGGGCGACGCCGAGCCAGCCCTCCAGCGTGCTGCGGCCCCTCGCGGTGGCGTCCGGGAGCAGCACCTCGGGCGGATAGGCGGCGACCAGGTCGGTGCCGGCGAGCGTGGCACCGCCCCGTTCCAGGTCCTCGACGACGCGGTCCAGCACCCGGGTGTCGGACCCGTCGGCGCGGCCCCGCTGGGCCAGGGCACGGATGCGTCCGGCGATCCGGTCGAGTTCCGGATCGGTGCCGGTGCGCTGCGCGGGAACCGCCCTGGGGGGCGGCGGCGTTGACTCTTCAGTGGATGTCATGCGGCGTCATTCGTGTCGTCCGGCGGGGGAGGTCAGAGCATGGAGTTCAGCAGGACGTAGCCGAGCGCGCCGACCAGGATGAGGACGAGCGCGCCCAGGAAGAACACGGTCACCCCGTCGAGCCCCAGGCGGTCCAGCCCCCGGCGGCCGCCGTCGTCCGGTGGCGACTGCGGGCCGGTCCCGATGCGCGGATCGCCCGGACCGTTGGCCGGCTGCCGGGGCGGCACGGGCGTGTCCCAGTGCGCGGGGTCCGGGTCGACCCGCTGCGTGGGGTGGGCCGCGTCGGCGGCGACGGGATGCGCCCACTCGGTGTGCGTGCGCGTGTGCGTGCGTGCGTGCGTGGCGTACGGCTGGGGCCGGGCCGCCGGGGCGGGGGCCGGGCGCGCGGAGGGCGCGGCCGGTGCGGCGGGCGGGGTGTGCGTCGCGGGTGCGCTGGTCACCGGTCCGCGCGGCCGGGTGCCGTACGCGGAAGCGGAGGCCGATCCCGTGACGGGCCCTGCGTAGCCGTGGTCGCGCAGGAACTGTTCCGACAGCTCGTGGCGGATCGGCTGCTGGGCCGCGTCGTCGGCCGCCAGCTCCAGCGCGGCGGCGTAGAGCCCGAGCGGTGCCTGGACGCCCGCGCGTTCGACCAGTTCCCGGGCGGCCGTGCGGTCCAGTCGCGGGCCGTGGGCGGCGATGAGCAGGTGACGGAAGCAGTCGGTCTCCTTGGCGCGGTCGCCGGCGGCGATCCGGTCGACCGGGCCGAGCAGCAGCCCGTGGCCGTACCACAGCCGTGCGGTGTCAGGGCCGTGCCCGGCGTCGGCGAGGTGGCGCAGCACCAGGTGCGCGGCGTCCGGGAAGTGCTCGGCGTGGCGGGCGACGAAGTCCAGCAGTTCGTCCGCCGGGCTGGCGGCGAGGAGGCCGCCGTGGTGCAGTGTGCCGGCGGGCAGGCCGAGGTGCAGGGCCACGACCAGCAGCCGGCGGTGCGCGGCCCCGCTCAGGTCCAGGCCCTCGTCCGGCACGTGCCGCAGGAAGGCGGCGGCCACCGTCGGGGCCGGGGGCTCCGCGTCGGCCGTCGCGTACACCAGCGCGTCGGGCCCGCCGTCCAGACATGCCTCGACGGCCTCGCTCACCAGGAGGTCCCGCAGTTCGTGACGGCGTATCGCGCGCTGCTCCAGGCGGCGCCAGCGGCGCAGTGCCGCGGCCAGCCAGTCCGCCGGCTGCCGTCTCAACTCCCCGGCGAGATCGGCCTGTCCGGACACGAGGGCGCCGCGCGCGGCGGCCTGCTCCAGCAGGACGTCGTCGAGGAAGACGTCCGGTCCGGGCCGCGGGTCGGCGATCCGGCCGTCCACGATCGGTACCGACCGCCGCCAGGCGGTCACGTCGACCGCGTCGGTCAGCGGCCGGCGCGGGCGGATCCGCTCCAGGGCCGGGTGCCCGGCCGTCCGGTACAGCTCGACCAGCTGGGCGGCGAAGCGGGCGGTCTCCGACGCGGGCGGCGGTTCGGTGACGTCGACGCGCAGGCGCTGGTTGATGTACATCGACTGGGGCGGGCGGGCGGCGAGGAACACCACCCGGGGCTGATGGCTGCCCTTGTCGGTGGACTCCCGGCCGGCGAAGGTCCACGGGCGGCCGGCGACCGGTCCGACGATGTCGAGCAGGGCCGTCATCATCGGCAGGGCGAGCTGCGGCCGGGCGATGACGCTGAAGTCCTCCGCCGGGTCGGCGAGCACCCGGGCGACGAGCGTGGTGAGCTGGTCCGCTGGGATCCCGGCGGCCTCCTCGCGCAGCGCGGCCAGCCCCGGCCGCGCGGCCTGTTCGAGTCCGGCCAGGTCGAGCGGGGCCAGCGCGGCGCGGGTGCCGTCCGGTTCGCGGTCCTGCCAACCCGGCCAGTCGTGCAGCCCGAGCGCGAGCCGCGAGTCGATCGCGCGGGGGTCGCCGACGAGGACATGGGTCAGGGTGGCGCCGCCCCGGCCGTGCGGATTGCGGGAGGGCAGCTTGCGCAGGACGGCCGCCTCGTCCTCGAACACCAGGTGGACGAGGCTGGCCGACGCCTCCGGCTGGTCGCCCTGGCCGTCCTGGGTGGCCCACACGTACTGGAGACGTTTGGCCCAGCGGTCGATGGTGCGCAGCCCGGAGTGCGCGACGGGGCGTACCCCGGCGTTGCCTTCGTGGTCCCGTTCGGCCCAGCCGAAGAGGATCTGGTCGACCGTCGTCATCCGGTAGCTCCCTGGCCGAGGTCGGTGGGGCCGAGCACCCCGCACATCGCGAAGAGGGCGAGCATGGGTTTGAGCGTGCGGCGGGGCGCGAAGCTCCCGTGCGGGGAGCGCTGGACGCCGTCCGCCTCGACGGCCTTGTGGCCGGTCGCCGTGGCGAAGTGCAGGGTGGAGTGGGCGCAGCGGACGAAGGGCGCGAGCCAGCCGCGGGCCTCCCGGGAGCTGAGGAAGGCGTACGCGTCCTCGCTCTCCTCCTCCACGGTGGCGAGGTGCAGTTCCTCGTCGGGCGAGGCGTTCTGGAACCAGCGGTCGACGAGGTTCTCGTGATGCCGCAGCAGATCGCACTTGCCGATCACGACGGCGGCCGGCAGCGGCAGGAACTGGGAGCCGTCGACCCCGCGCAGCCGCGCGATCTTGTCGAGGACGACTCCGAAGGACGGGTCGCCGGTGACGCTGCCGCCGGCCGCGGTCAGCCCGCGGATCCGGGTCGGATCGACCACGAAGACCAGCGCGCTGACCGCGCCGAGGAACGGCACCTCCGCGTCGTGGTCGGCGAGCCACTCGCCGGAGACGTCGAAGAAGGCGACGGCGAAACTGCGGCCGGTGTTGCTGTTGTGGATCCACAGCGCGTCGGTGAACTCCGGCGGCTGCGCGGGGGTTCCCGCCAGGCCCAGCCCCTGGTCGAGGAAGGGGCGGACGACGTCCTTCAGATAGCGCTGGTGCAGTTTCAGGTCGAGGCCGCCGACGACCAGCCCGAGCCGGGCCATCCGGTCGACGTCGGAGAGCATGCCGAGCATGGCGGCGAGCAGATGGCTCTTTCCGGCGGCGGACTCGCCGACCACCCCGATGACCAGGGGCTCACCGAAGTCGCCGTAGCGGCCGGGCAGGACATGCGGTTCGCCGCCGCCTCCGGCGCACAGCCGGTAGGCGTCGAGGCGGCGGTGGTTCCAGCGCACGTCGTCCTCGTCGGGCAGCCGGACGAGAGGTTCGGGCCGGCCGTCGGCGTTGAGGGTGACGGTCTCGGCCTGCGCCCAGTCGACGGTGCTCAGGCAGATGGGGCACCTCACGTGGTCTGTCACGTCACTCCTCCTGTCAGGCCACCGCGACCACGGCGGCGACCACGGCGATCAGGGCGACGGCCAGGACGGTGTACACGACGACGGTCTGCCACCGGCGGGGGCCCGGGTCCGGGGGCCGGACGGTCCGGCCGGCGGGCCCCGGGGCGCCGCCGGGGTCGTACGCCGGTCTGCGCGAGGCCTGGTGGAAGGCGTGCTGCCGGGCGCGCAGGTCCCGGAAGTGCTGCCGGGCCTCCTGCTCCCGCTCGGCCATCCCGGGCACGCGGCGCACGCCCGGTCCCTGTGCGGTGACGTGGCCGGTCCGGGTGTCGTGGCGCAGCTGGAGGGTGTACCCGGTGACGCGGTGGCGGGCCTCGTCGGTGAAGACCCCGTCCAGCAGGGTGCGCAGACCGGGGTCGAGCCAGCGCACCCGGTCCCGCATCTCCGCCGCCGTGGTGACCTCCTCGCCGGTGGTGAGGTGGAAGAGGACGGCGCCGGCGGCGTACACGTCGTCGCGGCAGTCGGCGCGGCCCCGGCCGTCCGCCTGTTCCGGGGAGCGCCACGGGTCGGTGCCGGCCGGGCCGCCGCGCGGATCGCCCTCGTCCAGGGTGAGACCGAAGTCGGCGAGCTGCACGGTGGTGCCGTCCCACCACAGGGTGGCGGGCCGGATGTCGCGGTGCACCAGGCGCAGGTCGTTCAGGTGCCGCAGCACCGTGAGCACGCCGCCCGTGACGGCCGACAGCTCGTCGGGCGGCAGCGGCAGGTCGGCCAGTTCGGCGAGGGGGCGGCCGCGCCGGGTGGCCACCAGGAAGGGCGCCCGGTCGTCCGGCCGGTAGCCGATGACCCGGCCCAGCTCGGGCGGGTAGCGGGTGACGCCGAGCCGGCGGACCAGCACGTCGGCGGTGCGCACGGTGCGCTCCAGTTCCCGGCGTGCCCCGTCGGTGTGCGCGATGCGCTGCACGACGTGTTGGCCGCCGCCGTGCACCAGTACGCCGTGCCGCTCCCGGAATCCGCCGCGGGAACTCTCTCCCTGTTGATCAAAGTCGATCTCGAAGATCGACTTTCCGGCTTCGCGGCCACCACAGGTGATCATTTCCAGACGCTCGATCAAACCCGCCCCCGATAAGTGTGCTGCGGAATCCGAAACTACACCCGTCGGGCGCCACTGCGCGTACTCTTCTCCCCAAGGGCCTGTGCAGCAACGGTAGTTGTCTCGGGGGACGACGGATGGCCAGTCCGACATGGAAACGTCTGCGCGACGCCGGCGCATTCGAAACACTGGGCGAATTGTTTCCGGACATGCTCAGCGGTCACGCATTTCTCGAAGACGTGGGAATAAGCCCTGCCCTGCTGCCGCCTTTCGGCGGGCCCCTGCCCGCCGCCTCCTGGTGGCGCGCGGTGTGCCGCACCGTCGACCAGGGCCGCTTCGCGGCCATCACCCTGGGCGACCTCGTCACCGCGGCGGCCGCCCTCTTCCCGGGACACGAGGGCCTCACCGCCCTCGCCGGCCCGGCCGGCCACGGCGCGTCGGCCGGCCTGCGGGTGCTGTGCCTGATGGCCGCGCCGCTGGACGAGGCCAGGCTGCGCCTCGGCGCCGAGCAGCGCGTCATCCAGGACGCGGCGGCCCGCTCCGCCGGCCGGCTGACGGTGACGGTCCACCCGGCCGTCCGGATCTCCGACCTCCTTCCCCGGCTCCGCACGGCACGGCCGCACCTCGTGCACTTCGCCGGGCACGGTACCGACGACGGGCGCCTCCTCCTGGAGGACGACTCGGGCACCTCCGCACCGGTCCCGGTGCGCGCCCTGGCCGCCGCGCTCGCCCTGTCCGCGCCCCTCGTCTGCGTGGTCCTCAACTCCTGCTGGTCGGGGGCGTACGCGGACGGCCTGCTCGACTGCGCCGACACCGTCGTGGGCACCCGCGGCGCGCTCGACGACGCCGCCGCGCTCGTCTTCGCCGAGGGCTTCTACGGCTCGCTCGCCCACTCCACCGCCGTCGACCGGGCGTGCGACGCCGCCCGCGCGGCCCTCGCCCTCGCCGGCCACGCACCGGACGAGGTGCACCAGTGCTCCCGAAGGAGCCGCGCCGCATGACGACTCCCGAGACGCCCGCCGGGACCTCCGCCCCGGCCGACGTCGCCAGCGCCTTCGAGCGCGGGCTCCAGCGCGGCGACAACCCGCAGGTGGCGGGCGCCGACGGCCCGGCCTCCACCACCCTGGACTCCCGCTGGCTCGGCACCTGGCGGCGGCCCGGCTCCCCGCGCCGCGCCCCCTGCCGGGTGTGCGGGCACACCTTCCGGCTCGACGACACCGTGTACCTGCGCCACGCCGAGGACGGCAGACTGGCCGACGTCACCCACCATCTGCGCAACCTGCCGTGCAGCGGCGAGGCCCCGGCGGCGTCCGGACCGCCCGACCCGGACGCGCAGGCCGCGTTCTTCCACGGCGTCGACGACACCGACCCCCGCCCGGACACCCTGCACACCGTCCGGCTGATGCCCGGCGACCCGGTGCTCGGCCGCCCCGGCCGGCGCAACGCCTGCTTCGTGTGCACCCACACCTTCCGGCTGTTCGAGACCGTCGTCGTCTGCCCCTGCTCGCCCGAGGCACCCGGCTGCCGCAAGGCCGTCCACCAGGACCCGGCGCGCGGCCTCGGCTGCTTCGAGCAGTGGCGCAGCGAACTGACCGTCAAACAGTGCCCGATGAACTTCCGCACCCTGAGGCGGGAGTAGCCATGGGACGCTTCGACCGGCACGCCCTGATCGCCGGCTGGGACCAGCGACGGCTCGCCGGGGCCACCGTCGTCCTGTGCGGAGCGGGCGCGCTCGGCAGCCAGTGCGCGCAGGCCCTCGCCCTCGCCGGCGTGGGCCGGCTGGTGCTGTGCGACCCCGACACGGTCTCGGAGTCGAACCTCAGCCGCGCCCCGCTGTTCCGCGCCGCCGACATCGGCGCGCCCAAGGCGGCCGTCGCGGCCCGGTACCTCGCCGAGCTGTCCCCGGTGACCCGTGTCGACGCCCGCACCGCCCCCCTGGTCAGCGGGGTGGGCCTCGCGGAACTGCGGGACGCCTCTCTGGTCGTCAGCTGCCTGGACAGCCTCGCGGCCCGGCTCCAACTCGCGGGCCGCTGCCTCCAGGTGGGCGCGGCCCTGCTGGACGGCGGCACCAGCGCCTGGGGCGGCGAGATACGGCTGTACGAGCCGGACGGCCCCTGCTTCGGCTGCGGTCTGACCGCCCGCGACCGCGCCGCCCAGGACGACCCCTGGTCCTGCACGGACGCCGTCGTCCCCGAGGCCGGCGCCTCGGCACCCGTCTCCGCGCTCATCGGCTCCTGGCTGGCGGTCACCGCGGTACGGCAGCTGTGCGGCGCCGGCCCCGCGCCCGGCGTGGTCCGGGTCGACGCCGCCGGCGGTACGGCGACCCCGGTCACCGCGCGCCGCGACCCCGGCTGCCCGCTGCACAGCCGTATCCCCGCCGACCTCGTCTGCGCCGTCCCGTGCACGGCACAGTCCACCGCGGCCGACCTGACCGGCCGACTCGCCCCCGAGGAGACCGTGATGACCTGGGCGCCGCTGCCCGGTACCGCGCCCACGCGCGAATCCACCCGGCTCGCCGACGCGCCCCCGTGTGCCCGGCTCGCCGATCTCGGCGTGGCCCCACGCGAGATCCTGCCGGTCGTCAAGGCCGGCCGCACCCGCGGAATCCGCTACCTGGAACTCTCCGGGGCCGGCGGGAAAGGAACGCCCCGATGAGCTACGACACGGGCAAGCTGCCAGGCGAGATCAAACGCGTCCTGGTCGACACGCTGGCCGACATCTACCGCACCCAGGGCCAGGCCGAGGAACTGCTGGAGGACATGGACTTCCCGCCGCTGACCCGGCCCCGCTGGGACGCGGCCCAGGAGGTCGCCGCCTACTGGCGGCAGGTGGTGCGCGCCCTGGAGCTGGGCGCCCTCCAGCGCGACGGCGTCCGGCAACTGGTGGACGCGGTGCTGCGACGCTGGCCCGGCAACCAGGACCTGACCAAGATCCGCGGCTTCCTCGAATCGCAGGAGCAGGAACAGGAGGGCGGCGGCGGAAACGCCGACACCCTGTACCGCACGGTGGAGTTCGTGGGCAGCGAGGCCTACCCCGAACTGCTCAGACTCGTGCGCGAACTGCTCGACGCCGACGCCGTCCAGCTCTACGCCGGCCACCGGCAGGCCGCCTTCCGTATCGCCGCCATGCCCGCCGAGCGGCTGGAGGAGCTGCGCGAGCGGGCCGCGCGCATCGCCCCCGGCGTCGAAGTGCTCTACGGGGAGTACGACTTCCGGCCCACCCTGTACACGCGCCTGGAGGTCATGGGCCCCGACGGCCAGCAGTTCGAGATCCCGTACGTGCCCAACACGACCCTGCCGGGCGAACTCGTCCCTGCCGTCTGGGCGCAGTACCGGCCCGAGGTGGCCCAGGACGCCAACGGCCATCTGCTGCGCGCCGTCGTCGACTACCGCGACGAGAACGGCGAGGCCCACCGGCTCGACCCCGAGGAACCGCTGCACAACCAAGGGGTCCGGGACGGCGGACAGTTGCAGATGTCCGCCGAGTCCACCGCCGGTGTCGACAGCTGGCTGCGGCTGGAGGCCCTCGCCCGGGCCCGCGACGACATCGTCGACTTCGCCGCCGAGCACCCGGAGTTCACGCTCGTCGAGATGGACGACGACAGGCTGCCGCTGGAGTACACGGTGGAGCTGCACGTCCCCGGCTTCGCCCCGCCCGAGGACCTGGAGGCCTGGCCGCCGGACCCGCAGCGCATCGACCGGCACGAGCTGATCGTCTGGATGCCCGCCGAGTTCCCCATCCAGGCGCCGCGCGTGCGCTGGCAGTCGGACGTGTTCCACCCGAACATCGCCCGCGACAAGGACCACAAGGGCGGAGTGTGCCTCGGCCCGCTGATGACCGACTACACCCCCGACCTCAGCATGTACTCCCTGTGCCAGATGCTCATCGACATGGTGCGCTACCGCAACTACGAGATCCTGCCGCACGACTATCGCATGGCCCGGGACTACGACAGCCTGGTGCAGGACATCCTCCAGCGCGGCGAGTACCTCGACGCCGACGCCGCCGCCTGGGCGTTCTCCTGGGAGGGCCAGGAACGCATCAAGGAGATCGGCGGCACCACCTGGCTGACCCGGGCCGGTCTGACCGAGCGGACCGACCGCTCCCGATTCCTTCAGGTCGAGCGCGTGGAAGCGAGCCCGGATGAGTGACGAAGCCCGCGCCGGCGCGGCCATGGTGCTGCTCTACAAGGGCACCTCCTTCGAACTGGTCGGCAAGATGACCCTCTCCTCACTGCTGGTCGAGGCGGTGCGCAGGGAACTGGCCGGCGGCGACCCGGACGAGCAACTGGTCCTGGAGATCCGCTATCTGCGCCGGCCGGACCCCCGGCTGGCGGACGGCCCGCGCACGATCCACAACCTCCGCAGCCAGATCGGCAGACTGGCACTGACCGTCACCCGCGGCTCGGAGAAGGTGGTCGACGGCGAGTTCCCGGTGCGCGAACTGCTCGGCCCGGTCCTCCAGCACGTGGTCCAGCAGATCGATCCCGACGAGGAGGTGTGGGGTTTCTGCCTCGACCACCCCTCGCTCAGCGGAGTCGCCCTCGGCCGCTCCACCCCCGAGGTCGAGGGCACCATGGACCTCAACCTGCGGGAGAGCAGGCGCAGTTTCACCGTGCGCAAGGTCGCCGAGCCGCCGATGCCCGGCCTGGACCCGGACACGCTGGGCATCGACGCGGCCGGACTCGGCCCGGTGACGGTCCTGCTCTCCGCCGACCTCCACGGCTATCTGCACGAGATGAAGCTCTCCCGCCGGCTGGAGGAGGGCGGCTTCCTGCTCGGCAAGGTCCTCAGGGTCCTGCGCCCCGACCGGGCGACGGCGGACGGCGGCGACGGCGAGGCACCGGCCGACCGCTATCTCGTGGAGATCACCGAGGTCACCCCCGCCGAGCACTCGGGCGCCGGAGCGCTGCACTTCACCTTCACCGGCGACTCCTTCCGCGACATGAACCAGCGCATCACCGCCTCCGGACAGGACCGCCAGCTGATGGGCTGGTACCACACCCATCTGTTCTCCGGGAACGACTCGGGGCTCTCCAGCATCGACGTCGACCTGCACCTCGGCACCTTCCGGCAGCCCTGGCAGGTGGCCGGACTGATCAACCTCTCCGGCGACGAGCGTCTGCTGCGCTTCTACGCCCGTCGCGGCGACTCGGTACGCGAATGCGAACAGTGGGTGAAAGATGACCGCGGTCGATACCGCCTCGCGCGTGCTGCTGTGGTCGACGACGACTGACGGCACGGCGGCGGCCCCGGCCCCGCCCGAAGGCGAACTGACGGATCCTCAGGAACTGGCCGTGCCGCCGCCGGACGTCGGCGCGGCCGTCGTCCGGCTGGCCGCGCAGACGGCGGCCCGGCTCCGGCTGGACGCACTGGCGTCGGGGGAGCGGCGTCCGGTCGGCGTGGGCGCCCTGCTGCTCGCCGCCGCCGTCGGCGGCCGGGACCGGGCCCGTCTCGCGGCCGAGACGGTACGGGCGGTGCCGCCCGCCCGCTCGCTGTGGGACGTGCTCGCCCACCACGCCGTCGTCGCACCCGCCCTGCCGCACATCGCCGACCCGACACTGGCCGGGCGGCTGCGCGCCGCCTCGCCGCTCACCGCGCTGCTCGACCGGCCCGACCCCGTCGGCGAGAGCGACGCCGAACTCCTCCTGGAGGACCGACTGCTGACGCACCCCCAAGGGCGACGACTGATCACCACCGTCTACTGCGAGGCCCCGGCCTCCCCGGCCCAGGCCCTGTGGCGCGGCCGACTGCTCGACCAACTCCGCATGAATGACCGCGAGTTGGTGATCGACGTGTACGAGGCGGCCCTGCTGCGCCACACCGCGGCCCACCTGGCACTGATCCGCCGGGCGCGCATCGGCCTGGCCGTGCCGCCCGACCTGGACGCGGCCCGCCCCGTCGCCCGCTGGTGGGCCGCGCTGGCCCGGCTGGAGCGCTCGCACCGGCAGCTGCTGCGCGCCCGCTCCGGCATCGGCAAGGAGTACCTGGCGGGCGTACGCCTGTACCGGCAGGTGGAACGGCTGGAAGCAAGAGGGGGAAGTCCCGCATGACCACGAGCGTGCGCCGTATCTCCGTCGTCGCGCCGGACGAGCCTTCCCGGGCCGCCCTGCGCCGGCAGCCGCCCCATGTCACCGTCGAACAGGCGCTGGCCTCCGGGCCGTACATGCTGCTCCTGCCGCTCCCGCGGGGTTGGGACCTGCTGGCCTGGGAGACCGTCTCGGCCGAACTGCTCCTCCAGGCCGACCTCTCGCCCGGCACCCCGCTCTATCCGCCGACGTACGCCTCGGCCCGGCCGGACCTCACCAAGGCGCCGGCCCCCCGGAGCGAGGACCCGCCGCCGCGCGAGCAGGCTCCGCCCGAGGCGCCCGTCCACCGGCACCCGCAGCCCGTCGAACTCCACGAGGACGAGGCCACCGTCCTCGCCTACGGCCGGGACATCGCCCAGGTCTCCTCGTTGCTGCGGGCCGGGCTGTCCGTGCTGGTCGTGGCCGAGAAGCCGGTGGTGCCGCACCTGTGGCGGGAGATGGCGACCCGGGCCGGACTGCGCGCCGAGGTCCTGGAGGAGCCCCCGGACGGCGACGACACCGGGGCCGAGGACCAGCCGCCGGGCGGGGAGCCGCTCATCCCGGTGCAGCAGAACCCGCGCCAGCGTCTGCTGGGCCGGCTGCGCGAGCTGGTGCGCGCCCTCAACGACGACACCGTGCTCGTCGTCCAGCACCTCGACCTGCTCGCGGGCGGCTCCGACGGGCAGCTCTCGCCGGAGGCCCGCGAGGTGACCGAGCTGCTGCACGGGGCGCCCGAACGCGTGATGCTCGCCTTCGCCGCCCCCTCGCTGTCCGTGCCCGAGGTGCTGGGCGAGCGGTTCAGCACCCGCGTCACCATCACCGGCGTCCCGCGCACCGTCTGGTTCCGCGACGACCAGGAGGAACAGCCGCTGGGCCGGGCTCTGGTGACGGTCGGCGAGTCCGCGCGCTTCGAGCGCTACGACCCCGTCGAGTTCTACAAACACGTCGCCGGCATGAACCCGGTGCTGCTCCGCCAGGCCCTGCGCTACGCGATGAGCGTCCACCGGGACCACCCGGCCCCCGTCGCCCGCGACCTGTACGCCACGATCCGGGCGTTCAAGGCCCAGATGTCCAGCAACTTCGAGGTGCCGGACGTCGGTTTCGACGACATCGCCGGCTACGACGAGGTCAAGGCCCACATCCAGCGGGCCATCGACATCGTGATGGGCCACCACCGGCTGCCGCAGGAGTTCGACCACCTGCGCACCAAGCTGATCCCGCGCGGCTTCATCTTCCACGGTCCGCCCGGCACCGGTAAGACCCTGTTCGCCAAGGCGATCGCCAACCGCATGAACGCCACCATCCTCGTCGTCTCCGGCCCCGAGGTCATGGGCACCTACGTCGGCGAGAGCGAGCGCAACGTCCGGGAGATCTTCGCCGAGGCGCGGCGCAACGCCCCCTCGGTCGTGGTCTTCGACGAGTTCGACTCCATCGCCTCGCGCCGCTCGGAACACTCCGACGGCGGCACCCGGGCCGGCAACGCCGTGGTCGCCCAGATCCTCACCGAGATGGACGGCTTCCGGCCCGAGGTGCCCACCCTGGTGATCGGCACCACCAACCGGCTGAACCTCATCGACGAGGCCCTGCTGCGGCCCAGCCGCTTCGAGTCCATCGCCATCGACCTGCCCAACGACGAGGCCCGGCTGAAGATGATCAGCCTGCACGCGGCCAAGTTCGGCATCGACGTCGGCGGCGGCGTCGACGAACTGATCGCGTCCGCGCTGCGCGGACGCAACGGCGACGACATCCACTCGGTCTTCCGGGACGCCTTCGTCGCCGCCCACTTCCAGGACCCGCCGGTGCCGCCCACCCCGGAGCAACTGGGCCAGATCGTCGGCCGGTTGCAGCGCAAACGGCGCGAGCAGCGCCGCTCGGGCAGGCGCTGACACCGTGACGGACACGAGGGACACGAGGCAGGAGGCGCGGTGAGCTGGGGCCAGGACACCGTCGACACCATCAGGGACCTGGAGTACGTACGGCGACGGCTCGGCGACGAGTTCGTCGGCCGTGAGCGGGCCGTACGACTGCTGCAACTCGCCGTGGTCTGCCGGGAACACGCACTGCTGCTCGGCCCCACCGGCACCGCCAAGAGCGAGCTGATCTCCGCCCTCGCCCGGCACGTCGAGGCCCGCCGGTTCAGCTATCTGCTCACCCGGTTCACGGAACCGTCGGAGATCTTCGGCGCGCTGGACTTCGAGCGGTTCCGCGAGGGCACCTACCAGGTGCGGACCGAAGGCATGCTGCCGACGGCCGAACTCGTCTTCCTGGACGAGGTGTTCCAGGGCAGCAGCGCCATCCTCAACACCCTGCTGACCCTGCTCAACGAGCGCCGCTACCACAACGGCGCGGCGGCCCAGAGCGCCCCGCTGATCAGCCTGCTCGGCGCCACCAACGAGATACCGGACGACCCGGGCCTGACCGCCTTCTCCGACCGCTTCCTGCTCCGCCTCCAGGTCGAACCGGTCGGCGGCACCGACCTGGAACGGCTGCTCCAGGTGGGCTGGGGCCACGAGACCCGCCGCTTCACCGAGGCCGTGCACACGGCCGAAGAGGCACGGCGCACGGGCGGCCCCGTCCCGGCCGGTACCGACGGCGGCTCGGGCACGCTCACCGTCGAACGGCTCGGCCGCCTCACCCTCCGGCTGCGGGACGTCGACCTGGACCCCGTCCTCGGCGAACACCGGGAACTGGTACGGCAGTTGCTGATCCAGGGCGTACGGCTCTCGGACCGCCGGCTGGTGCGCAGCCTGAAGCTGGTCGCCGCGGCCGCGCTGCTGCGCGAGTCGCGCACCGCCGCGCCGGCCGACCTGTGGCCGCTGGCCCACATCTGGACCGACTCGGCCGACCGCACCACCGTCGAGGACGCCGTCCAGGCCGTCGTCGAGAAGCACGGCGGGGAGCCGGCCCGGCGCCGCCGCTCCGACCACGAGATCCTGCTCGACGCCCGCGAGATCGGCGCGCCGCTCAGAAGCGAACGGCAGCCCAGTGAGTGGAGCGTCGTCGAAGGACTGCACAAACTCGCCGACCTGGCACGGGAGTTGCGAGAACATCCGCCGGTGAACACCGGGACCGAGGCAGAGCTGTCTCGTATCATTGCCGAAGTGAACGCCCTGCTCGACCAGTTCGAGTGAGGGCGGGAACACCCAAGGGGGTACCCCACCATGTGCAATCCCCGACGCGTCCGCGTCCGGGCCTCCAGCCGGCTCACCCGCATGTGGCAGGAGGAGATCAGCCGCACGGCCAGCGCCAGCACCGAGGTGGCCGCGGAGGCCACCCTGCGCCAGGAGTTCGGGACCCTGCTCGGTGTCCCGGCCCGCAGGGCCTTCGAGTCCGCGCTGGGCGCCGACACCCGCTGGACCTGGCAGGACGACGCCTACCGGCTCGACACGGACCACGGCACCGTCGTCTACCACCTCGCCACCGGCGAGATCGAGATGAGCGCCCGGCTCACCGACGTCGTCACCGCCGAAGCCGAGGTGACCCGCACCCTGCGGGGCACCGTGGAGGTGAACGCCGTCGCCGAGGAGAGCGCGCGCTACTACGACGACAGCTGGGGCGGCCTGAGCCGGTCGGTGGCCGAGCGCACCGCCCGGATGCAGGCCCAGGAACGTGCCGACCGCGAGGCCGCCGAGCAGATCGCGCGCGAGGAGGAACAGCAGCGCCTCGCCGGACAGCGCCAACTCGCCGACCAGCGCGACGACATCGACGCCGAGGCCCGCGCCGAGGCCGAACGCCGGGCCGCCGCCGACGCCGGGCGGCGCCGCGAGGAACTCGAACGCGACGCCGCGGTCCGGCTGCGCGACACCCGCACCGGCCTCCTGCGCCCCGTGCACGAGGTGCTGGCCGTGGCCTACCGCGACGCCATCGTGACGTACGCCCGCGAACACGGCGTACAGGACCTGCGGGTCGACGAGTCGGACGGGATGCTCAACATCCAGTTCGAGATGGAGGCCTGAGCGATGCGGGTCAGGGTCGAGTTCCGGTACAACGCCGAGACCGGCGAGGTCGAGCTGTTCCGGGTGGACGACATCGGCCGCGCCACCCGGGTCGGCGACCACGACGCCACCCACGACGAGATCGCCCACGGCATCGGCCGGGTGCTGGACCGCAGGCCCGGTGTCGAGGAGGTCGTACCCGGCCGGGAGCCCGTGCCCGAGCCGCCACGGCCACACGAGCGGGACGAGCCGGGCGAGGCGCCCCCCGAGCGGGAACGCCTCCAGTGAGGACGCGACCGCCCGACCTGCTGGTGCGCGCCGCCCACTGCTACGAGCAGACCGGCGACTACGCCCAGGCGGCCCGCTGCCACGACGAGGCGGGCCACCCGCTGAAGGCGGCCGAACTGTGGGAGCAGGCGGGCGACGTGACGCGCGCCGCCGACTGCTGGCAGCGCGCCGGCCGGCCGACCCGGGCCGCCGAGTGCCTGCTGTCCGCACACCGCTACGAGGAGGCCGCCGCGTGCTTCGAGGCGGGCGGCGACCTGCTGCGCGCCGGATTCACCCTGGTCACCCTCACCCGGTCCTTCGCCACCGCCGAGCAGCTGTTCGCCACCGCGCGGGCGCAGACCCCGGGCGAGCAACTGCGGCGTCGGCTCGGCCGGCAGCTCGCCGCCGCCCGGGCCTACGGCGACAGCGGACCCCTGCTGCACACCCTGGCGGAGGTGCCGGAGCGCATCGGCACGCTCACCCCGGCCCGGGAACGGGCCGACGTCGAGCGCTGGGCGGTCGTCGCGGCCGGCCTGATCCACCGCCCGGACCTCGGCGCCCTCGTCTTCGCCGCCTCCTACCGGGCCGGTGTCGGCGGCTGCGCCGAGCGCTGGCAGCACTGGGCCGCGGAGCACCTGGGCGACACCACCGGCGTACCCACCGGAACCGCACCGCCGGACCCGGTACCGCACCCGGTACCGCACCCGGTCCCGGCTTAGGCAGCGCGCGCGGCGGCAGCACCAGATCCACTCATCGGGGGACCCATGACCACTCCTTGGCGGCGCAAGAAGCGTCCGTTCCCGTTCGTCTTTCCCGCGCAGCAGTCCGCGCCGCCCCAGCCGTCCGCGCCGCCACCGCCCGCCGGGCCCGCGGAGGTGCCGCCGCCCCGCTTCACCGCGGTCCCCGTGACCCCCGGCGGTCACGACGGGCCGCCCGCGCCGCCCGACGACCCCCCCTCCGCCGACCCGGGGGAGCGCGGTGAACCCCCGGACTGGTCGGTCGCGGTCCGCTTCCCCTCCGCCCGCGCCGCCCTCGGGCATGTCGCGGCCACGGTGGAACTGGGCCCGCGGGCGCTGCGCAGATCGCCCCACGACCACTCCGTGTGGACCCTGCTCCACCCCGGGCAACAGCCCGCCCTCGCCCTCGCTCCCGCCTACGGCGGCCTGGCCTGCCACGCCGACACCGACGGCCTGCTGTGGCCCGACGGGCTGCCGGGGCACGGCTCGGCGCCCGGCCATGACACGGCGCACGGCCATGACACGGCGCACGGCCACGACGGACCCGCGGGACGGTCCGCACGAGCCGTCGAGCACCTGTCCACCGTCGCCGGATGGGACAAGTTCGGCCTCGCCGAACTCGCCGCGCACAGCCCCGAGGACACCCCGCCCCCCGGGCTCAGGGAGGTCACGGTCCTCGCTCCGGGCGCCCTCGCCCGCTGGCTGCTGCGCCGCTGCCTGGCCACCGGGGTGGCGATCACCTTCCAGCCCGTGGAGCGGATCGGCCGGGACGGCGGGCGCGACCCGGGCTGGCTGCTGCTGCGGCTGAGCGCCCCGTCCGGCGCCGTACCCGCCGGACTGGTCGAGGCGTGCGGCCGACTGCCCGGGACGGTGGCCTGCCGGGCGGCCGACCCGGACTGCCGGCTCCTGATCGACCTGCGGCTGCGACTGCCCCTGGACGACGCCGTGCTGCTGGAGGACATCCCGCTCGGACGGCACCTCGTCGTGGAGCGCGCCGGGTCCGGCATGCCGTGGCAGTGGCGGCCCAGCGACGACGAGCGGCCGGGCGAACTCCTCGACGCGCGCCCGGTGCTGGCCACCGGAGAGCCCGCGCGCACCTCCGTGCCCGTGCCGCCCCTCGGCCCCGCCGTGCCGGTCCGCCTGGTGATCAGCGCCCGCGCCCCCCACCGGGTCGACGCCGTGCTGATCGCGGACGCCGAACTCGCCCTGCTGCGCCGCTTCCTGCGCTCCCGGCCACTGCACGAGACCGCCGTGATCGCCTTCGGACCGGGCCGCCACCTGGTGACCGAACCCCCCGGACTCTGCCAGACCCTGCCCTTCGGCGTCCCCGTCTACCAGGCCGGACCCGGCGCCCTGTACCTGGAGAGCGGCTGCGTCCTCAACCCGCCGCTGCCCGACACCGCGCGCGACGAGGTGCTCGGCCTCGGCCCCGACGTCGTCACCGTGCTGTGCCGGGACGGCGCCTGGCGGCTGCGCCTGGAGGACGTACGGCCGGCCTGGCACCTGTGGGTGCCCGAACCGCCCGCCTTCGCCGCCGGACTGTCCGGCCCCGCACGGGAGTTGCTGGACCGGGTCGCCGCCGCCGTACCCGTCCCCGAGCCCGCCGCCCCGGCCGCGCCCCGCACCCCCGAGGCCGAGCGGCGCCGGCTCAACCAGGCCGCCATGGAGCACTCCCTGCGCGGCGAATACCGCGAGGCCGCCGAACTCCTCGAACAGGCGGGCCACTTCCAGCGCGCCGCGCAGATGTACGAGCGGGCCGCCGCCGAGCTGGGCGAGGGCCGGTGAGCACACCGGCCGCCGGCGCCTGGAACGCCCAGCAGATCCTCACCGTGCCCGCGCCGGACGCCCGCTGCCTGTGCCTGTCGCCCGATGGCACCGGACTCGTCGTGGTGCACGCCGAGGACGTCGTGCGCTACGACGACGAGGGGCGCGTCGTGTGGCGGCTGCCCTGGCCCGGCCCGACCCCCGGCACCATCCGGCACTCCGGCACCGACGCGGCCGTGTGGAGCCCCGACGGTGACCGCCTGTTCCTGCTCGGCGCGGGCCGCGCGGTCCTCCTGGACGCCGACACCGGCGACGCCGTGGAACTCCCCGCCGCGCTGCACACCGAGGGCGAGATCACGGCCCTCGCCCTGTCGCCCGACGCCCGGCACCTCGCGGCCGGGCTGGGCTCGGGCGACGTGCTGCTGCTCGGCCGCGCCGACGGCACGGTGACCCGGCTGCGCGGGGTCGACCCCGTGGTGGAGGTGTGCTGGATCCCGGGCCGCCAGGACACCCTGTGCGTGGCCACCGCGACCTCCGCGCAGCTGTGGGAACCGCGCGGCGCCACCATGACCGGCACCCTCGGCGGGCTGTTCGAGGGCCTGCGCCGGGTCGCCTGCTCCCCGGAGGGCCGGACGATCGCCGTCGAGGACTACGCGGGACTGCGGCTGCTGGATCCCGGCTCCGGCCGGGAGCTGGGCCGCGAGTTCGTGCCGTACCGGATGAACGCGCTGACGTTCAGCCACGACGGCTCCCTGCTGATCGCCGGCTCCGCGCTGGAGGGCCTGCGCGTCCTCGGCCCGCGCCTGGACCTCCTCGGACAGTTGCCCGGCCGGGTCACCGGCCCCGGCGAACTGAGCCTGTCCGTCAGCGGACTGTTCGCCGCGCGGCTCGATCCCGACACGGTCGCGGTGTGGGAGCCGACCGGCGCCGTACCGCGCTCGCACCGGCGCCGAGCCCCGGCCGCGCTGCACCGCTGGGCCAACGCGATGGGCGTGACCGTCGGCAAGGTCCACACCCGCACCGGAGAACGGCCCCCGGGCGTGCTGCGCGCGCTGCGGCTGCCCGAGGCGGGTACCGGCTGTGTCGCACCCGCCCTGGTCTGGTCGCCCGACGGCGCCGGCCACTGGTGCGAGTCCGGCCCCGGCCGCATCCTGGCCTACGCCGCCGACGCCACCGAACCGCACGGCTCGGCACCGGTGCCGAGCTACCCGCACGGCTGGTACGACGCCGCCTGCCTGGCCGGCGACCGCCCGGTGCTGGTCCTGGCCGCCCACTACGAACAGGGCGTCAACCGCCTCGTGGACCCGCGCGACGGCACCGTGCTCGCCGAGCGCACCGCAGGGCAGGCGGTCAGCGCCGACCCGGTGCGCCCGCTGCGCTGGGCGGTGCCCGAACCGGGCGCCGACCCGCGGACGTTGCAGGTGCACGACCTCGGCCCGGGCGCCGGCGGACCGCAGCGGCTGCCCGTCGAGGACGGGGTGCGCCGGCCCGCCTGGTCCCCGGACGGCCGACTGCTCGCCGCCGGCACCCGCGGCCGTGTCGTCGTCTGGGGCGTCGGCGCGGGCGGCCGCTGCCGACGGGTGCACGTGCTCGACTGGCCCGACCCGCGGGCCCTGGTGTGCCGGGTGGCCTGGTCCCCGGACGGCAGCCGGCTCGCCGCGACCGCGGGCAGCGCCGGCGGCCCGGTGGTGCTCTGGGACACCGGGACCTGGCAGCGCCTGCGGACGTTCGGCGAGGCCGGCGGCCGGGACTGGGCGCCCGCGCTGTCCTGGTGCGCCGACTCCCGGCTGCTGGCCTTCGCCACCGCCGAACAGGACTCCGTGGCCGAGGTCTGGGACACCGAGGAGCCACGCCGCATCCGCGTGCTCGTGCCCCCGGACGGGGTCGGCGGGCATCTGTGGACGCTGCGCTGGTCACCGGTCGGCGACCAGCTCGCGGCCACCTACAACTCGGGCGCCGCGGTCCTGTGGGAGCTGTTCACCGGCGGCCCGCGCACCGCCGCCGCGCCGGTCGCGCCCAACGGCCAGGAGGAACTGGTACGCCTCGGGGTGCTGGCGGCCGTCCACGGCTTCGGCGTACCGCTGGACCTCCTCGGCGACGTCCTGGCCCTGCTGCGCGGCACCGTCCCGCCCCGGCTGCGCGCCCTCGCCGACCACCGCGGCCTGCACGCGCTGCGCGAACTGGGCTGGCCGGGGCCCGCGTTGGCGGGACTGGCGCTGCTGCTGGTGGCGGACCTGCCCGCCGCCCCGGCGTACCTGGCCCCGCCCGAGGTCACCCCGGCCGACCTCGCCCAGGCGCTGGGCCGGGCGCTGACCGGCTCCTCGATCCCCGCCCGCGCCTCCGCACCGGCGCTGACCGAACTGACCGCCGCCCTGGGCACGGTGGACGACCGGCTCGTGGCCCTCCTGCGCATCCTGGGCCCCGAGGCGGTCGCCGTCGATCCCACACTGCCCGCCCGGATGCGCCGGCTGCGGCTCTCCCTCACCCCGCCCGGACCCGCCCAGCGCGCGCTGCTCGGCCTGCGTCTCCTGGACGGCGACACCGGGCTCGCCATGGGCGGCGCCGGCGGCAGCGGCCGCTCCGGACTGGCCCGGCACGGCCCCGCCACCCGGCTGCTGCCCACCCAACTCGCCCTGCCCACCGACCTGTTGCGGGCCCGGCACGCCCGGGACGAGCTGCTGTACCGCACCAGCAGCGGCCGGCTGCCACGCGATCCGCACGGGCTGGTGCTGGTGCTGGACGACACCCCCGCCACGCACGGCAAGGTCGGCTCCGTGCTGCGGCTGGCCGCCCATCTGATGGCCGTCACGGTGCTCCGGCTCGGCCGGCCCTGCGCGCTCGTTCCGCTCGGTGAGCCCTGGCGGTCCCGGCTGCTGCTCGGCCCGGAGGACCTGGTCCATGTGTGGGCCGCCGGACCGCTGTCGGCGGGTGATGTGCCGACCGCGTTCCGCGAGGCAGAGGTGGTCGCGGCCCGGCTCACCGCCGACCTGTCCGGGCCGCCCCGGATGGTCCTGCTGTCGCACCCCTACCTACGGCCCGTGCCCCGGCCCGGACTGCGCGAACTGCGCGTGCACTACCCGGGCGTCCCGTGGCGCGAGCCGGCCCGGCACCGCCAGGTCCTGGCGCCCGAACCCGCCCCGGAGGAACTGCGGGCGGCGCTGACGGCACTGCTGTCGGACGACTGAGTCCCGTGCCGCCGCTCAGCCGCAGAGCATCTGCTCGATCGCGTCGGGGCCCAGCCGCTCCAGCAACTGCTCCAGCACCTCGGGCCGGAAGGCGTCGCCGAGCACCTGGACCCCGTCGCCGTCGACACGGATGCTGATCCGCACCAGTCGCCCCTCGGGATGCTCCTCGTACTCCTCGGGCTGGATCAGGTCGGGGATGTGCTCGACCATCCGGTACTCGGTCATCGCCTCACCATCGTCCTTCCGCCACGGTGCCGCACCGCGGGCACCTGCCGTCGTCGAGAACGTTCCGGCCCAGCGCCCAGACGTCCCGGGCCACCACGGTCGTACGGCATCCCGCGCACCGCGTGGCCCGGCCGTCCGCGCCGAGGGCCCGCTCCACGTACACGTGCCGCAGCCCCGCCTCGTGTCCGATCCGCACCCCGGCCGCCAGGTCGGCCACCGGGGTGGGCGCGTGGCCGGTGCGGCGGTGGGCGGGGGTGGCGCGGACCAGATGCCAGGGGATCGCGGGGTCCAGCGCGGCGAGCGCCCGGGCGATCGGGCGCAGCGTGCGGGGCCCGGCGGTGAGGCCGGGGATCAGCGGGGTCGACACCTCCACCCAGACCCCGCGCTCCCGCAGGCCCGCGAGGGCGTCGAGGACGGGTCCGGGCCGGGCGCCGGTGAGTTCGCGGTGGTCGCGTTCGTCGAGGGTCTTCACGTCGACGTTGACGGCGGCGACATGGCGCGCCGCGAGGTCGACGGCCTCGGGGGTGAGGAAGCCGTTGCTCTTCCAGACCACGTCCACCCCGAGCGGGCGGCCCGACTCGGCGAGCGCGGCCGTGAGTTCGATGGCCAGCGAGGGCTCGGTGTACGAGATCGCGACACAGCCCCCGCGCGCGGCGGCCTCCGCGGTCACGTCCTCGGGGTCGACCGGCTCGGCGTCCCAGCGGACGGAGTCCTCGCGGCCGTACTGGGACATGCGGTGGTTGATGCAGTAGTCGCAGGCGAAGGTGCAGCCGGGCGCCGCCAGGGTGAGACAGGGTGTGCCCGGGCGGTAGTGGAAGAGCGGCTTGCGCTCGACGGTGTCCCAGTGCCGTACGGACGACGCGAACGTCGCCGTCTCCAGCCGGTCACCGGAGCGGCGGCGCACCCCGCACAGCCCCGTCTCGCCGTCCTTGAGCGCACACCGGAAGGGACACAGCAGGCACTGCACCCTCCCGCGCCGCTCGCGCTGCAGGACCGCCGGTGTCCACCGCATCCCCATCCGCCGCCCCCCCCGTCCGGTCGGCACACCACCGCCAGCGTACCTCTTATGTCCCGCCAACTTGCCATGATCGAGCACGAGTTGACTCCTCCACGGCGTCGAGCGCGGCGAGCACGGCAGGGTCCGCCGCCCGGTGTGCGCCGCTGTGCCGTTGCTCGTCCCGGTCCCCGGTGGCGGTTCCGGTCCGGCGCCTGCACGGGTGCCGGTGCTCCGTGGTGTCTCGTCAGCCATGAGTCGGCTCGCTCGTGGCGTCGAGTGCGTTGAGCACGGCGGGGTCCGCCGGCCGGTGTGTGCTGCTGTGCCGTTGCTCGTCCCGGTCCCCGGTGGCGGTTCCGGTCCGGCGCCTGCACGGGTGCCGGTGGTCCGTGGTGTCGGTGCCTCGTCAGCCATGAGTCGGCTGGCTCGTGGCGTCGAGTGCGGCGAGCACGGCAAGGCCCGCCGTCCGGTGCGCGCTGCTGTGCCGTTGCTCGTCCGGTGGTTCCGGGCCGGCGCCTGCACGGGTGCCGGACGCCCGCAGTGCCAGCACCTCGGTGACGGCGCGCTCGCCGACGTCACGCCGGTCGTACGCGGTCGGGTCGCAGCGGAAGGCCAGGGCGGCCGCGGCCAGCACCCCGGCCGCCGAGGAGCACCGGGACGGGCCCCCGGCCAGCAGCCGCCGGGCCCCCTCGGACACGGTCGCGCCGGCGGACGCGCGCTCCGGGACGAGCAGTCCGGCGAGCGACAGCCCGTGCAGCCCGGACCAGCCGCCCGTCGTCAACGCCCGCGCCACGACGGCCGCTTCCTGGCCGTACCCGTTGTCCTTGTCGTCCTCGACATCCCCGACCTGCGCGTCCGGGTGTCCGGCGAGGCGGGCGGCGGCAGCGGCCAGCCGTAGGCGCGCTGCCGGGGGCGGGTGCGGGCCGTCGAAGTCCCGTTCGTCCACGCCGCTTTCGTCGTCGCCGCTGTCGAGCAGGTCGGCGAGTACGGCGGCGTAGGCGGGGCCGCACAGCACGGCGGCGCACACGTCGGCGAACGCCTCGCCCGCCCAGCGCACCCAGTGCGCGCGGCGCTCCGGCGCGAGCGGGGCGCCCGCGACCCGCTCGCCGATCTCCGTGCCGAGGCCGCAGTCGTCGTCGATGTGGTGGGCGGCCTCGTGTGCCACGGTCAGCAGGGCGGGCAGATGGGAGCCGAAGGACCAGGGCACGTCGATCACCGGGAACGGCAGCCGGGCCGCGGCCGCCCGGCCCGAGGGCGTGTGGAGGCCACCCCGGGGCAGCAGATCGTGGTACGCGCCGCCCCTGCGGTGGGCCCGCGGCGAGGCCGACCGGCTGAAGCCGACGAGCGGCGGCTCCTTGGGCCGGGCGCCGGGGAGCCGTACGACCGGGCCGTACGTCTCCCAGGCCAGCTCGTCGGCGACGTCCAGGAAGCGGCGGTACGCGCGCACGTGGCGCAGCAGGAACCGGGTGCGGTAGAAGTCCCACACGTGGTGCAGGTCCAGCACCCGGCCCGGCACCTCGCGGGCGCGCCCGTCCGTGAGCCGGACGCGCACGTCGGCCACCGCGGCACCCAACAGCACGCCGACCGCGTCGAGTTGACTGCGGTGCTTCTCCAGCGGCCCGCCCGCGCGGCTCACCGCCTCCCACTGACGCAGCTCCGCCTCCAGCCCGGCGACGGCGTGCTCACGGACGGCGGCGCGCCGGGCGGGGCAGGTCAGGGGGCGTCCTGGGCCGGGGCCGTCGTCGGTTCCGCCGCCGGGAGGGGCTGGGGCGGGGATTCGAGGACGGCGGCGGGGTCGTCGCCGGCCTGCTCCAGCAGGAGGGGCGGTACGGGCTCCGCGTCCAGGCCGCGCCCGGGCTGGACCGGCCCGTACTCCTCGCGCACCCCGCCGAGCCAGGTGGTCCGCAGCCGTACGACGCGGTGGAGCGGCGTGACGGACGCGCCGATCCACTGGAAGCCCAGATGCCGGCTGCCCGCGATCCGTGCCGTGCCGGCGAGGTCGAGCAGGGACAGCGGGCCGACGCCCGCGGACGTGGTCACACGCAGCTCGACGGCCGCTCCCGCACCGGCGGCCACCAGCACGGCGGCGGCCTCGGCCCGGACCACCTCGGTCACGGCGAGCAGCTCGGCGTCCCACCGGCCCTCCCAGTAGCGGCGCACGAGCGCGCGGGCCAGGGCACGGGTGTCCGTGACCCCGCTGCCGGTCATGCCGCGGTACGCCACCAGCGCCGCCCGTTCCCGGGCGAACCGCAGCAGCACACCGGCGTCCGCGTCGACGAGGGCCGAGAACAGCGGGTCGGTGGCGCCGGACGCCTTGAAACGCAGGTCGATCCCGCCCCCGGCGTCGTACACGAACGAGCCCCGGGGCGCGGGTGCCGTCTCCTCGTACGTGATCCGCCGGTCGCCCAGCGTCCCGGCCGTGCGGACGGAACCCCGGGCGTCGTGCAGGACGTCCCCGACGGCCACGTCCTGGAGCAGGGGCCAGGTCAGCCACCAGTCGCCCCACGCCTCGCGCAGGGCGTCCCGGTACACGGCGAACGCTTGGACCACGGCGGTCAGCTCCTCCCTGCCCCACGCGGGTTCCGCTCGGGCGCCGCCCGGGGCCTCTGCGCGCAGGCTAGCAGCGGCGTCACCGGGACACGCCCGAACCGCCGTGATCGGCGGGGGGAGTTGGCCGAGTGCTCAGGGACTCTCCACCCGTGGACGCAGACCGGTGGAGGCCTCTCCATCGACCCGTGGGTTGTGGTGATCGGCGGTGCCGCGGAGCAGCCTGGAGGCATGGCAAATCTGCACGCTCCACTCGTCCTGATCACCACCGTCTGCGTCGCCGTCCTCCTCCTGGCCCGGACCGCGGGCGTGCTGGGTGCCGGGCGCGATGTGGGCGAGCGCCCCGCTGGTCGGGGAACACCACCTGCGGTGCCGGTGCCGGCGGCGGTGCGGACGAGCGGTCCGATACGCACCCGTGAGCGGCGTTCCCGCGCGGAGCTACGCTGCGGTCATGGAACTGACGGTCCTGGTCGTGCCGGCGTGCCCGCACACCGCGCCGCTGCGCGAGCGCCTGACCCTCGCCCTGGAGGGGCGTGACGACGTCACCGTCACCTGGCGCGAGGTGACCGACCCGGAGGAGGCCGAGCACCTGGGCATGCACGGCTCACCGACGCTGCTGGGTGACGGCACCGATCCGTTCGCCCGCCCGGGCGAGGAACCGAGTCTGTCGTGCCGTGTCCTCGGCCTGCCCTCGCTGGACCGGCTCCGCCGGGCCGTCGCCCGGCCGGACGGCCCCTGAGACGCCGGCTGCCGCCGGTGCCACCGGCCGCGGCAGCCGGTCCAGGTGTGTGTCGGCGGGTTCTGGGCCGACGATGGATGAAGGCAGCACACCCGCCGGTACGGCAAGCGCCGAGGCGCCGAGCGGGAAGGACGATGAGGCATGGGCACGATGGACTCCTCCCGAGCAGGCCATGGCCGGTCGGTGGCGGGTCCCGCCGCGCCCCCGAGCGGCCTGCTCGATCTGCTCAGCGTCGCCGCGGTGGTGCTGAACGCGCAGGGCCAGGTGGTCTTCTGGAGCCCGAAGGCCGAGGAACTGTTCGGTTACACCGCGATGGAGGCGCTGGGTCAGCACGCGGCTCGGCTCACCGTCCACGAGGAGCACCGGGACGCGGTGATCAAGGTGTTCGCCGAGATCATGGAGTCCGGCACCGACTGGGCGGGGGCGTTCCCGATCCGGCGCAAGGACGGCAGCACCCGCCTGGTGGAGTTCCGCAACATGCGGCTGCTGGACGACCTCGGTGACGTCTACGCCCTGGGCCTCATCGCGGACCAGGCCGCCGTGGAGCGGGTCGAGCGGGATGCCGCCCTGGCCATGCGCCTGGTGTCCCAGTCCCCGGTCGGGCTGGCCATTCTGGACCCGGACCTGCGGTACCTGGCCGTGAACCCTGCTCTCGAACGCATCACCGGCCAGTCCGCCGCCGAGCGTCTGGGCCGGTCGGCCGGCGAGGTCCTGACCTTCCTGGACACGGACCCCGAGGCACGTCTGCGCCGTGTCCTGGAGACCGGCGAGTCGGTCGTGGACCGGGACATCGTCTGTCATCCGCCCGGCGACCCGGACCACGAGCATGCCTGGTCCGTCTCGTACTACCGGCTGGAGGACTCCGCCGGGCGGGTGCTGGGACTGGCCTACTCCGTCATCGACGTCACCGAGCGTCACCGGGCCGCCGCCGAGGCGGCACAGGCCCGGCAACGGCTGGCACTGATCGCCAGAGCCTCCGCCTGTGTGGGTACCACCCTCGATCTGGAGACGACGGCGCGCGAGCTCGCGGACGTCGTCGTACCGGACCTGGCCGACGTGGCGGCCGTGGACGTACTCGACAGCGCCCTCGACTGCCGGAGCGCGCCGCACGAGGGACCCGCCCGCTTCCGCGCCCTCGCGGTCAGCGCGGCCCACGCCACCGAGGCGGTCCACGCGGCCGACCCGCCGGGGGAACTCGCCACCTACGACAGCGACCGCCTGATCACCCGCTGCGTGCGCACTCGCCGACCGGTGCTGGTGCCCCACACCACCCGTCAGGATCTGGAGCGCATCGCCCGGCACGGCGAGGCCGCCTCCGCCCTCGCCGCGGGCGGCGTTCACTCCTATCTGGCCGTGCCGCTCCTGGCCCGGGGCGAAGTCCTGGGCGCCCTCGACCTCGTCCGCACCCGCAACCCGGTGCCCTTCGACGACGACGATGCCTTCCTCGCCGGCGAGTTGGCCGCCCGGGCCGCGGTGTGCATCGACAACGCCCGCGGATACCAGGCCCAGCGCCATGCGGCCCTCACCCTCCAGCGCAGCCTGCTTCCGGAGCGCCCGTCGCACCTGCCCGGCCTGGAGGTCGCCTGCCGCTACCAACCCGCAGGCGCCGCGAGCGAGATCGGCGGCGACTGGTACGACGCCGTCCCGCTCCAGGGCGACCGCACCGCCCTGGTCGTCGGGGACGTCATGGGCAGCGGCATCAACGCGGCCGCCACCATGGGCCAACTCCGCAGCGCCGCCCGTGCCTTCGCCGAGCTGTCCCTCGCCCCCGCCGAGGCCCTCCATCACCTGGACCGCCTCACCGAAGGCATCGAGCAGACCATCACCACCTGCATCTACTGCGTCTACGACCCGCACCGGGGCGAGTGCGAGATCTGTCTCGCCGGTCATCTGCCCCCGGCCCTGCTGCCTGCCGGGCGGGCGGCACGGCTGCTGGACCTGCCCACCGGCGCGCCGCTGGGCGTCGGCGGGGTGCCCTTCGAGGCCGCCACGATCGCCTTCCGCCCCGGCGACGCGCTGGTCCTGTACACCGACGGCCTGGTCGAGAGCCGGAGCGAACCCATCGACGCCCGCCTGGACGCCCTCCTCGACGCCCTCACCGCGACCTGCGGCCACGATCTGGAGTGCACCTGCGACCGCATCCTGGAGCTTCTGCGCTCGCCCGGCGGTGAGGACGACGTGGCGCTGCTCATCGCCCGGGCGCGGACCTGAGCCCTGGACCCGATCGGGGCGTGCCGCGGAGGATGGCGGTGTGGACGGGATCGCGGATACCGGCGGGGCCGAGCCGGTGGACGTGCTCGCCGCGGCGCCGACGGCCCGGACGGCGGTGGCGTGGCTGCCGCCGCCGGAGCTCTGGCCGGCGATACAGGAGATCCGCCTGGAGCACGATCCGCAGGTACGGCGCTGGCCGCCGCATGTGAATCTGCTGTTCGGCTTCGTGCCGGAGGAGGAGTTCGCGCGGGCGCTGCCGCTGCTGCGCGCCGGGGCGGCGCAGACGGCGCCGTTCCCGGCGCGACTGGCCGGGGCGCGGTACTTCCGGCACCGGCACTACGCGACGGTGTGGCTCGATCCGGCGTCGGCGGGGGCGGCACCCTGGGCCCGGCTGTACAGGGCGCTGGAGGCGCGGTTCCCGCTCTGCGGCGGACGTGGCGGCCGTTTCACCCCGCATCTGTCGCTCGGCCGGACACAGGACCCGCGGCGGCTCGCCGCCGAGTGCGCCGCCCGGCTCGGCACCCTGTCGGCCACGGTCGAGGACGTGGTCCTGCTCTCCCGGCACGGTGACGAACCGATGCGCCCCCGGGCCGTCGTCGCTCTGGGCACGGGCGAGATCTGCCGTCCACGCCCGCCGCCCGGGCTCTGAGCGGCTCGCACCCGACCGGGTCCGCTCGTCGCACCCCTCATGGGCGGCGGGGACCGTCACGGCCGGCCGGAGACGGCCTTCGCCCAGCCCCGGGTGACCGTCTTCCGCGCCTTCTCCAGTTGCGCGTCCGACGGGAACTGCGGCGTTCCCTCGACCGTCGGCAGTCGTGCCGCGGCGGCCTTGTCGAGGGTGCCGTCCTGCCGCATGACGTCCATGAGCACCGGGCGGGCGTATGCGCGCAGCCGGAGGTTCTGGCCCTCGGCGCTGAAGAGGTACTCCTGCCACAGGCGGGCCGCCGCCGGGTGCGGGGCGCGCTTGTTGACCGCCAGCGCGTAGTACTGGGCGAAGCTGCCGTCGAACGGGATCGCGACCTGCCAGTTCACGCCCTGGTCGCGGAGCTGGTCGGCGTAGCCGAGGTTGACGTAGTCCCAGTTGATGCCGACCGGGGTCCGGCCGCTCGTGATCGTCGCCGAGTCGGAGCCGACAGGGTTGAAGTTGCCGCGCTTGTGGAGTTCGGCGAAGAAGTCGAGGCCGGGCTGGATGTCGTCGAACGACCCGTTGTTCGCCAGCGCCGCCGCGTAGACGCTGGCGAAGGCGGTGGCCGACCGGGGCGGGTCGCCTTCGAGCGCGACCTTGCCCCGGTAGGCGGGCTTCAGCAGATCGGCGAAGGTCTGCGGACAGGGGGTGACCCGGTGGGCGTCGCAGCCGATGGAGATGTAGCCGCCGTAGTTGTTGGTCCAGCGGGCGTTCGCGTCCTTCTGATTGGCGGGGATCTGGTCGAAGGCGGCCACCTTGTACGGTGCGAGAAGGTTCTGTTCCGCCGCTTTGCGGGCGAACGTGTCGCCCACGTCGATCACGTCCGGCGCTGTCGGCCGGTTCCCCCTCTTCGCCAGGGCGTCGATCTCGTCCTCGCTGTGGCCCAGCGGGTTCTCGACCGTGACCCTGATCCCGTACTTCTTCTCGAAGCCGTCGATCAGACCGCCGTAGCCGGCCCAGTCACGCGGCAGCGCCATCGCCCTGAGCGCGCCCTCGTGTCTCGCCGCGGCGATCAGTGCGCGCAGGCCGCCCACGCTCTCGGCGGACGTGGCCACCGACGGCTTCACGGGGCCGGCGGGCGGTGCGCCCTCGCACGCGCTCAGACCGAGTGCGAGGGCGAAGCAGCCGAAGACCGCCGCTGCTCGGGCACACGGTACGGTCACGGCTGCTCCCGGACGTGGGGGGACGAGGCGGTCACCTCACCCCGCCTGCTCGGCTCCACGGCGCCGACAAACACCGACAAAGTGGTCATCGAGGCCAGGGTACCCGGCCGCCTCGACGGCGGAATGCCGTCCGGGAAGCCCGGGATCGCCGTCTTCTCCAGCCTTCTACAGCGCGATGTCGTCCCACTGGTCGAGCAGGGAGTCGCCGAGTCCCTCCGCCTCCGGCGTGGCGTCGTGCGCCAGGGACCGCTCGGCCCAGATGACCTTGCCGGTGGCGGTGTAGCGGGTCCCCCAGCGTTCGGCGAAGCGGGCGACCAGGAAGAGTCCGCGGCCGCCCTCGTCGGTGAGCTTGGCCCGGCGCAGCCGCGGCGAGGTGCTGCTGCCGTCGGCGACCTCGAAGATCAGGGTGCCCGCCTCGGGGCTGCCGTCCGGCTCCGTACGGAGCAGTCGTACGGTGATGGGCTCGGCTCCGTAGCGGACGGCGTTGGTGATCAGCTCGCTGAGGATGAGTTCGGCGGTGAAGACGACCTGCTCCAGCCCCCATTCCGTCAGCCGGCGGGCGCAGGCGGTGCGTACCGGGGCCACCGCCGCCGGGTCACGGGGCACCTCCCACTCGGCGACCTGAGCCGGTCCGAGCCGGCGCGTGCGGGCCACCAGCAGCGCGATGTCGTCCCGGGGCCGGTCGGACAGCATGGCCTCCATCACCGCCGTGCAGGTGGCCTCCGGCGTGCGCGCGGGCCCGGTCAGGGCGTCGCGCAGGGCCGCCGTGCCGGCGTCCGGGTCGCGGGTGCGGTCCTCGATCAGCCCGTCGGTGTAGAGCACCAGCCGGGCGTCCTCGGGCACGGTGAGCTCGGTGGTCTCGACCGGCAGGCCGGCGCCGAGTCCCAGCGGCGGGGAGACGGACAGCCGGGGAAAGTCGACGGTCCCGTCGGGCCGGACCACCGCCGGTCCGGGGTGGCCGGCGCTGGCGACGGCCAGTCGCCCGGAGGTGGGGTCGTAGACGGCGTACTGGCAGGTCGCCCCCGTGATCACATCCTGCTCGTGCTCCGCCGCGCCGGCCTCCTCGGCGTCGATCTGTGCCACCAGCTCGTCCAGCCGGCCCAGCAGCTCCTCCACGGGCATGTCCAGGCCGGCGAAGTTGTGCACGGCGGTGCGCAGCCGGCCCATCGTCGCCGCGGCGTGCAGACCGTGGCCGACGACATCGCCGACGACCAGCGCCACCCGGGTACCGGACAGCGGGATGACGTCGAACCAGTCCCCGCCCACCCCGGACTGGGCCGGCAGATAGCGGTAGGCGACCTCCAGGGCGGCCTGCTGGGGCAGCGCGCGGGGCAGCAGGCTGTGCTGGAGGGCGACGGCCATGGAGTGCTCGCGGGTGTAGCGGCGGGCGTTGTCGATGCACACCGCTGCCCGGGCGGCCAGCTCCTCGGCGAAGGACACGTCCTCGTCCTCGAACGGCGGGGAGCCCCGCGCGCGCCAGTAGACCACCGCGCCCAGCACCACGCCGCGGGCGCGCAGGGGCACCGCGAGCATGGAGTGGATACCGTGCTCAAGGATCCGCCGGGCACCTTCGGGCTGCTGGGCCTGCCAGGCGCCGGCGGTGCCCAGGTCCCCGACCAGGACCGGGCGGCCCTCGGCCATCGCCACGGAGACGGGGTGGGCCGGGACGGGCCGGATCAGTTCGCCGACGGGGTGGAGGGGATGGTCCGCGTCGAGTCCCGCGACGGCGCTGCGGCGCAGCTCGGTGATCTCGGCGGGCGCATAGGCGGTCTCCTCGCCGCGCAGGACCGGGTCCAGCAGATCGACGGTGGCGACGTCGGCGAACCGGGTCACCGCCACCTCGGCCAGTTCCTCGGCCGTGCGCTTCAGGTCGAGCGTGGTGCCGATCCGCATTCCGGCGTCGTAGAGGGACTGCAGCCGTTCGCGTGCCACCTCCGCCCGGCCGGTGAGGGCCCGCAGTTCGGTGGTGTCCCGGAGCGTGACGACGCTGCCGCCCGGTCCGTGCGGTGCGGTGAGCCGCTTGCTGACCGCGAGCAGCCGGTCGGCCGCCAGGTACACCTCGTCGGTGGCGGGGCGGTCCGAGGCCAGCAGGTCGGCGAGGTCCTCGTCCAGCCCCAGATCGGTGATGTGCCGCCGCTCCGCGTCCGCCGGCAGGCCCAGCAGCCGTCGGGCCTCGTCGTTGGCCAGCAGCAGCCGGCCGTCACCGCCGACGATCAGCACACCTTCGCGCACCGCGTGCAGCACCGCGTCGTGGTGCTCGTACATCCGGGTCATCTCGGTCGGCCCCAGTCCGTGGGTCTGCCGCCGCAGCCGCCGGCTCACCAGGGCCGACCCGCCCGCGGCGACGACCAGGGCGCTGGTGGCGCCGACGAGGAGGACCGGCAGCTGCCGGTTCACCCGGTGCTGCACCCTCTCGACCCTGACGGGCACGGAGACGATGGCGATGACCGAACCGCCGGGATCCTTGACGGGCACCGCCGAGACCACGGAGAGCCCCAGTGCGCCCTGGAACGTACTCGTGAACGGCTGCCCGGTCGCCGCCGCCGCGTAGGGCCCGATCACGCGTTTGCCGACCTGGCGCGGGTCGCTGTGGGCGATGGTGATCCCGTTCAGCCCGTACACGATGACGGCGTCCACGCCGGTGGTCCGCTGGGTCGCCTCGGCGTACGGCTGCAGCGCCGCGGTCGGGTTCGCGCTGTCCAGTGCCGCCACGGTCCCCGGGGCGTTCGCGAACGTCTGCGCCACGGTGAGCGTCCGGTTGCGGGCGTCCGCCCGCACGCCGCGTTGCGCCTGCACGACGAGCGCCACCAGGGCGGCGGCGACGAGCAGCATCGCAACCGCCAGCTGGAGCAGGAAGACCTGGCCCGCGAGGCTGCGCAGGCTCAGCAGCGAGCCCGACCGCCACGGCGCTACCGCCCGACGGCGCCGACCGGGCCGACGGGTCCGCAGGGAGGCGTCGGACGCGTCGGCCGCATCGGACGCGCCGGCCGCATCCTGCCCGGATTGACCGGAAACTCCGCTCATACCACCTTTCTATCGTTTCGAGGGGGTGACCACGAAGCGGCGAGGGCAGACGGGTCTGCTCGGGGACGCCGTGACGACGGCGAGTGGATCACCGTGTCCGGGCCGCCGAGGCGGTCCCGGTCGCAGGAGGGGGCGCGACCGCCGGGGATCGCCGCGAGCAGCTCACGGGTGTACGCGTGGCGGGGGCGGGTGAACAGCTCTTCCGGAGGGCCCGTCTCGACGACGCGGCCGGCCCGCATGACGGCGACCTGGTGAGCGATCTGTCGTACGACGGCCAGGTCGTGCGAGATGAAGAGGTACGCCACGCCCGGCGCGGACGGCCGCATCGGGCAGCCCGGCCCGGCCCGGCCCGGTCCAGGACGGCGACCGCCTCGGCGGGGGCCGAGCGGCGGGTCGCCAGACCATGGATACGCAGGACCTCCGCGACCTGTTCGCCGATCCGTTTCACCGGGTTGAGCGAGACCGCCCGGGTCCTGGGGCACCAGCCCGATCCGCGCTCCGCGCACGGTACGCAGCTCCGCCTCGGACAGCGCGGCGAGGTCGTGGCGGCCGAAGCGGATCGTGCCGGCGTCGATGCCGCCGTTGCCCGGCAGGAGCCGGGTGATGGCGTGGGCGGTCGTGCTCTTGCCGGAGCCGGACTCACCGACCACCGCCGTCACCTGCCCCGGCCGGACGTCGAGGTCCACGCCCCGGACGGCCGCGACCGCGCCGCCCCGGGTGCGGTACGACACGGACAGGCCGCGTATCTCCGGCAGGGGTGCGGTCACGTCGTCACCGTCCTCGTCGTTCTCCCGTTCAGCGCGCTTCTCACGGCCACCGCGGTTCTCCCGTTCATCGGTCATCGCTGCCGGGACCATTCGGACGGTCTGCGGCAGCGCGTCGGCAATGGCCCTGGTGACCGGCCGGCCGGTGGCGACCGAGTCGCCGAAGTCCCCGCGCACCGTCCGGCCGAGGTACTCGGCGTACTCGACCAGTACCGGCTTGTCGAAGCCGTACTCGTGCCGCAGGGCGGCGATCTGCCGGGGGTCGACCTGCCCCGAGTCCATTCCGGCACTGGCCATCGCCGTGACCGGGTCGCCCGGCAGGTAGTCCAGCACCAGGAACGAGACCGTGCAGGCCGCCCAGAGCACCCCGGCCGCCTGGCCGAGCCGTTTGATCACATAGCGGCGCACGGGCTAGCCGATCCAGGTGTCGTGCAGCTGGATCCGGCTGGAGGCGTCGAAGTCCAGGTCGTGCACCCTCTTCGAGACGCCCAGCTGGGTCTGCAGCTCCACCACCGGCGCGTAGTAGGCGTTCTTCACGATCAACTGCTCCGCCCGGGCGACCAGTTGCTCGCGTTCGGCCGGGGCCGTGGTCGTGGCCTGCGCGGACAGCGCCGTGTCCAGATCCCCCGCCGGCACGCGGTAGAAGTTGGCGAGCCCGGTGGAGAAGGAGCTGCGCAGGATGTCCGGGTCGGCACGGGTGCCGTTGCCCCAGGCCGCGTCGTAGTCGCCCGACTGGAGCGTCGGGGCGAACCGGGTGACCTGGAGCTGCTTGAGGGTCACGGCCACGCCGATGGCCTTGAGCTGCTGCTGGACCAGTTCCAGCGCGGGCTGGTTGGTGGCCGCGTTGGGGAACCAGTCGATGGTCAGGTTCAGCCTCGTGCCGTCCTTGGTCCGGATGCCGTCGCCGGCGGTCTTCCAGCCGGCCGCGTCCAGCAGGGACCTCGCCTTCGCCGCGTCGAAAGCCAGATCCGTGCCGAGGCCGGTGTAGTCGGGCGTGGTGTGCGCGAGGATGCTGGTGGCCGCCCGGGTGCCGGTGGGGAACACCGTGTCGGCGATCTGCTGCCTGTCGATGCCGAACACGATCGCCCGGCGTACCCGGGCGTCCTTCAGCAGCGGTCGCGCGTTGTTGAACCCGAGGCCGAACACCACACCGGGGTTGGCCCGCCGCTGGAGAGTGACCCGGCCTCCTCCGAGCGCCGCCTCGTCGGCCCTGCCGACGCTGCCGATCGCGTCCACCTGGCCGGACTGCAGACTGCCGGTCCGTACCCCCGCCTCGGGGACGACCTTGAACACCAGCCTGTCCAGGTACGCCTCGCCCCTCTTGCTCCACAGCGAGGAACCCCAGGCGTAACCGCTGCGCCGGGCCAGGGTGATCGACTGGTTCTGCACGTACCGCTGCAGCGTGAAGGGTCCGGAGCCGATCACTCCGGCACTGCACTTCTGCTGCGGTGTCCTGTGCACGCTCGCCGATGACTCGATTCCCAGCGAGTGTGTCGAAGTGGCCTGCAGGAACTGGGCGTTGGGCTTCCTGAAAGCCACCCTGACGGTGAGGGGGCCGACCACTGTGGTGCTCCTGACGCCGCTCAGGTAGCCCTCGGCCAGCGTGCCCAGCGCGCCGAGCTTGGGCACCGCGTCGAAGTTGTCCTTGACCACCTGAGCGGTCAGCCCGGACCCGTCGCTGAAGGTGACGCCCGACCTCAGGTGGAAGGTGAACGTGGTCGCGTCGGAGCTGATGTCCCAGCTCTTCGCCAGCCACGGCACGATCTTGCCGGTCCTGGGGTCCTGGTCCGTCAGGGAGTCCACGATCTGGCGCACCGAGTAGATGGTGTCGTTGCTGGCGACCTGCTGGGGGTCCACGCAGCCGGCGTCCGAACCCACCGCGAAGGTCAGGGTGCCGCCGGACCTCGCCCGGCCGCTGCCCGAGCCGGAGCCGGCGGTGCTCGACCCGCACGCGGTCAGCAGCACACTGGCGGTGAGAAGGGCGGCCAGCGCCGTCCATCGGGAGGATCTGACATCGGCAAGTGCAGTCACGGAAGGGTTTCTCCTACTCGTGTCACCAGGCACGGGGTGCCGTCCGAGGCACGGCCGCGCACGGGCGTGCGGCCCCGGCCGACAGGCGGAAACGGGGATCAGACGGAAACGGGGATCAGGCGCGGGACGGGGATCAGACGGAGACGGGAGCGGCCACGGCCGCTCCCGGCCGTCGACCGGCGGCGGGAAGGCCCGTCAGTCCTGACAGAAGCAGCTGGTCGAGCGCTTCAGGTCGATGTGGCGGCGGCGCGCAAGCCGGGAGAACACCATCGCGACGGCGAAGGAGGCACGGGGGCCGTCGCTGCGCCGCATGACCCTCCTCCGTGTCTCCGGCCCGGTCAAGGGGCCACGCGCTTGCGGGGATCGTCGGTGATTCCGCCGGGCTGTCACCTGGAGTACCCCGCCGCGTGGGAGGGTTGCCGGTCAGCGAGCCAGGGCTTCACGCCGACACTCGATGTCGATCGCGATGCTACGGAGCGGTCTCGGCGTACGTCAATGCCGTCACCGGCCGCCCTACGACCGCCCGGCTCGGGATCCGCCGCGTTCGCGGGGAATCTTCTGACCTGCCTCGATCGCCACCGGCAGTCGGTTCTCGGCCGGTGGCAGCGGGCAGGTGGCCAGGTCCGTGTAGGCGCACGGCAGGTTCGCGGCGCGGTTCGAAGTCCAGGACGACCGTACCGTCGGCGGCGGGCGCCAAGGACGCCAACCGGCCGAAGACGCGGAAGGGTTCGGCATTTGTGACCGGTGCGACGGGCGCGAACCCGGTGGGGCCCGCGGAGCCGGACAAGGGCGTTCCTGCCGGGGCGTCGCCACCACCGACACGGCGCTCGAAGAGCCGCTGATCCCAAATTGCTAAAAGACCCGCGTATAGGCTCATATCGCGTCAATTCAGGACTGCGTTCCCCGTAAGAAAGGGTCGAACCATGCGTAGGATTCAGCGCGCTGCCGTCGTGGCCGCGGTGGTCACGGGGCTGTCCGCCCTCGGCGCCGGCGCCAGCTTCGCCGACGGCTACGACGCCCCTCCCAGCCCTCCGCAGATCACCGCCGTGGCCCATTCACAGGCCCGCGCCGTAGCCGTCGGAGGCGGCACCGCGGTGGCCAACTCGCAGGCCAACGCCGTGGCGACGTGGGGCGGATACCAGTACGGTCAACCGCAGTACGCCGCCCCGTCGGCGTGACGCGGCCGACCGACGTCGGGCGCGCGGACGTCGCTGGTGCCCAGCCGGTCGAACGACCCGGCCGGGCCCCGGCTAGCGTTTGATGCCCACGCCCGCCCACAGACTGATCTGGGCGTCCGTGGGCTCCGTCCCGTCGGCCGGTCCGGCGGGCCGCCAGCGGTGGCAGCACACGATGCCGGGGTCGATCAGGTCGAGTCCGTCGAAGAAGCGGCGGACGTCGCTGTGCGAACGGAACTGCACCGGAGACCCGGACTTGGTGTAGACCTCCGCGACCTTGTTCCAGGTGACGGGGTCGAAGTCGGGCGTGCAGTGGTTCATGGCGAGGGCGCTGCCCGCCGGGAGCGGGTCGAGCAGCCGGCGGACGATGGCGTACGGGTCGTGCGGGTCGGTGATGAAGTGCATGAGCGCGTTGAGGGAGAGCGCGATCGGCTGGTCGAAGTCCAGGACCTCCGAGGCCTCCACGGCACTCATCAGCTCATCGGGGTCCCTGACGTCGGCCTCGACGTAGGCCGTGCGTCCCTGCGTCGTGCTGCGCATGAGGCGTTCGGCGTACTTCAGGACGAGGGGGTCGTTGTCGGCGTACACGACGCGGGCGTCGACCGCGACGGACTGGGCGACCTGGTGCAGGTTGGGCTCGGTCGGGATGCCCGTGCCGATGTCCAGCCACTGGCGGATGCCGTGCTCCTGCGCCAGGACCCGGGTGGCCCGGTGCATGAACGCCCGGTTCTCGCGGGCCGTCACGTAGATGCCGGGGTGGGCCTGGGCGGCGACCAGGGCCGCCTCCTTGTCGATCTCGAAGTGGTCCTTGCCGCCGAGGAAGTAGTCGTACATCCGGGCCGAGTGCGCCTTGCTCGTGTCGAGATCCCGGCCGGCCTGCCTGGTGGTCATGTTCTCCCCTTCACGTGTGTGTCTGTCGGCCCGCAGGCCAGGAGCGGGACCGGTGTCGTCGTCCCGTGCGTCCGCCGCCGGTCACCCGGCGACCAAGTGATCGGCCAGGCCCTCTTTGACCCCGCGGACGAACGCGGCGATCTCCTCCGGCGCGTAGATCAGCGCCGGCCCGGCCGGGTCGGTCGACTGCCGTACGGCCACACGGCCGTCGGCGAGCAGTTTCGTCTCGACGCACTGACCGCCGTTCGGTCCGCTCCAGGGGCGCTCCCAGCCCTGTTCCCCGAGGTCGCGGGCCGGCATCCCGTTGTAGACGCCCTCGTCGGTGAATGTCACGAGTACTCCTTGCGTATGCGGTTCAAGAGCGCCCTGCTGTCCTCCGACGACGTCAGCAGCGCCATACGGGAATGCGCTTCGAGATGGGAGACGACGTCCGCGCGCTGGTCCAGGTAGACGGAGGCGGACAGAAGTTCGCTGTAGACGATGTCGGGCAGCTCGGGTTCCTCGAACCGGAAATACGTGAACGGGGCACACGCCCCGACATGCGCACCCGCGGCGAAGGGCACGACGTCGATGCTGACGTGCGCGAGCTCGGACATGTCCAGCAGCCGCTCGATCTGCTCCCGCATCACGTCCGGGCCGCCCACCACCCGGTGCAGGACGGCTTCCTCCATCACCACCCACAACGTGGGGGCGTCCTCCCGCTCCAGCAGGCTCTGGCGGCGCAGCCGCAGCTCCACGCGGCGCGCGAGCTCCTCCTCGCTCCCGTTCGGCAACCCGCCGCGCAGTACGGCGTGGGCGTAGTCGGGGGTCTGCAGAAGGCCGGTGACGTACAGGGGTTCATAGGTGCGCAGGGTCTTGGCGCTGGTCTCCAGGCTGACGTACGCGGTGAACCAGCTGGGGACGGCGTCGCGGTACGAGTGCCACCAGCCGGGCTCGTTGGCCTGCTCGGCCAGGTCGACGAACTCGTCGATCACCTGGCGGTCCGCCCCGTAGGTCTCCAGGAGCTTCTCCACGTAGAGAGGCTTCAGCGCGACCTCGGCCTTTTCCAGCCGGCGGATCGTCAGGGTCTTCACGCGCAGGGCTCTTGCCGCGTCCTCCAGCGAGGCACCGGCGTCGAGCCGCATGTCCTGCAGCCGACGGCCGAGGATCATACGCAGGACCGTCGGTGCGCTGGTCCCGGAACGGGCCTCGCTCACGCCCAACCTCCTGAAGAACTGTCAACGCCGCCATTCTGTCAGTGGCTTGATGGTGCCGCCAGGGTGATACCCGCACTGCTGAAATTATCAGGGAGTCGGTTGCAGCGTGAGCGCGATCACGCGCATAGTTGACATGTGAGCGGTCAAGTCACAGCTCTGACGCGGCATCCGGCCCGGACGGGACACGCGATGCCGATGCCGTCGTCGGCACCCCGTCGCGGGGCGCCTGCCTCGTCATACGCCTCTCACCGCTCGTGCTGGAGCCCGCATCCCCCCACCGAGCCCGCCCCCGAGAAGGCACTGGAAGGCGACATCCGTGACTCTGCCCACGCCCTCAGCCCCGGCCCCCGCCTTGGCCACGACCCTGCCTCGCCGGGAGTACTGGTTCGGCCTGCCCGCCCTGCGCACCAGTGTGAGATCCGCCCGCGACACCGTGCGCGACCGGCTCCGTGCCTGGCAGGTACCCGGCGACACATGCTGCGACGCGGTGCTGCTGGTCTCCGAGCTGACCACGAACGCCGTACTCCACACCGACAGCGGTCATGTCCTGTGCGGCCTCACGCTGACCGGCGACGCGCGGCGCCTGCGGATCGAACTCCACGACGACGGCCGCACCCCGGTCCGCCCGCCCGAGGGCCACGCCGGCCCCGGCGAGGAGAACGGGCGGGGCCTGTTCCTCGTGCAGCAACTCGCCGACCGCTGGGGCTCCGCATGTTCGACGCGGGCCGAAGGAAAGGTCGTCTGGGCGGAGTTGACGGCCTGCCCCTGATGCCGTGGGCACCGGCCGGCCCCGCGCGGCCCCGCTACGTCCCCTTCGCGCTGCGAGGAGTCCCTTCTCCTCGATCCACCTACAGAAGGCGCCCATGACCCGCCACGGCGAAACCGCTCCTCCTGTCGTGCTGTACGTATGCGCCGACCGGGCCCGGGGCGCGTCCGGGTCGGCCACGCAGTGCGCGCGGTCGGAAGGTCACGCGTTCGCCCGGGAGCGCGGACTGACGATCGCCGAGGTCGTCACCGACACGTACGGTGAGCCCGACCCGGCCCGGCGCAGAGGGTGGCGGCGGGTGAGACAGCTGGTACAGACGGGCCACGTCACCGCGGTGCTCGTCCGCTGGCCCAGCGCCATCGCCCCGGAGTCCGCGCACGAACTCCGGCACCGCGAGACCGCCTGGCTCCACGACCACGGCGTGCGCGTCTGCTACACGTGGGCGCCCTTGTCGTCGAGGAGCGCACCGGATCCACCGCATCCCGGATGAACTCTCCGAGGCCGGCCGGAAACGCAGCCGCTGTAGAGTGGCACGCAGCCCTTGACCTGCACAAAGCGGGCAGGGAGCCGAATTCTGGGAGCATTGAATGCTGCGTACCATGTTCAAGTCCAAGATCTAGCGTTCGGGTGTTTCCGCAGGTCAGAGCGGTGATCGTCGCGTCAGGGTCAGCACAAGGTCAGCATGAGGCCGGGCCGTGTCCGGCTACGACGCGCAGGACGACGTGATCGAGCGCCTTGCGCAGATCCACGCGGAGAAAAAGAAGACGGCGCCGTCCGTGGCCGAGGCGCGCCGGCAACTCGATCAGCAGACGGTCGCCGAATACCAAGCGGTGGTGGCCGCGGCAGCGCAGGATGACGGAGTGCTCCACGGGCTGGCACGTGGACAGCTCCGTCAACGTGCACAGGCCGCCCGGGACGTCACGTGCGGTGAGGACCTGGCGGTGCGCGAAGTCGGGCGGTCCTTGCCGGTCAGGATCAATGGGGGTGAAGCGGCATGATCTGGGCGTAAGACACTAACCTCGGGCCATGGTGACGCGCACCCGGCTGTATCACGACGGCACTCTCGTCCTGGAGAACTTTCCCGCCAGTGACGTCTCCGCGCATCTCGCCGATCCGGCCTCGGTCCTGTGGCTGGACCTGTACCGGCCCGGGCCTGCCGAGTTCACCATGCTCGGCCAGGAGTTCGGCATCCACGAACTGGCTCTGGAGGACGCCGCACAGCGTGGGCAGCGGCCGAAACTCGACCGCTATCGGACCCACGAGTTCCTCAGCGCCTACGCCGTGACCGTCAGCCCGGACGGTGCGGAACTGTCGTACAGCGAGATCGCCGTATTCCTCACCAGTCAGGCCATGATCACCGTCCGCAAGGACGACGGTCTCGACATCGAGGACGTCGTCGCCCGCTGGGACGAGAGCCCGGACCTGGCCGGCCACGGCGTCGGATTCCTGCTGCACGGTCTGCTCGACCACCTCGTGGACGGGCACTTCGCCGCGGTCCAGCAGCTGGACGACAGCATCGAGGAGCTGGAGGGTCTGCTCTTCGCGGCCGGGCGCCGTGAGGTCGAAGCCGTGCAGCGCCGGGTTTTCGCACTGCGCAAAACGCTCGTCCGGCTGCGCCGCGTCGTGCTCCCGATGCGCGAGGTGGTCAACGGGCTCATGCGCCCCGGCCTGCACCTGATCACCGACCCTCTCGTCCCGTACTACCAGGACGTCTACGACCACGTGCTGCGCGCCACCGAATGGACGGAATCACTGCGGGACCTGGTGGCCTCGGTCATGGAGACGAACCTCTCGGTCCAGGCCAACAGCATGAACCTGGTCATGAAGAAGGTGACGAGCTGGGCCGCGATCATCGCCGTCCCCACCGCGATCACCGGCTACTACGGCCAGAATCTCCCCTATCCCGGTTTCGGCCGCGAGTCGGGATTCATCACCTCCGCCGCCGTCATCGTGCTCCTGTCCGCACTGCTGTATCTGACGTTCAAGCGCAAGGACTGGCTCTGACCGGCACCGGGCACCGGCGACCAGGTCCCGAAGGCAGGAAAACTACCTGGTCATCCGCGGCTTTCGGGTCGGTGAGCGGAGTAGTGTGAAGGCACCGGGAGTTCTTCGCGCACCGGCTCCTCTGCGGGTGCCGTTTCCGGTGATCGACAGCGCCGGGCCGCACCCGAGCCCGGGGACAGGTCCGCGCCATGGCCGTGACCATTGACCGTACGACATCGAGCAGACGCGCGCCGCCGCCGGCCCGGCTGTCCCTGACGCCCGCGCCGGGCGGGCTGGACGGCACGTGGTGGCCCCGCTCCCGTGCCCTCACCCGTGAGCTGCCGTCCTTGACGGCCGCATTGGGCGATCGCTGGGGTCGTATCACGGGTGTCACCGTGAACCCGGCCTACTGGCCCGTCCTGCCGCACTGGGTGTCCGACGCCGGGCGCACCGTGCAGGTGGACTGGTCCACCGAGGAGCAGGATCCGCACAGACTGACTCTCTTCTCCGCTGACGGCCGCCGGGACGTGCTGGTGCTTCCGCCGGAAACCGGTGCGGATGCCGCCGCGCAGCTGATGGCCGGCGACGGCATCGATGTCCCGGCGCGGGAGCAAGCAGCAGAAAGGATCGCCGCCCGAAGCAGGGAAGAAGCGTGGGAGACCGACGGCGGAGCAGGTGGGCCGTCGTGCCCCGCCCCGGCCCATCGGCTCGACAGGGCCTTCGCTCGGCGGTCGGCGGAGGTGAGAGAACCATGACCCTCATCGCCGTGGCCGTACTGCTCCTTCTGGTCGCCGTCGGAGTCGTTCTGATCCACCAGCTCAATGGTCAGCACGACGAACGGATCGCTGCCTTCCACTACAGCGATGTTCTGCCGGGGATCGGGCGTCGGCCCCGGAGGCACCGTCGGTCGGCGGTGGACGCGAGCGTTCCGACGCGCCCCACCGCGACGGCGGCCGCGGATGACATCGACTTCGGCCCGACCGTGGGCAGTAGAGGAAGGCGCGTCATGGCGATATTGCGAGACCGGAAGACGTACCGCGAGAGGATCATGCAGGCTCTGTACCAAGCCGCCGAGGGCAATCGTCTTCTCGGCGTCGATGGGGCGAAGCTCCGCACCGACCTCGGTATCCCTGAGCAGGACATGGCCGCTGCCTGTATGTACCTGGCGGGCGAAGGCTGGGTCGTCGTGGACTGGGCGAGGGGCAACACGCCCGCGATGATCACGCTGACGCACCAGGGGATCCGGCAGATGGAGACGGAAGAGGAAGGGCGTGGCTGAGCCGCCGCGTCGGCTTCTCGGACCGAAGCGAACCTCCACAAGGTTGTTCATGTCGGATTAAGCCCGTTGGCGTAATGTGGATAGCGGGTCGGCGCACGCTCACGTGCAATGACCCGGAAGGGCGGCTCCGGCGGGTATACGCCGGAGCCGTTGCCTGTTTCCGTAACCGTGCCGTGCGGCTAGGCGCTCGCGCGAGCGTCGTGCGGAGTACGGTGAGGTTGCAGGGTCGTATCGCGGTCGCATGCTCTGCGGTCGCACTGATCTTTGCGGACGGGCGGACATCATGGCCGACTCAGACACCCCCGACCTCCCCAGGCTCCTGCCGGACGCCGTCCACCGGTCGGTGAAACCCGGCACGGCCCTGCTGCGGCTGGAGACGACGCATGCACGCGAGGGAATCCTGGACGGTGCATGGTGGCCGCGGTCCCGGGACATAGCTGCCGAGCTCCCCTCGCTGATCTCCGCGTTGACCGAGCATCTCGGACCTGTCACCCGGGTCGGTCTGGACGGCAGCGCCTGGGACGGACTGCCGACCCGGGTGATGGTCGACGGCCGAGTCGTCCACATCGACTCCTTCCCGGTCGGTGACGACACCGTCCTCATCACCCGGGGCGACCGGGACCACTTCTCCCTGATGCTGGTCCCTCCGGACACGTCGCCCGACGCGGCACGGGCCGCGATGGCCAGGGCCCTACGGGCCGACAACGTCACCGAGGCCAGGCAGATCCTCATCGAAACGGGCAGCGACACGCCACCTACGCCGGCCTGACATATCCGCCGCAGACCGACTCCCCATCGGCCTGGACGCTAGATGCGGGCGAACTTCTCCGTCTGCTGGGCGAATTCCTGGGCCATGGCGGCGCTGACCGTGGGCTTGGTGTCGCGGATCGTGTCCAGATAGTCGTCGGTGGTGGGGGTGGTCCGGGTTCCGGTGTCGAAGGTGCGCTCGAACTGGGCCTGGGAGACGGTTCGCGCCGCGTGGGCGATGTCGGCGGGGGTGAACCCCTCGCTGGCGGACGCGAGTGCCGCGCTGTCGGCCCGCGCGCCCGCTCGGGCCAGGTAGCTCTCCCACAGCGCGGTCCTGGCGGTGTGGTCGGGAGGGCCGATCGGCAGCACGTAGTCGAAGCGGCCGTGCCGCAGGAACGCGGAGTCGAGCGTGGTCACGTTGTTCGTGGCACAGACGAGCAGCCGCCCGTCCTGGCTACGGAACCGGACGATCGCCTTGAGCAGTTCGTTGACGACGCCCACAGCGGTCGCGTCCGCGCCGCCGCGTTGGCCGGCGATCTCCTCGACCTCGTCGATGAAGACGAGGATGTGGTCGAGCCGGGCGATCTCGTCGAAGCGCCGGTTCAGCCCGGTCGCCAGGCCGTACTCGGCGGCCAGACGGGCGGGGAACAGTTCGAGGAAGGGCCATCCCAGGCGGCTGGCGATCGCGTGCGCGAACGTGCTCTTGCCGGTCCCGGGCGGGCCGAACAGCATCACCGCCCGTGGCAGTTCCACTCCGTGCTGCGCGGCCAGTTCGGGATGGGCCAGCGGCAGGACCAGGCGCCGCTCGATGAGTTGCTTCTCCCGTTGCATGCCCGCGACCTTCTGCCACAGTCCCCCCGGTGGCAGCTCCGCTCCGAGCGAGGACAGCGTGCCGGCCGACTGCGGGGTGACCGGTCCGCGTTTCTCGAAGAAGACCAGGCCGGGGCGAGCACCGAAGTCGCAGTTGCGCAGGGCGGTGGCACCGGTCTCGCCCTCGGGCAGGGCGGCGTGCACCGCGCGGACGCCGGCGGCGAAGAGCCGTTGCTCAAGGGCGGTGATCAGGGCACTGCCCAGTCCGCGCTGCCGCCAGCCGGGCGCCATGCAGATGCGCAGGATCCATGCCCGTTCGCCCTCCACCCTGCTCACCGCGGCGCCGATCAGCACGTCGTCGGCCGTGGCCACCACAGCCGGGTGACGGGTCTGGAGGGCCGTCACCGCGTCCGAGAGCGGGAAGAGCGGCGGCTCCTCGGTGGTGCCGCTCTCCATGTCGACACGGATCAGCGCTTCGAGATCGTCCTGGGAGTAGTCCCTGACGCGCCAACCCGTCATGATCAGCTCCGTGTGTTCGGCCGTACTCCCATCATCAGCTGATGCCCGGAGGACGCGCACGACAGGCGTCGTCCACGAGTCCGCCCTGGTGGCCCGGATCGCTCGTCCGCACCACCACTGCGGCACGCGGTGGTGGTGCGGGCAGTCGGGTCATGCTGCGTTGCCGGCCGGGCTGACGGACTTGTCGGTGCGGCCGGTGGCGGCCAGTGGTGTTGCCGCGGCGGGTGCGGCGGCCGCGGTTTCCCGGGCGAGGAAGGAGCTGAGCTCGCCGATCGTGCTCATGAGGGGGGCTGGGAAGACGACGGTGGTGTTCTGGTCGACACCGATCTCCACCAGGCTCTGGAGATTGCGCAGTTGAAGCGCCAGGGGGTGGGCCATCATGGTGTCCGAGGCGTCGCCGAGCGCGGCTGCGGCCAGGGACTCGCCCTCCGCGTTGATGATCTTCGCTCGCTTCTCCCGCTCCGCCTCGGCCTGGCGGGCCATGGCGCGCTTCATGGTGTCGGGCAGCTGGATGTCCTTGAGCTCGACCAGCGTGACCTGCACACCCCAGTCGACGGTGGTGACGTCGAGGATCTGGCGGATGTCCAGGTTGATGCGGTCCGTCTCCGACAGCGTCTCGTCGAGCGTGTGCCGACCGACGACCTTCCGCAGGGTGGTCTGGGCGATCTGATTGATCGCCGCGTTGACGTTCTCCACGGCGACGACCGACTTGACGGCGTCGACGACGCGGAAGTAGGCGACCGCCGACACGTCGACGCTCACGTTGTCCCGGGTGATGATGCCCTGGGACTGGATCGGCATGGTGACGACCCGCAGCGACACCCGGTGCAGGGTGTCGACGAACGGGATGATGAACCGCAGTCCCGGGGAGCGTGTTCCGACGAGTCGGCCGAAACGGAACAGCACTCCCTCCTCGTACTGCTTGACGACCTTCACGGACAGGGCGAGGACCAGGACGGCCAGGAGGCCGATCACGACGATGAGAACGATCAGGGCTTGCATGTGCTGCTCCTCGGGACGCGGACCACGTGGGGCGGGGACCCGCCGGTCGAGACCCCTGCATGTGCCTGCGCCGGTTCGTGGGGCAGGGCCGAAACCCGTCGGTACGGGCCGCGCCGACGGTCGGTGCGCGGGGCTGGGGACATCGCCTCGTCACCCGTGGTGAGTGGTGCGGTCGCGGCGGAGGCGCGGTGGGAAGCGGCCGCGACCCCCGTCGCGGTGGTCACGTCGTTCGCCGACGGTCGGCGAGGTGGACCGCGGTGGTCCCGCAGGGGTCGTGCCGTGTCGGTGCCGCGACGCGGACCGCCGGGCAGGACGCGACTGTACCGGTGCGCGGCGATCCTTTCCGCGTGCTCGATGTCGAGCCGGTGGATCACGAATGCCGCCGCTGCGATGAGGACCAGGAAGACGCCGGTCGTCAGGAAGGTGTTCATGGCGGTTGTCTCACATGCCGATGATCAGGCGACTGACGGGATGGGTCAGTGCCGGAACGGCCGCAGAGGAGGGGCCGCTCTCGTACGTCCCTGCCTCGTCCGGTTCGAGTGGCCGGTCGGCAGCGGAGACGGCACTCCGGGTCTCGTCCGCGGCGATGAGAGCGCTTGCGGTCATCGGTGGACCGTCGTGGTCGGACGCGGCCGCCATCAGGCGGGCCGCCGACTCCGCCCCGGTCTCGGGTGGGATGACCAGCAGATCCCAGCGGCCGGTGCCGTAGGAGAGCAGCAGCAGCTTGTGCGGGTCGATCTCCGGGGTGAACCAGCCGACCTTGACGACATGACCGCCCACGGGAATCTCGTGCGGGATGACCGGCCAGTACTTCGGGTTGACGGCGATGCGGGTGATGCGGCCCCACAGGGGGTCCAGCACGTCGGTCAGTGCGGGCAGCTCGCTCGGCAGGTCCCGGCAGTGGGGCCACCAGGCACCGTCCAGGAGGCCGCGCGACGTTCCGTCGGTCTTCAGCGCGAGACGCGCGGCCGGGGCTTCGGCGTGCTCGTGGTGCGGCAGGGGTTGGTGCAAGGTCGCCGACATGATGCGGACCCGTCTCCGGGCCGCCTTCGCGGCGACCCGGGTTTCATCTCTCGCCGAGAACGACCCGGCGTGGAAGCCGGTGTGCGAAATGCCCTCGGTGTTGTCCACCGTACTCCGCACACGCCGGGGCGGTTGCGGAGACGACGCCGCAATCCGTGAAGCGGCTGTCGATACCGGCGGGAGAGGGCCGAGGACGCCGGGGCACTTCGTATGCCGGCTCCCGGACCGGTCCCACCCACGACGGCTCGCGTGCCCTGGCCCAGCACTCCTGGGCCGTGTTGCGTGGGAGGTGTTCCTCGTGTTCCGTCCGCACCGTCGCTCCCCATCAGTCCGCCGGGCTTCTGCGAGGAGTATCCTGGTGACTACCGAGAGCATCTCGTACACCGGCTTCCACGCCGGGTCGTTCTCGGCGATTCATGACAACCGGGCCGGCCGTGACCGGCCCGGGGTTGGGTCCGCGCCATGACCGCGACCATTCCGTTCACACCCGCAGTCGAAGGCCGGGCCCCTTCCTCGTCACCGCTCCGACTCACGCTGGCGCCGGCCGGCGCCCCTCCGGCTCTGATCGACGGTGCCTGGTGGCCCCGTTCGCGCAACCTGACGGAGCAGCTCCCGGCGCTCGTCGAATGCCTCGACCCGCTGTGGGGGCGGATCACCCGGGCAGCGGTGAGCCGCACGTTCTGGCCGGTCATTCCGGGAGAAGTGCCCGCGCACGGCCACATAGTGCGCGTCGGCTGGTCCAACGCCGGGCAAGACCCGCACAAGCTGTTGCTGTTGTCCTGCACGTTCGACTGCTGGAGCCTGCTGGTGATCCCACCGGAGACGGGGCCGGCCACCGCGGCCCGGCTCATGGCCATGGCCACCGATCCGTCGCGGAGCCTCACCGCGACCGGCCTGATTCATGAGGCCGAGCGTTTCCGGGCGGCGGCAGAGGCAGCGGCCGACTCGGACTCGCTGCGGGAGGCGGTCTGGGACTCGGAAGGCGGACACGACGCCCGCCACCCGGCCTCATGTACTCCTGCTGAAGCGGTCATCTACCACGTGCCGATCCGCGCAGCAAGGGTGTGGGAGACATGGACACCTTCGTGACGGTGAGTGTGCTCCTCGCGATGATCGTCTTTGGTGTGATCGTGATTCAGCTGTTCACCGCGAGCCACGATGATCGCATGGAGATCCTGGCCTCAGGCCGTACCCGGCGGTGGCGGTTCTCGCCATGGCGCCGCAGAGAAGTGAACCCGCCCCAGGGAGAATCGCGGAGCCGGCTCCACCGGTAGGGCGTTCGCAAACAGCGGCGGGAGCGGGAGCGGAAGGGGCAGCGTGCAGTTGGCCATGTCCATGGTGGTGCGCCTGCGGGCTCACTCCAGGATGGCGAGGTGGTCGACGGCGCCCCCGCGCCATTCGATCAGGAAGAGGGTCGCGTCATCGCTGGTGCGTCCGCCCCGTTGCTGCTTCAGAGCGTGGGAGAGTGCGCGCACCACCGCGCGTACTCCCTCCTCGGTGTGTTCGACGCGGTTGACCCAGTGGACGGGTTACTCCTCGCCGAACTGCTCTTCGCCTGCTTCGTGTTCCTCGATCAGGCCGTCGGTGAAGTACAGCACCCGGTCGCAGGGGCGAGCGTCACTTCACTGAGCCGGGGCTCGTGACCGTCGAAGCCGATGGCCAGCGTCGTGGGGCCGTGCAGTCGCCGTACGACACGGTGTCCATGCATCAGCACAGGAGCGGGACGTCCGGCGTCGACCCACTGAAACCGGCCCGTGGCCGCGTTGAGCCGCATCATCTGAGCGGTCGCGAAGTGCTCGGCCGAACTGCTCGGCGACGGCCCGGTCCATGAACGCGTGGATCTCCGACAGGCCGAGCTGGTCCGCCGGGCATGCCGGTAGGCCCCGATGACCACCGTGGCCATCGCGGCGGCGTCCAGGCCGTGGCCCATCGCATCGACCATGGCCACATGCGGGGCATCGCCGTTGAGGGCGTAGTCGAAGCTGTCGCCGGCCACGTCATAGCGGGTTCCAGCATCCCGGCCAACCTGAACCGGGGCGTGGACATGATCGTCCAACCTGAACCGGGGTGTGGGCATGACCGTCGGATCCGTCGATCGGCTGCGGTTCCCCGGCCGCCAGCCCGTCACCCGGCAGAGGGACGAACCAGACCTGACCGTAGTCCCGCAGGAAGACCGAGGTCCCGCGGCCGTCGCGCCTGCCGATCTGCCGCGCGACGAGCTGGTACGGCGGCAATTCGTGCCCTTGGTCCAGCAAGGCTCCCAGCAACTCCTCCCCGAAGCCCCGACCGGTCGGAGCCTTCCCCGCGGCCTGCCGCTCACCGCACGTCTTTGCCGTGGCTCGGGGGGATGTTCTGGCGGATCTTCACGGAGGCGCTGTGCAGGCGAACTCCCGACGCCGCCTGACAGGCCGACGCGGCGTGGAAACTTCCGACCGGGCCGGGGGCTCATCCACCGTCCCGACCGAGTCGGCCGTGCGCTCGTGCGGCGAGGACCGGCACAACGGCCATCGGGCGCGCCCCGCTTGTGCCCGGCACGGCGGAGACCGCAGCCGGATCGGGGCTCTCCGCCGCCGTCATCCGCCGCCGCGAACGCTTGTGGGGGCCGCGCCGGCTGCCGGCCTGCCCGTTGCCAGGGTCACTGCCCTTCAGCGCCCGACCTCGATTACCAGTAGTGGCGTCGACCGGCGACGGCGTGTCCCATCGCGCCGAGGACCCACAGGATGGCTCCGACGACCGCCAGGATGATCCCGATGGTCCACAGGATGGAAATGCCGGTGAGGAAGCCGACGACGAGCAGAATGACGCCCAGGACGAGCATGATCTCTCCTTCGGGGAGCAGTGCTGTTCCCTGCGAACCGCAATGATCCGCAAGAGCGTTGGGGCGGGAACGGCCGGTCTTCCCCTCACTCCACGCGGTGTGGTCTGTGGCGGGTGACCTGTACGCGGACCTCGGTGGGCGGGTCAGGGAGGCCCGTGGACCGGCGAGCGGTGCTGAGCGGGCCTTCGCAGAGGGCACCGAGAGCGGCGCCGGGCGCGCCCTCGGGGGTGAGGGTGAGCCTGACGTGGGTGTGGTGGTGGGCTGGTCGGCCGGTGATGTGCACGGCCGCGTGTTCGATCCCCGGTAGGGCGCCGGCCTCGTTCGCGATCGCGTCGCTGAGCGCGCGGTCGCGCAGTTCGACGCCCTCCTGCGGTGGTGTGCCGCCGACGGGCAGGGAGCCGGGGCGGTGTCGGCTCAGCTGGGCGAGCAGCCACCACAGGGCGAGTACGGCGGTGAGGACGAGGGCGGCGATGACCGCGGGCCACCACCAGCCCTGGCTGCTCCAGCGGGCCCGGTCGGCGGAGCCGAGCAGGACGTCGGCCGGCGTGGTCAGAGGCCAGCCGGCGGGCGGGACCAGATCGTGCCGCCGGTAGAGGTCGAGCCCGGCGAAGAGAACCAGCAGTCCGCCGCCGAGCAGAACCAGTCCGGTGAGGGCCAGCAGACTGCGGTTGAGTGCGGATCGCGGCGTCATGGTGCGGGCTCCCGGTGGTGCGGTTGTCGGTCAGTCGGTGCGTCGCCGTACCCGTACGACGATGCGGGGAGGGCGAGCGAGGGCCAGCTGGTCGCGTTCCTCGCCGAGGACGGCGGTGAGGTCGTCCTTCACCCGCTGGGGGTCGCGGAAGCGGACGTCCGCGCGGGCCTTGATGCGGTGGCGGCCTACGAGGACGCGCGCCGAGCCGACTCCGGGAACCCGCATCGCGGCGTCGCGCAGCAGACCGGAGGCGCCGTCGCGGTCCAGGAAGGCCCGCACACGGGGGCAGTCGGTGGGGGAGCACAGGGGGAGCCAGCGGCGTTGACCGGGGGTGAGGGCCAGGATGATCAGCCAGACGCCGACGGCGGCGGCCACGGCGGCTCCCGTCAGCAGCCACACGTCGTCCACCGGGCGGGTGGCCAGTTCGTCGGCCAGATGCCGTCTCCAGGCCGCTGCCGGACGTCCCGCCCGTACGGCGATGACGTCGACCAGCGCCGCGACCGCGGCCACGAGGATCACGACGGCGACCAGTGCCGCCGTGATGCGACGCGCGGACCACCTGCGGTGGGTTCGGTGCCCTCTGCCGCGCTCACCGGGTGGGAGGTCCGAGGTGGGCACGTCGCGTTCGGGCGGGTCGGGCTCCTTCGTCAGCGGCACGGAGCCACGGTGCGGGGACGGCGTGCCGCTGCGGTCGGGAGGACCGGGATCAGGTGTCATCGCGATCGCCCTTCCTCCATGGCGTGCTGTGCGACCCGGGCCGCGTGGCCGCTCACCGGACCCGCCCCCGGCTCGCGCCGGCGGCGGTCACCAGCCGCCGGACGGTGAGGAGGACCTCTCCCACCCGCAGGCCGGTCAGCTGGGCGACCCGTTCGGCGACGTCCTGCTGGATCCGCGCGCAGACACGGGGGATGTCGGTGGGGTAGGGCAGGTCCATCGTCAGATGCAGGCGCACCGACCCGGTACGGACGGCGGCGGAGGCGTGGGGTGCCGCCGGTCCGCCGCGGTCGGGCGGTACGGCGGCGCGCCGTGACTGGGCCGTGCGTGCGGCCTGGGCGGCGATACGGGCGACCACCCTGTCCGGGATGACGGTGGCGCCCCGCTCGGCCGGGGGCGGCAGCCCGGCGGTCGGCGCCGGTGGCCTCGACCCCTCCCCCGGGGGAGCGGGCCGGGTCCTCACCGCTGCCTCCGTGTCCGGAGGTCGAGGTCGCCCTGTACGACGAGGCCGACGATCAGCCCCGCCGCACCCAGGACCAGCACCAGCAGAAAGGCCCAGAAGCCGCCGAAGTAACCGGCGAAGCCGAGGGCCATACCGGCCGCGAGGCCCGTCATTGCTGCGTTCATCTCGTACTCACCCGTCTCGCGCAGGGGCGTCGCCGTGCGCGCGATCATCCGCGCCCGCCAGGGGCGCGGCGGCGGATCACCTCACGCGCCCCTCGTCCGCTTCGGCTTCTGCCTCCTCGTCGGGCAGGTGGACGTCGTCGACGGCGATGTTCACCTCGACGACCTCCAGGCCCGTCATCCGCTCCACGGCGCTGATCACACTGGTGCGCACGTCGCCCGCGACGTCGACGATGGAGACGCCGTACTCGACGACGACGTCCAGGTCCACGGCGGCCTGACGTTCGCCGACCTCGACCTTCACTCCCCGCGTGACGGCCCCGCCTCCGCCTCCGGGAACGCGTTCCCGCATGGCGCCGAAGGCGCGCGCCATCCCCGCTCCCAGGCTGTGGATGCCCGGTACCTCGCGGGCCGCCATGCCCGCGATCTTGGCCACCACACCGTCCGCGATGGTGGTCCTCCCCCGTGTCTCGGCCGGAGCCCCGGCCCCGGTGCGGCCCTTGAGCGCGCTCACGCCCGCCTCGGGTCGGCTGCCCCCGCCGACGCTGGTGATGTTGTCCGTCATGGCGGTCGCCTCGATCGGTCCCTCGGACACCGGTGCGGTGCCCTTCGAAAGGTTGGACATATCGGGCGCCGCGTTCCTCACGCGCATTGCATGTGATGTGCATCACATGCGACCAGTTGGGTACGCGGACGGTCCGAGCCGTGTGCGGGAGTGCCGTGATCGAAAGCGCTGTTTCCCCATCGCCGGGCCGTGACCTGATGGGACGCGACCTGCCGGACGACCTGCTGACCGTACGGGCAGCCGAGGGGGACGAGGACTCCTTCGCAGTTCTCGTCCAGCGGCACGGCCGACCGCTCCTTGCCCTGGCCCGCTGCATGCTCGGCAACCCCCACGATGCCGAGGACGCAGTTCAGGACGCCTTCGTCAGCGCCTGGCGCCGGTTGCCGGAATACCACCACAGCGCGGAGTTCCGTACCTGGATGTACCGGATCACCGTCAACCGCTGCCTGACCATGCGCCATCGCCGGCAGCCGCCCCTCCCCCTGGACGCCGTCGCCGAGCCCGCGGCGGGAGACGTCTGGAGCCAACCCGCCCGGTCCGCCGAGCAGGACGCGGCCGCCGCCGCCCTGTCCCGCGCACTCGGCGATCTCGACGCCGGGCAGCGACTCTGCTGGATTTTGCGGGAGGTGCAGGGCATGTCCTACAAGGAGATCTCCCACGTGACGCGGACCAGCGAACAGACGGTGCGCGGCAGACTGTTCAGGGCACGCCGATCCCTGCAGGAGGCGATGGGCCCATGGCGCTAGACGACCCGCGCGCTCGGCCTTCCGAGCCTCTCGGGGGCGACGGGACCGGTCCCAGGCCGGGTGCCACCGACGTCCCCCCGTTCGCAGGTGACGAGGTCCTGCCCTGCGGCCAACTGCTCAGCCGGGTCTGGGAACAGGCCCGCGACACGACGCCGGCCGCGGACCCGCACACCTTCTCCTGCCCTCACTGCCGTGAGGCCGCCGAGGGACTGGCCGCGGTCGACGCGGCCACCCGAGCGCTGCGTGCCCAGGACACGCCCGGCCTCCACGCACTCGCCGACCGCGTCATGAACATCGTCAGGGCAGAGGTCCGGTTCGGGCGGCTGCTGCCCCTGGCCGACCCGGACCTGGACCTACGGATCACCGAGAGCGCCGCGGCGAAGGTACTGAGGCAGGCCGCGGACACGGTCGCCGGCGTCCGGGCCGCGACCTGCCGGCTGGTAGCCGAGGGCTCCGGCACCGACGTGCGGGTGACCATGACCCTGGCCGCCGCCCTCGACCGCCCGCTGCCCGACCGGGTCCATCAGGTACGCCGATCGGTCCTCCGCTCGGCCGGACAGGACCTGGGGCTCACGGTGACAGCCGTCGACATCACCGTGGTCGACGTAGTGGGGCCGGGGCCAACCCTCGGCCCCCGCCTCCCGACGGGCGGTGGCCCGTGATGACCGCCACCGGCACCACCGCGCTCCTCGGCGTCGCGGCGGAGGGAGCCCTCGCGGTCCCTGGCGTAGTCGGCCTGCAACCCCGCCTCGCCCGGCGCCTCGCGGCAGCCGCCGCGCCCGCCCGGGCGGACACCACGCCGCCCGAGGCCGGCATTCGCGCCGACCGGGCGCCGGACGGTTCGGGATGGCACATCGAGGTGCGGTGCGTCCTGGCGGAGGGCCGGCGGGCGCTGGACATCGCCAGAAACGTCCACGACCGGGTGACAGCCGCCCTCATCACCCACCTCGCCACCCACGGTGCCGCGGAGCCGGTCACCGTCGTGGTCACGGTGACCGGTATTGCCGCCTGGCACGACGCGGCATGAGCGGCGGCGCGGGCACGGGCCCCGCGAACCGTCGCTCCTTCGTGCTCTCGTTCAACCCATCGCTCCGCATCGGTCCGCCGGGCTCCGACGAGGAGCAGCCTGGTCATTGCCGAGAGCATTCCGCACGCCAGCTTCCACGCCGACGTCGTTCTCGGCGATTCACGACATCCGGGTAGGCCACGACCGGCCCGGCGTTGGGTCCGCGTCATGACCGCGACCACCGCGACCATTCTGTTGACGCCCGCGGGCGAAGGCCGGACTCCTTCTTCGTCGCCCCTCCGGCTCGTCCTGGCACCCCCCGGAACCGCTCCGGCCCTGATTCGACGGTGCCTGGTGGCCCCGCTCCCGCGACCTGACGGGGGAGCTTCCGGCGCTCATCGAGGTCCTCGATCCGCTGTGGGGGCTGATCACCCGAGTAACGGTGAATCCCACGTTCTGGCCCGTCATCCCGCGAAAGGTGCCCGTCCAAGGGCACGTGGTGCACGTCGGCTGGTTCGAAGCCGAGCCAGACCCGCACAGATTGTTGCTGCTCTCCTATACCGTCGGCCGCTGGGACCTGCTGGTGATCCACCGGAGACAGGGCCGGCCACCGCGGCCCGGCTCATGGCTACGGCCCCCGACCCGTCGCGGAGCCTCACGGCGACCGGCCTGATTCACGAGGCCGAACGTTTCCGGGCGGCGGAGGCAGCGGCCGGCTCGGACTTGATCCGGGAGGCGTCGGCGGCGCCCCCGCGCCGTTCGATCAGGAAGAGGGTCGCGTCGTCGGGTGACCCAGTGGGTGAGTTGCTCCTCCCTGAACTGCTCTTCGCCTGCTTCGCGTTCCTCGATCAGGCCGTCGGTGAAGCACAGCACCCGGTCGCCGTGTTGGAGCATCTGCTCGCTGATCCGGGGCTCTTCACCGCCGAGCCGACCGGCAGGGTGGTCGGGCCTGTCAGTTGCCGCACGACCTGGTGGTTGCGGATCAGCAGCGGTGCGGGGTGGCCCGCGTTGACCCACTGCAGGTGGCCCGTTGCGATGTTCAGGCGCATCATCTGCGCGGTGACGAAGTGGTCGGGCCGAAACGGTTCCGCGACGGCCCGGTCCATGAACGCATAGGTCTCGGCCCGGCCGGCCGACCAGAGCCGTAAGGAGGAGACGCGGCCCCGGTGCGACCGTAAGGACATGCCTGGGCCCCGTGCCGTACACGGACGCAGTGCACTGCCCGGGGAGTGGTTTCCCAGGGCGGCAGCGGCCGTAGGGCCACCAGGCGGGTAGGTGGTCGGCATGAACGAGGATGACGCGGACGCGGCGCTGCGAGCGGCGCTCGACCAGCTGGCGTTCGCCACCCGGAGCGCGGCGGCGCTGTCGAGCACGCTGGACGCGGTCGAGGGGCTCAGGCGGGTGTGCCGGGTGCTGGTGCCGGGTCTGGCCGACTGGGCCGCGGCCGACCTGATGGACGAGGACGGCGCCGTCGAGCGGGTCTGTGTCTCGCACCGTGACCCCAACGCCGCCCTGACCGGCCTGACGGGACCGTTGCCGCCGGTGCCGGAGACGGCGACAGGCCCGCTGTCCCGGGTGCTTCGCGGCGCCGGCCCGCTGCTGTTGTCGGCCGGGCGCCTGCCGACCGGGCAGGAGGCGTCCGATCCGTTGCATGCGGCATCCCTGCAGCCGTTCGCCCGACTCGGGGGAGACTCCGTGATCGTGGCACCCTTGCGGGCACGCCGGAGAGTGCTGGGTGCGCTGACCCTGGTCAGGGGCGAGGGGCACCCGCCATGGGGCGAGGCGGAACTGGCGCTGGTCGAGGACCTGACCCACCGCATCGCGCTGGCTCTCGACAACGCCAGGCTCTACGCCGAGACCCAGGCGGTCGCCGAGCGCCTCCAGCGCTCCCTGCTGCCGGACCTGCCCGTCGTACCGGGTCTGCGCATCACCGCCCGCTACTCCCCGGCGGGCACCACGGCGCAGATCGGCGGTGACTGGTATGACAGCTTCGTCCTGCCGGAAAGCGGTGACACCACTTTGATCATCGGCGACGTCACCGGCCACGATCTGCGTGCCGCCGTGACCATGAGCCAGATGCGGAACATGTTGCGTGGCATCGCCTGCGACCGCCGGGAGCCCCCCGGCATGATCCTGCGCCGCTTGGACCTCGCGGTCGACGCCCTCTACAGACACCGGACCGCCACCTGCGTGTACGCGCTGCTCAAGGGTCAGGAAGGAGGGCCGTACCAGCTGGAATGGGCGAGTGCCGGACATCCACCGCCCCTCCTCGTCACCGCAGACGGCGACACCGCCTACCTGCACGAAGCACACGGCCTGCTGCTGGGCGTCGACCCGCACGCCGAACGGCCCAGTGCCTGCCTGCCCCTGCCCGAGGGCAGCACCCTGCTGTTGTACACGGACGGTTTGATCGAACGGCGCGGCGAATCCATGGATCACGGTATGACCCGGCTCCGGCAGCACGCTGCCGTCTTGGTCGACCAGGACCTCGACGAGCTGGGCGACGAGCTGATGAACGCACTCGTGGCAGGGGCCCACGACGACATCGCCCTGCTCGCCCTGCGACTGCCACGGTCGGACGACGGCGTCTCGCCCTGAGGCCACGTCGAATGCTCGCCGTACGCGATGATCCTGCGACTGTGACGCCTAGGTGCGCGCGCTGGAAAGGAGACAACGCAAGAGCCCGGATCATGTGGGGCGGCGGAACGTCGCCCTGCGCAATCGGATGCTCGCGCACGCGGCCGTGGCCGCCGCCCAGGGGATCCTCAAGGAGCGATACCGTCTCGCCCTCCTTGGAGGAGGGGTTCGAGCTGCTGCGCCGTACTTCTCAGCGGCACAACGTCAAGCTCCATACTCTTGCGGACGCGGTCATCCGTATCGCCGGGCCGGACGAGCGGACCGGTGCCTGGTTTCCCCACCGCGCCCGGGCCGGTGCTCCCCGGCTTCCCGGCCTCCGGCTGCCCGGCAGCACAAGCCCGACGGCTCCGCAGGGCGCGGTCCTCGGCGCGGGGCTGCGCCGGATACTGGAGATCACCGAGACCGCCATGGGCAATGTGCAGCTCGCCGAGGGCGGACTGCTGCGCCTGGAGAAGCACTCCGGGCTCGGTCGGCGTTCACGGACTTCTTCGCCTTCGTCGGCCACTCCGGCACCGCATGCGCGCAGGCCGCCCGTGATCGCCGGCAGGTGACCATTCGCGACGGCGCCAGTGCCACCGTCTTCGACGAGGACTCCGGGCACGTGATCCTGCACGCCGGCAGCCGCGCTTGTCACAGCGTCCCGCTGCTCGACGAGCATGGTGCCTTGCTGGGAGTGATCTCGTCGCACCACGCGCGGCCGATCGCCGGATTCACCCGCAGCCAGCTCGCGCCCTGCACGAAACCGCCGACGCGGTGGGCCGCTGGCTGGCATGGCACCGACGCACCGTCATCCAGGACGCTCTGGAGGATCTCCAGCGCACAGCGCATAGCGCACAGCGCGCAAGGCACGCTGAGCGGCTGTTCGGCCCGGCCTGGCGCCCGGTGCTCGTATGCGGTCTCGGCGGGCCCCGGCGCGCGTACACAGGCTTCCCGTGCCCACGCGAACCGACGCGCCAGGGCGAGAGATCCTCGCCCGCAGACTACGGAACGACGCGACCGCCGGGCGTCTGTGCGGAGCCCCGCTGAGGCGTCCTCCTCTCCGACGGGCACGTCACCCGGTTGCCACGCGCACGGAGTGCATCCGGCCTGACCGACGGCACGGTAGAGGCAAGTGGAGAAGTCCGGTGCGGCGCACCGTGTGATCGAGCGAGCGCGGGAACGGGGACCATTGCACATGAGGCAGCCATGATGACGACCGAGGACGAAGCGACGGCCCGCGAAGCGCTGACGTGTCTGGTGACCGGCGCGAGCGGATACATAGGCGGCCGACTGGTGCCGGAGCTGCTGGACGCCGGTCACCGGGTGCGCTGTATGGTCCGCACGCCGCGCAAGCTGCGCGACCATCCGTGGGCGGACCGGGTGGAGATCGTCCGGGGCGACGTGACCGATGCCGGGTCCGTGGCGCGCGCCATGGAAGGTGTGGACGTCGCCTACTACCTGGTGCACGCGCTCGGCAGCGGTCACGGTTTCGAGCGGACCGACCGCGACGCCGCGCACGTCTTCGGCGAGCAGGCCCACCAGGCAGGCGTCCGCCGCCTTGTCTACCTAGGTGGTCTCACGCCCGCCGGCGTCGACGCATCACGGCTCTCCCCGCACCTGCGCTCCCGCGCCGAGGTCGGCCGCGTCCTGCTGGCCTCGGGTGTGCCGACCGCCGTTCTGCGCGCCGCCGTCATCATCGGTTCCGGCTCGGCCAGCTTCGAGATGCTGCGGTACCTGACCGAGCGGCTGCCGGTGATGGTGACCCCGCGCTGGGTGCGGACCCGCATCCAGCCGATCGCGGTGCGGGACGTGCTGCGTGTCCTGGTGGGCTGCGCCGGCCTGCCGGCCGACGTCAGCCGCGCCTTCGACATCGGCGGCCCGGAGGTGCTCACCTACCGGGAGATGATGCAGCGGTACGCCGCCGTCGCCGGCCTGCCCCGGCGGCTCATCGTGCCCGTTCCTGTGCTCACGCCCGGCCTGTCGAGTCACTGGGTCGGCCTGGTGACCCCGGTGCCGGCGTCGATCGCCCGCCCGCTGACAGAGTCCCTGCGCCACGAAGTGGTCTGCACAGAGCGGGACATCGAGCGGTACGTGCCCAGCCCGCCGGGACACCCGCTCGGCTTCGACCGGGCCGTCGCCCTGGCGTTGCAGCGGGTACGTGACGCGCAGGTGAGCACTCGCTGGTCGTCCGCCTCCGTGCCCGGCGCGCCCAGCGACCCGCTGCCGACCGACCCTGACTGGGCCGGCGGCAGCTTGTACACCGACGTCCGGGAACGTGAGGCGGACGTGTCGCCCGACGCCCTGTGGCAGGTGATCGAGGGGATCGGCGGCGAGAACGGTTGGTACTCCTTCCCGCTGGCCTGGGCGGCGCGCGGCTGGCTGGACCGTCTGGTGGGCGGTGTGGGCCTGCGCCGCGGTCGGCGGGACGCCGGGCGGCTCCGGGTGGGCGACTCGCTGGACTTCTGGCGGGTGGAGGAGATCGAGCGCGGGCGGCTGCTGCGGCTGCGCGCCGAGATGCGGCTGCCGGGTCTGGCCTGGCTGGAGATGCGCGTCGACGGAGACGAGGGCGGGCCTGTGCGCTACCGGCAGCGGGCGGTGTTCCATCCGCGGGGGCTGCTCGGCCACGTGTACTGGTGGAGCGTCTCGCCCTTTCACGCGGTCGTCTTCGGCGGGATGGCCCGCAACATCGTCCGTGCAGCCGCCCGCGTCCAGCGTGCTGCCTCCGACGGCGCTGAACCGGCGACGAACGGCCGCCCCGCCTCCGGACCCCCCACGCCACCGGAAGACAGTGCCGTCCACACCCGCCGACGCCGCCCGCCGGAACGAAGCTGACAACCATGCGTGTCTCGGTGGTTCTTTTCGCCTCCGACCTGTGCCTGCACGACCATCCGCCGCTCGGTGCGGCGGTGGAGACCGCCGGCTCGGTCGTTCCGCTCCTTCGTCCGGTCACCCGCACGCTCAACGCGCGGGACGGCATCTACCGCAACGGCGGGTCCTCGACCCTGCTGACCCTCACCCAGGCAGGCAGCGACCTCGGCAAGGGAGTGACCGGAACCGTCGTGCTCGGCATCGACCCCGTCGCCACACCCTGACGCACCCGGACGCCTGCAGTGGCCGGCCCTGCCACCGTGTCGGCCATCGCGCGGGCGACGCCGGCCGCACTGCTCCTGCCGGAGCCGACCGGCTCGGACTTCGTGGAGACACATGGCCGAAGGCGATGGTTTCGTTCCGGGGCGGTGCGGCCAGGAGTCGGACATGAGCCGGAGTCGGACGTGTGAAGTGTGTGGTGCGACGTTGGCCGTGAGGCAGCACGGGGGTCGGCCGGCTCGATACTGCTCCAGCGCCTGTCGGCAGCGGGCGCTGCGGCGACGGGCGGCTTCGGGTGTCACGCCTGCGGTCTCGCCGGCCGGTGGCAGCGTCCTGCCGTCGGCGCTCGACTCCTTCGTCGGCCGGCAGAGCGAGCTGTCGGCCCTGCGTACCCTCCTGAGGAGCTCGCGCCTCCTCACGCTGACCGGTGCGGGCGGTGTGGGCAAGACCCGGCTGGCGCTGGAGTTCGCCAAGGGATTACCGAGGCGCTTCGCACGAGTCGACCTCGTGGAACTCGCCTCACTCCAGGACGGCGCGTGGGCGACGCAGTCCGTGGCCGCCGTGCTGGGGGTGGGCGAACGAGCGGGCTGGACCGGCGTCGACGTGCTGGTCCGGGCGATCGGTGACGCCTCCCGGGTGCTGATTCTGGACAACTGCGAGCATCTGGCCTAGCCGTGCGCCCGGCTGGCGGCGACCCTGTTGGGTCGCTGCCCCCGTCTGCGGATCCTGGCCACCAGCCGGGAGGCCTGAGGGTGCCCGGAGAGACCGTGTTCCGGCTCGGCGAGCTGTCCCTGCCGCCGGCCGACGCCGGAGACGATGCGACGGCCCTCATGCAGTCCGATGCCGTACGGCTCTTCGTCGACCGGCCCGCGAGCAACTCCCCAGGGTTCGCGCTCCATCGCGGCAACGGCCATCTGGTGGTCGAGATCTGCCGGCGCCTGGACGGCCTGGCGCTCGCGGTCGAACTCGCGGCCTGCCACGTCGGTGCGCTCGCGCTGAGCGACATCCTGGCCGGGCTGGACGACCAGTTCTGCCAGTTGGACCTTCTGACCGGGGGAAGCAGAACCGGACCCGCACGCCCCAGTGGGTTCGCCGCAGCTGTCGACTGGAGCCATCGGCTGCTGGATCCGGCCGAGCAGGCGGTCTTCCGGCGCCTCTCGGTCCTGGTCGGCGGGTTCGACGCGACCGCCGCGCAATCAGTCTGCGCCGGTGACGGCATTGGCCGGCGGCAGGTATTGCGCATCCTGTGCGCCCTGGAAGCGAAGTCGCTCGTCGTTCGTCTGCCGGGAGAGACGGCGCCCACACGCTTCAGGCAGTTGAGTGCCGTCCGTGCCTGCGCCCTGGACCGTCTGCGTGCATCCGGCGAGCTTGACGCCACCCTGCGCCGGGCGCTCGCGTGGCTGACCGAGCTGACCGAGCTGACCGAGCTGACCGAGCTGACCGAGCTGACCGGGCGAGGCCGCAGGGAGGTGTTCGCCGACCAGGCCGGCAGCCCGCTCGCGGCGGAACGGGACAATCTCGTGTCGGTACTGGCCTGCAGCGCCGGCCACGGCGATGCCGTACTGGCGCGGCTGACACTGGAGCTGGCACGTGTGCACTACCAGCAGGAGCAGCCGTCGGCCGCCCGTGCGCTGCTCAGCGGACCACTGCGGGGAGCCGGGGGCCGGGCGCTGGGTGGGCAGGTGCCGGCGCTCGCCGCACGCGTGGCCTGCCAGCAGGCCGATCTGGACGAGGCGGTGTGCCTGGGGGAGCAGGCGGTGCGGAGCGAACGGATGCGCGGTGACGCCGCCGGACTGGCCAACGCCCTGGACGCCCGGGCGGCGGCGCGCCTGTGCCGTGGTGAGTTCGCCGAGGCCGTCGCGGATCTGAGGGAGTGCCTGGAGGCCGTCGCTTCCCTCGGCAGGCCGCAGGACGTTGCTTGGTGCACCCATCACCTGGCCTGGGCGCTGCTCCAGTCCGGCGGCGAGTTGGAGGCCGACGTGCTGATGACACGGTGTCTGCCCGTGCTGAGGCAACAAGCGCCGTGGCCTCGGATCGCGGCCGCGCTGCACACCGCGGGAGCCGTACGGCTGGCCCTGGGGCGTCTGCGCAGCGCGGAGACCTTGTTCTCCGAGGTGCTGCGGATCGCTCCTGGGGCCAGCTTCCATGCCCTGTACCCCGTGGAGGGCCTGGCCCTCGTGGCCGCGGAGAGCGGCGACATGCAGCGTGCGCTGAGGCTGTACGAGGCGAGCGTGCAGGCGCGGCGCCGCCTGGACACCGAGCCCGAGGCTCCCTGGCGGCACAGGATGGAACAGGCGGCGGCGCGTGCCAGGACACGGCTGTCGGCTGCCGCGCGGAAGGCTGCCGTCGCCGGTGCCCATGGGCTGCGCGGAGAGCGGCTGGTCGCGTACGCGCTCGGCGCAGGGAACGGCGATGACCGGTCGAGGGGCGATGTCCGCACCACCGACGAGCGGCTCCGGCTCACCGCAAGGGAGTCCACGGTGGCCGAACTCGTCGCCGAAGGGCTGACCAACCGGCAGATCGCGGACAGGCTCGGCCTTTCGGTCCACACGGTCGCCACGCACCTGGACAAGATCCGCGACAAGCTGGGCCTGCGCTCTCGCACGCAGATCGCACTGTGGGCGGCCGCACGGACCGAGGGTGGGTGCACAGCCCGGCGGTGAGCACCTGGAACAGGAGAAGCTCGGCCCATGCAAGGCCGGACCACAAGCGTCTTGGCTTTCAGCTGTCGGCACGGTGAACGGGGCAGGCCAACCCGGCGGCAAGCCACCGAGCTCGGTGCCCGCGCCCCCGCCCCCGGCGAGATCACCGGGTACTTCCTGCAGCCGGCCGAGATCCGCATCGAGTGACCGGCCGGACGCACCCTCACGGAGTTGTCGCGGCTGAGCGGAGTGCGGTCCGGTCATGGCGGGCCTGCCTGCCTGACACAGATCTCGAAGCGGTTCTGCCGCACGTGTCCATACCCTGGTAAGGATGTGGTGTCCGAGTCAGGTGGAAGGCGCGACAGCAAAAACGCCGCTGACCGACCCGGATAGAACGGATGCGACAGGCCAGTCAGCCCAGGGGGGCCAGTCGTCCCTCTCGCCAGAGGCTGCCGAAGGACCTGCGTCCCCGCCCTCGGCCGCGTCGGCGTTCCCGCAGATCGCGCCATGGACGTCTCGGATCAGGTGCTGTTGTGCCTCTGTAAGGCCGCAGGGCGTGGCTTTTCCGGAGCCGGACTCAAAACGGTCGCCGCTGATGGTCAGGTCCCCGAAAACGCACCGGTTGGGGCCTCCCAGCGCGTACACAACAAGGGTGGCGATGCGGTTGAGCAGGTGGGTGCCGCCGGGACCTCGGACATCGTTGACGCCGCCGTGGAGGCCGTGACCACCCCATGCGGCCCGCTGGATGGCGAAGGCAGCGCCGGTGCCCGCGCCCTGGTCCGGGATGCCGTCGCGGAACTGAATGCTGCCGTCGATTCGGATCAACGCGTAGATGCTGTTCATGAGAGCGCCTGGATTCGTGCGTCCGGTAGGCGTGATCCGCGAACGGCAGGGACCGCAGCGGTACGTCGGCGTGAGGCAGGGGAGCCGGCCTGTCTGCTCGCCGTGTGGCTGTTTCCATCCTCCATCGATCCCGTGACGCAGGCCAGTCTGCGGGGGCCGCATCTCACCGTGGGAACTTGCCACGCGAGGCACAGGAACAGGCGCAAAGGTGGGGTCGGCCCCCACCCGGCCGGGGGCCGGGACGGGCACCGCAAACCGTCTCCAGCGAACGAGCAGAAATGATGAGTCGCGGGACCGCGTCGTCGGCCCGATGGGCCTCGGCGGCCTTGCCGGCTGGCCGCGTGCGGGGCTGCGAAAGCACCAGGCCGAGTGCTTTCGGGTAGCGGGTCCCCCAGGCGACCCGTAGACCGGACTTATGGTTCTGCGACCGCCTCTGGACCCCCTGCCGGCGCAGGCGCAAGATAGCCTGCCGTTGTCGGCGCGCTCCCCGGCGAACCGATTTTCCAGCCGAAGCGGGACGGCTCTCCGGACGCCTCGTGATGTCTCATCCGGTCAGGTCGCCGGAGCCGCCCACAGCGGCTGGGAGAGCTCATGCTCGGAAGGAAGGGCGAGGCGCGGGAGCAACGATCCGGGCGTCTGGCACCGGCCGGGGGAGCGCCCTGGTCACCGCTACTGCTTCGTGCGGCCGGCTGAAGCCTGCTCAGTGTCCGCGCCGGAGCTGACGTGCCGCAGGGTCTGCTGGGGGCCGTGCCAGTCCAGGCACATCACGGTGGCATCGTCTGCGAGCCGGCCCCCGGCGGCGTCCCGGACCGCGGACGTCAGCGTCAGCGCCGCCTCCCGCGGGTGCAGATCCCGGGTGCGCTTCAGGAGGGCGAGCAGGTCGACCTTCTCCCCATGGCGTTCGAGCATGCCATCGGTCACCATGAGCAGACGGTCACCGGGGCGCAGGTCGAGGTCCTGGACACGGTAGGGGTGAGGCACGGAGACGGGCAGCCCGAAGGGGTGGTCCACCTCGCAGGTGATCGCTTCCGCAGTCCCGTCGCGCATGCGCAGTGGCCAGGGGTGGCCGGCGTTGACGAGCTGGGCGTGGCCGGTGTGGAGGTTGATGCGCAGCAGTTGCCCGGTGGCGTGACCGTGGCCGTGATCGGTCAGGGCCTGGTCGGCCCGGTGGGCCTGCTCGGCCAGACCGGCTCCTGCGCGACGGGCGCCGCGCAGGGCGCCCACCAGTACGGTGGCGGCAAGGGCGGAATCGATGTCGTGGCCCATGGGGTCGGTCACCGACACGTGCAGGGTGTCGCGGTCCAGCGCGTAGTCGAAGGTGTCGCCGCTGAGGTCTTCCGAGGGCTCCAAGCTCCTGCACAAGGTGAACTGCGCAGCCTCGCACGACAGTGACGGGGGAAGTAGCTGGTACTGGATTTCAGCTGCCAGCGTGGGGGGCCTGGAGCGTGTGCCCCAGGTGTAGAGGTCGGTGAAGCGTCCGTTGACGATCACGATGTAGGCCAGGATGTGTGCGGCTTCACCGACCTCGTCGAGGACGTCGTCGCCGGGGTCGGCGGGCAGGAGCAGTTCCAGCATTCCGATGGCGTCCCCCCGGTTGGTGACCGGCACGATCACCCGCTGTCCCTGGCCGGTCCTCTCCTGGTACAGCCGCTGGGTACGGATCACCTGCTCGTAGACGCTGCCGAACATGGGAATCCGCTCCGCTTCCCGCCCACCCTCCGCACCGGCGGCCGTGGCCAGCCGCGCCACCGCCTTGCCCGTCAGGTCCACGATGAGGAATGACACCTTCGTGGCGCCGAAACGCCGCCGGAGGTCCTCAGCGACCACCGCGACGGCGTCCACCGGCGCCGCCCTCTCCGCTGCGGTCAGCAGCCGGGGAAGTCCACTCTGCCTACCGCTCACGACCACGACCCCTTCCACCCGCCCCTTCTACAGCTTGGGAACCCTCACAGCAGGCGTCAATCCGTGCGTGATCACGGCCGGTGGCCAAGCTGTGCGTACGTGGTCTGGCTGTGCGTACGCGGAGATGAATCGGCCTCGGCGCCCGCCTGGGGGCGCCGCCATCTGGTCGCGCGACCCGACGAGGCGCTGACGTATCCGCCCCCACCCCACCACCACACTCGCAGGCGGGGGCTGCCTGCCATCCGGCTCCACGCCGAGCTGTCGGCCCGCTTTGCCGCGTTCGAGGCCCTCCGGATCGACGGGCAGGAGCTGTCGTGGGCGCCGCACGGTGAAGCCATGCCCCCTTGGAGGCGCGGTTCGCCGAGCGCGCCTGACCGACCCGTGGGCCCTGTGGCCCGAGACGCCCGACGTCGCCCCCGCCAAGGAGCGGTTCACCGCATGGGCCGAGGCACCGGGCACTGAAGGCTGATCATTCGTGGGAACCAGCAGTGGCACCTGCCCGTCGCCCGGGCGCTCATCGAGATCCGTGCACCCTCGGCGCGATCACCGGCGCCCTGCGCCGCCCCCCGGAACCTCCTGCTGGGCCGGCACGACCGGGAGGGGCCTTTCGGGCCGTGGCGCGCAGCACGCCGTCCCATCCAGACCACGGCCGGTACATCGCCGGACCAGCTCAGCCCGGCCGCATCGGGACACCACTGAGAGGGCACACGGTTCACGACGCCGGTTTCGAAGCGGTCGAACTGCAAGGCCAGGCACTGGCCGGCGAAGTCTGAGCGCCTCTGGCCGATCGCCTGCGCGCCGGCTCTCTCCAGTTGCCATCGGGGTGTGCTCAGCGCTTTCTGGAAGAGCGGGTGGAACGGCCCGTTCATCCAGGAGGAGCGCACCATGGCGCAACTGGCAAGTAGGCCGACGATCAGCGCTGAGCAGTTCGGCCGAGTGTGTGACGAGATCAGGAGCACGGCGGCGCCCGAGAAGAGTGCCCGGTCCATCCGGGACTGCGCTCTGCGCATCGTGCAGACCCTGGGCCTGGCGCTGTCCACGGATGACCTGAGCAGACTCCTCGCCGACCTCATGGCCCCCGGGGCGGCCCCACCCCGAGGGAGCCCTCACTACACCCGAGAGGCCATCCTGGACCTGCCTGACGAACAGCGAGGAGAAGACGAAGGCCCGGTCAGGTAGAGCGTCCGGAACGACTGGTTGCGTCCTCGGCTCGCCGGAGCACAGGGAGGGTTCCGTCACGGGGTCGAACCCTCGGTACGAGGCATCACGGACACTCGACGGCAGTTGAGGGTGAGTGAAAACGGGCTGCCCGATTTCCGACGCCGCGCCGAAACGGGCTGGGAACGACGTGGCCGTGGCGGCCGTCGCCCGACACCCTGCCCGTTCGCGCTCTCAGCGCCGGGCTTTCGGGGGGCAGCGCCTGGGTTCCGGGCGGAGTCAGGGTGAGGACCGAAAGGTCGAACCCTTGAGTTTCCATCGCCGCGATGCGGCCCGCTTCCAGGTCCTCCAGGCACTCCTGGTTGTCGTCCGTTTCCCCGATGTGGAGACTTTCATCCGGGTGCGGCGGGGCGCGGAGTGCAGCCGTCGGATCCGGCGTGCTCCAGCGTTCTTCGGCGGCGATGATCGGCACGGTCTCCTCCTTGAGGGCTGCCCCAAGCCGGCGCATGTGAGTGCTGGCCGCAGGGTTTACCAAGGGACGGTCCGGCCGAAGCGGTCCAGGTACGCCAGGCCGGGCGTGCCCAGTCGGGAGAGCAGGACGTCCACCAGCAAGGGGACGCTCTCCTCGATGGTGAACGGCGCATCCGGACCGCCCAGGGCGGTGCGTATCCACCCCGGCGCCATGAGTACGAAGGCGCGCTGCGTCTCACCTTGCCGGGCCGCGAAGCTCCGCAGGAACATGTTCAGGGCTGCTTTGCTCCCTCGGTAGACCTCGCGGCCCCCGCTCGTGTTGTTCGTGATGCTGCCCTGCCCGGAGGACATCGCCCCGATGAGCCCCGCCGGGGCCACCAGGTCTTCGAGGGCTTCGATGACGCGCATGGGGCTGAGCGCGTTGGTGACCATCACGTCGATGAAGTCGGCTGTCGCGACCGCGCCGATGGGCGTCTGCTCGTTGTTGGTGGTACCCGCGTTGACGAAGAGCACGTCGAGTCGGCGGTGCGTCAGACGTTCGTGCAGCGGGGGCAGTTGGCCGGGGTCGTTGATGTCGAGGCGTTCGATGGTCACCCGGCCGTCGGTGCGGTCCGCGAGATCGTGCAGCGGCGTTCGGGCAGTGGTGTCGCGAACGGTGCCGATGACGTTCCAGCCCCTGTCCAGGAACTCCGCCGTCATCGCGTGGCCGAGGCCGCGCGAGGCCCCGACGATGAGAGCGGTCGGTGGGTGTTGTTCGGTGGAGGTCGATGACATGCAGCGTCATCTCCGTTCTTCGAGCGTCGTACTCCGTTCGGGCATCGTCGAGGTCCCGGGATGGGCACGGGTGACCGCTGCTGTGGGGCCCCTCAACGTGTGCTTCAAGTGTTTCGTCCGCGCTGCATCGCAGGCGAGCCACGAGCGCTCGTTTGTATGATCGGTGACGTGGCAAGGGTGTTCATGACGGAATCCGCTTCGGTACAGCCTGACGATGTACGAATCATTCGGGCGCTGCAGATCGCTCCGCGGGCTTCGTTCGCCGCGATCGCGACCGTCCTCGGACTGACCGAGGGCGCCGTCAACCGTCGGTATCGCCGCCTGCGCGCCGAGGGCGTCATCCGGGTGGCCGGCGTGGTCAACCCGGGCGCCCTGGGGCAGAGCAGGTGGCTGGTGCGCCTGCGCTGCCGGCCCGGCAGCGTCGCGGCGATCGCCGAGGCGCTCGCCAAGCGTGACGACATCAACTGGGTAGCGCTGAGCGCGGCGGGCTGCGAGATCACCTGCGCGACGCAGTCCCGGACGCGGGAACAACGCGAGGACCTCCTGGGGCAGCGGCTTCCGCGCACCGCAGCGGTGATCGACATCAACGCCTTCGCCATGCTCCGCCAGTTCCTCGGAGGCCGCGCCCACTACTGGTCCGCCCTGCAGGGCACACTGTCCCCGCAGGAGGAAGCAGCGCTGGGGAGCGGCGGGCCCCCCTTCACCGAGTCTCCGGTCGTCACCCGCGAGCCACTGCGCCTCACCCCCGAGGACGAGAAGATGCTCGATGCCCTCGCTGCAGACGGCCGCGCCAGTCTCGTCGATCTCGCCGCAGCCGCCGACCTCACCCCGGGACGTGCCTCGCGACGCCTTGATGCTCTGCTCCAGCAGCGCGTCGTCCACATCGACGTGGAGATCGCCGCAGCGGCCTTGGGGTATCACGCTCGCGCGAACCTCTGGCTCCGCGTGCACCCGTCGGCGGTGAAGAGCGCGGGCCGCACACTCGCGCAGGAACCCGAGATCGCCTTCGCCGCAGCCATCTCCGGGCCCTGGAACATCCACGCCGTCGCACACTGCCGGGACCTCGACGAACTGTTCGAGTTCACTTCGGATCGCATCGGGTCCCTGACCGGACTGCAGAGCATGGAGGTCTCACCCGTGCTGAGGCACGTCAAGCAGGCCGGCACGCGGCTCTGCGACGATCGCCTCGTCGGGCCGTCCAGCGCTCGTGCGCGACGCTGAGAGGCCGGATCGCGACCAGCCGCTCGGCGACCCGCACGACGCCGTCGCCGACGCGAAGCTCGACGGTTCCGCCGCCCGCTGGCAACTCCCTCACGGCCGGTCTGCCGTTGGACGCGATGCCGGCGGACACGATCGAACAGCAGCGCATTACCTGCAGATTGGCCGGCCTTTCGGGCCGGGAAGTGGTTCGACAGGGACGCCATTCGGTCCGGAGCTGGTCCGGGACGCTCACTTGGAGCTCGGACAGTGGCGCGAAGTATTGCGTTGATCCCGGAGGGTGGCTGCCGTGTCGGGTCGCCTGCGCGACGATGCCTCCGGGCAACCGACTCCGGGATCTAGAAGAAGCCAAGCTTCTGAGGGCTGTAAGAACAGAGAATGTTCTTGGTCTGCTGGTGGTACAGGTGTCACGCGTCACTGACCTGCGTGAAAAGTGCCACGTATACCTGTCATCGTCGCAGCCCTCGGCCTGTGGACTGCTCCAAGCGGATGTGTTGGCCGGCCTCGGGCTACGGCGAGGTGGGCGGGTGCGGGGAGCGGAGTACGAGGCACACCGCCGGCCCGTACCCACCCCCTGATCTTTGCCCAGGCATGAGCTCACGAGCGGGCCGACGGCGGCGGGACGGTGATCTCACGCTTGAGGATCTTGCCGGTGGGCCCCTTGGGAAGTTCGGCGGTGAGCGTGACGACGCGCGGATACTTGTAGGCCGCGACATGTTCTTCGACGTAGTCACGGATCGCCTCCGGCGTCGCCTCCTCGCCGGTCCGCAGCACGACGACCGCAGCGACTTCCTCGCCGTGCAGCGGGTCCGGAACTCCCACGACCGCGGCCTCGGCGATCGCGGCCCGTAGAGGTCCTCCTCGATCTCCCGCGGGCAGACGTTGTAGCCGCCCCGGATGATCAGGTCCTTCTTGCGGTCCACGATGAAGTAGAAGCCGTCCTCGTCCACGCGTGCCAGGTCGCTGGTGTGGAACCAGCCGTTGCGCAAGGCGTGGGCGCTGGCGTCGGGGTAGTTGAAGCAGCCCTTCATCACGTTCTCACCGCGGACGGCGATCTCACCGACAGCGCCGGGCTCCACGGGAGTACCGTCGTCCGCCACGAGTTTCATTTCGACTCCCCGCACGGGGTGCCGATCGAGCCGGCCTTGCGCGGTCGGGCCGGATGATTGAAGGCGGCCACCGGAGAGGTCTCCGACAGGCCGTAGCCTTCCAGCACGGTCGCCCCGAAGGTCCGCTCGAAGCCGTGCAGTACCTCGACCGGCAGGGCGGCGCCGCCCGAGACCGCGAGCCGGAGCCGGGAGGCGGCATGCCCGTCCGGGCGTCGGGCCTGCAGAAGCGCGGAGTACATCGTCGGCACGCCGAGGAAGCCGGTGACCCCGTCCCGGCGCATGACATCCAGAGCCTGCCCCGCATCGAACCGGGGCAGCAACGTGAGCGTCGCGCCGGCGGCCACGGAGGCGTTCATGGCGCAGGCCTGCCCGATGGCGTGGAACAGCGGCAGACCGCCGAGCAGGACGTCCTGCGGACCGAGCAGAAGCAGGGTCTGTGCGGTGGTGGCCGTGTTGGTCAGCAGGTTGCGGTGAGTGAGTTCGGCCCCCTTGGGCGTGCCGGTGGTGCCCGAGGTGTAAAGCATCAAGGCGGTGTCGTCGTCGGCCCGTTCGACGACGCCGGCCAGAGGCTGGGCAGCGAGCAGCAGCGTGTGGAAATTGTCGGAATCCGTGACCAGGCACGCCGCTCCGGTCTCAGCGGCCGCCTTCGCCACCTCCTCGGCGCACATCGGATGGGCCAGCGCCATCCGGGCCCCGAGTCACGCAGCACGAACGCTGCCTCACGCGCCTTGAGTAGCGGATTCATCGGCACGGCAACGCCACCGGCCCGCGGGATGCCGTAGTACACGACCGGGAAGAGCGGCACATTGGGCATGGTCATCGTGACGACGTCACCCGGCCGGACACCTCGGTCTTGCAGAACACCGGCGAGCCGGGCACTCGCCTCGTCGAGCTGCTCGTACGTCGATTCGTCTCAGTGGGTGCGCAGCGGGCAGCCGCAGCCCGGGCCTGCCGTGCGCAGGCTCCGGGGGCGGACGACATCGCGTGGGACGACTCCGGTGCGTGTCGTCCGGCGGACGTGTGCTCCGGCTGCCTGGTCGGCCGGGGTGGCCTCGCCGGGGCGGGCCAGCCACAGGCGCAGCAGGTGGCGTTTCTGCTCCACGGCGTCGAAGTCCTCGTACGCCGAGCGGGCGTGCAGCACCACGTGATTGTCGAGCAGGAGCAGATCACCGGGCTGGAGATCCAGTTCGAGCCGGAGGGTGGGCGAGGCTGCCGTCGTGTCGATGAAGTCGTACAGCTCTTCGTCGGCGGCCTGGGCGCCGTCCGGGCCACCGCCTCGGGCAGCGTGTGCGCCGCTGTCCAGGCGGGTGCGGTCGTACCGCATGCTGGGCCGGTCTCCGTGCCTGGTGACAAGCGGGCAGGCCAGGTAAGACCCGTCGCCGGGCGCCTGCTCCTCCTGGCCGTCGAAGAGGTGGGGGCGGTAGAGGCGCGCGACGAGATCCGGGCGGGTTTCGAGCACGGCGTTGTGCACGGCAGCGGCACTGGCGAGCAGCGTTCGGCCGCCTGAGCGGGCCGGCCGCAGGCAGAGCAGGCCGAGCAGGTCGGACTCCGATGTGTGGAACGACACCGCGGCCGAGGTAAGGCACGCAGGCGGCGCCGGGGCGTCCGACGTCGGGCCGACGTCCCGGATGTGGCAGAGGGTGTGGCCGTCGACGGTCTGCGGGACGGGTCTGCCGAGGTATTGGCCGATGCCGCGCAGCACGGTGCTGGCTTCGGCTTCTCCGAGCAGATCCTCGGGGGCGCCCTTGATCAGAAGGAGGCCCCGCCCCTCGGACAGTGTTCTCGCAGTGCGATCCAGCTCGGCTGCGAGCGTGGGCAGCGGGAAGTCGGCGGTGGTCATCCGCAGCAGGGTGGCGGCGCGGGCGCGGGCGGTGTGCAGCGCCCTGCGCAATTCGTCACGGTCCCCGGCGGACAGACTCAGGACCCAGTCGTCACGGCCCGCCAGGTCGGGTCCGTACCACAGGGCGGGGCCTGTGAACGGTTCGACCGGCATCGTCAGCGTGTCTGGGGCTTTGGCCATGGTCGCCTCCGCGAGGTCTGGTGTGCCGGGCAGTTTCTGCCGGCGGTGCGGCGGCCGGGCGGCACGGCAGCCGCACCGCCGTACGGACCGCGTTGAACGGGGATGCTACGAATCACTCGCCCGGCATGCTTGACGTGCGGGGACGAGGAACTTAACTTCTGGGGACTCATTGCCCCTGGAGCGTGCCCATGAGGCCCCTTGCCCGCACCGCCGCGCTGAACGGCTACGTCGAGCTGAGCCGATCCCTCGGTCTCGACCCCCGCGCCCTGATGAAGGGCGTCGGCCTGGACACCGCGGACCTGGCAGTGCAGGACCGGTGGATCTCCGGCACGGCGGTGGTCAAGTTGCTGGAGCTGTCGGCCGCCGCGTCCGGGCGGGAGGACTTCGGTCTGCTGCTGACCGAGTGGCGGCGCTTCTCCAATCTCGGCCCCATCAGCCTGCTCGTCCGTGAAGAGCCCGACGTCCGCAGTGCCTTGGCCCTGCTCATCCGCCACCAGCACACCTACAACGAGGTCCTGCACGCCCGGCTCTCGGAAGGCAACGGGGTGGCCACGCTCAAGGTGGACCTCCGGCTCGGTGAACCGCAGCCGGCCCGGCAGGGCACGGAACTCGCCGTGGGAGCGTTCCAGCGCGTGCTGAGCGGCTTCCTCGGCCCGCACTGGCGTCCCTCGGCGGTCTGCTTCGCCCACCCGGCGCCGCGCGACGCCGCGGGCCACCGCCGCCTGTTCGGGCCCTCGGTGGAGTTCGACCGCGACTTCAACGGCATCGTCTTCTACGCCGAGGACCTGGACGCCCCCAACGCCATGGCCGACGCTCAGCTGCGCAGCTACACCCGGCAGTACTTCGAGCCCATCGCCGCCCCCAGGGAAGCATCCGAGGTGGACCGGGTCCGCGACCTCATCGAGGCGCTGCTACCCACCGGGCGCTGCTCCATCGAGCAGATCGCACGCAGCCTCGACGTCGACCGGCGCACCGTTCACCGCCACCTGGCCCGCTCCGGAGAGACGTTCTCCTCGCTGCTCCAGTCGACCCGCACGGCGCTCGCGGAGCAGTTCGTCGCCAACCCCAACCGTTCCCTGACCGAGGTGTCCACACTGCTGGGATTCTCGTCGCTGAGCGCCTTCTCCCGCTGGTTCCACGAGCACTTCGGCACCGGTCCGCGCGAGTGGCGCAAGAGCCGGGGCGGCCCGGAAGCGCCTGGCGGCAGCTGAGTCCGCGGGACGCATTTCGGCCGTGGCACGAGTCTGTCCAGCCGCGTGTCCCCGATTGACAAGTCACCTGTCACTGCAGGAAAAGCGAGCGCGTGCCATCCGCCCTACCTTGGCACCACCGCGCAGGCGGTCGGCTTCCGGAGGGGGCGCTCTGCAGCTCCCCTGAGGGCACTCCCTCCGGATCGCGGCCATGGCGGGCCAGTTGTGGCCACCGGTCCCGACTTCCGCCGTCGCAGACCCCTTGGTCGCGTCCGCCGCCTGCTCCGTGACGCGATCACCCCTACGCCAAGGAGAAGCCCCGTGCATTTCCACGACGACTCACTCTTCCCGGAGAACCAGGAGAAGCTGGTGATCCAGGCCGCGCCGTACGGCCCCGAGTGGCTTCCCGGCGACGCGGACGACCTGCCCCTGACCATGGACGAGCACGTACAGGCTGCCGTGGACTGCTACAACGCCGGCGCGACGGTGCTCCACATCCACGTCCGCGAGCTCGACGGCAAGGGCTCCAAGCGGATGTCCATGTTCAACGAACTGCTCGGACGGCTGCGCGAGGCCGTGCCGGACATGGTGCTCCAGATCGGCGGGTCGATCTCCTTCGCCCCCGAGGGCGAGGGCGGCGACGCCAAGTGGCTCGCCTACGACACCCGGCACCTGCTCGCCGAACTCACCCCGGCGCCCGACCAGGTGACGATCGCGATCAACACCAGCCAGATGAACATCGTCGAGATCATGAACGACGACGACCTCGAGGGCACGTCGATCGCGAAGTCGGACTACTACCGGGCCTACCGCGACATGGTCGTCGAGGCCGGTCCGGAGTTCTACCTGGAGCACCTCAAGCGCCTGCACGCGAACGGCATCCAGCCGCACTTCCAGCTCGCCCACCTGGCCCAGCTGGAGACTGAGGAGCGGCTGATCCGCGCGGGCCTCTACACGGGGCCGCTGATCCTGAACTACGTGGCCATCGGCGGCGGTTTCGCCGGCCGGCACCCCGCGGACCTGATCGAGTTCATCCGCCGCGTCCCGGACGGTGCCGTCCTGACCATCGAGAGCTCCATGCGCGCCGTGGCCCCGATGAATGCCGTCGCCATCGCCCTCGGCCAGCACGTGCGCGTCGGCAACGAGGACAACCTCTGGCGCGCCAAGGGCGAGCGGATGTCCTCCGTGGCCCAGGTCGAGCAGATGGTGAAGATCTCCGAGGCACTCGGCCGTGAGATCGCCACCGGTGCCGACGCCAAGCGGATCTACAAGCTCGGCGAGTACTACGCCGACGCCGACGAGACCCTCGCCCGGCTCGGCATGGTGCCCAACCGCCGCCCGGGACAGCGCGGCTTCATGCTCCGCGACGCCACGGCCTGACCCGTACCCGGCGAGCCAGGCCGGTCCCGCACGCAGGCAACACCCACCCCCGCGAATCCTTCGGAGCACTCTGTGGCACACGCCGTCCGCTTCCACGAAACCGGTGGCCCCGACGTCCTGAAGTGGCAGGAGGTCACCGTCGGCGCCCCCGGCCCCGGCGAGGTACGCATCCGGCACGAGGCCGTCGGCCTCAACTTCGCCGACACCTACTTCCGCAACGGGCTCTATCCGGTCCGCCTGCCCGACGGCATCGGCGTCGAGGCCGCAGGCGTGGTGGAGGCGGTGGGCGAGGGCGTCACCGACGTGGCCGAGGGCGACCGGGTGACGTACACCGGAAGTCCGCTCGGTGCCTACAGCACCGAGCGGGTCATGCCCGCCTCGCACCTGATCAAACTGCCCCCCGAGATCAGCTGTGAGACGGCGGCCGCGATGACCATGCGCGGCCTGACCGCCGCCTATCTGCTGCGCAGGATCCACCCCCTGAGGCCCGGCGACACCGTGCTGCTGCACGCCGCGGCGGGCGGAGTGGGCCTGATCGTGAGCCAGTGGGCCGCACTGCTCGGCATCCGTGTGATCGGAACGGTGTCCAGCGAGGAGAAGGCTGACATCGCCCGAGCACACGGATGCGAGCACGTCATCCGCTACCGGCACGAGAACGTCGCCGACCGGGTCCGCGAGCTGACCGGCGGCGCAGGCGTCCCGGTCGTGTTCGACAGCGTCGGCAAGGCCACCTTCGCGGGCTCTCTGGCCTCACTGGCCCGCCGCGGGCTCCTCGTGTGCTTCGGCACCGCCTCCGGCCCCGTCCCGCAGATCGACGCGATGCAACTCGCCCTGCACGGCTCGGTGTTCGTCACCCGGCCCGCTCTGGCCGACTACATCGCCGAGCCTGTCGAGCGCGCCGCGCTGGCCGGCGAGCTGTTCGAGCACGTCGCCTCCGGGCGCATCAAGATCGAGATCAATCAGCGCTATGCCCTCGGGGACGCGGAGCAGGCGCACCGCGACCTGGAAGCCGGCCGGACCACTGGGTCCTCCGTCTTCGTCCTGTGACAGGGCACACCTCGTTCCACCCCAGGAAGGCACGTCGTTGCACCCCAGGAAGTGAGCACCCCATGCCAGACACCCTCTCGTCCGCGCGGCAGACCCCGGCGCTCGTGCGCCGGACCACCGTGAAGGCCGAGCCGCTGACCTGCACCATCGGAGCCGAGCTCAGCGGCGTGAACCTCGCCGACGCGGCCCGCGACGACGATCTCTTCGCCGAGATCAAGAACCTGCTGCTGCAGCACAAGGTCCTCTTCCTGCGGGACCAGGACGTCACGCGTGCCGACCACGTCGCCTTCGCCTCCCGCTTCGGCGCACTGGAGGACCATCCGGTAGCCGGCAGCGACCCGGACCACCCCGGCCTGGTCCGGATCTACAAGGATCTGGACAGCCCGCCGGAGCACTACGAGAACGCCCTGCACACGGACGGCACCTGGCGGGTGAACCCCTCGATGGGAGCCGTACTGCGCTGCGTCGAATCACCCCCGGTCGGCGGCGACACGATCTGGGTGAACATGGTCGAGGCTTACCGCCGGCTCCCCGAGCACATCAAGACCCGGATCGACGGTTTGCGCGCCCGGCACAGCATCGAGGCCACCTTCGGCGCCGTCATGCCCGAGGAACAGCGCCACGCGCTGAAGGAGCGGTTCCCCGACGCCGAACACCCGGTTGTGCGGACCCACCCCGAGACGGGCGAGAAGATCCTCTTCGTCAACGCGTTCGCGACGCACTTCGTCAACTACCACACACCCGAGAACGTGCGTTTCGGCCAGGACTACGCGCCCGGCGCGAGCCACCTGCTCACCTATCTGATCAGCCAGGCGGCAATCCCCGAGTACCAGGTGCGCTGGCGCTGGACTCCCAACAGCGTGGCCATCTGGGACAACCGCTCCACCCAGCACTACGCAGTCCAGGACTACTGGCCCGCCGTCCGCAGGATGGAGCGCGCCGGAATCGTCGGCGACAGACCGTTCTGACCTTCCCCTTCAAGCAGTCGAGGTGATGACAATGGAGTTTCACACCACTGCGCAGTCCACGGCCCCGACAGCGTCCGCGTCGGCCTGGCCCGTGTCCAAAGGCTATGCCTGGACGGTCTTCGCACTCGGCTTCGGCCTGCTGCTGTCCGACTACATGTCCCGCCAGGTCCTCAACGCCGTCTTCCCGATGCTGAAGGCCGAATGGCTGCTGTCCGACGCCGCCCTGGGCTCGCTCAGCGGCATCGTGGCACTGGCGGTCGGCGTGCTCACCTTCCCCATGTCCCTCATGGCCGACCGGTGGGGGAGGGTCCGGAGCCTGCTGCTGGCCGCCACGATGTGGAGCCTGGCCACCCTCGGCTGCGCCGTATCGGCAAGTTACGGCGAGATGTTCGTCGGCCGTCTCTTCGTCGGCATCGGCGAGGCAGCCTACGGCAGCGTGGGCATCGCCGTGGTCCTCAGCATCTTCCCGGTCACCCTGCGGGCCACCCTCTCCGGCGCCTTCATCGCCGGTGGCGCCTTCGGCTCGGTGCTGGGCGTGGCCGTCGGAGGCGCCGTGGCCCAGGCGGCCGGCTGGCGCTGGGCGTTCGCCGCGATGGGGATCTTCGGCCTGGTGCTCGCCGCCGTGTACGGCGTCGTGGTCAAGGAGAGCAGACTTGCGCCGGGCGGACGGCCCACCGGCGGGGAGGCGCGCGGCCGGCTGCGCACTCACCTGCCCCGCCTCTTCTCGTCCGTCTCGGTCATCAGCGCCTATGTCGGCAGCGGACTGCAACTGTTCATCGCCGGCGCGCTGTTGGCCTGGCTTCCCAGCTTCTTCAACCGCTACTACCACATGGCCCCGGCCGAGGCAGGCGGAGCCGCCGGCGCCTTCGCCATGATTATCGGCCTGGGGATGATCTTCGGAGGCGTGGCCTCCGACCGCATCAGCTCCACCGCCCCCATCCGAAAATGGGCCGTCGCGGCAGTCTGCAGCCTCGGCGCGCTCCTCATGCTGACCCTCGCCTTCCAACTTCCCAGCGGACCAGCCCAATTGCTCGCTCTGGCCGTCGGCTGCCTGCTGTCCGCCGGCTCCGCCGGGCCCGCAGCCGCCATGGTGGCGAACCTGACCCCCGCCTCCATCGCGGCTACCGCGTTCGCCACCCTCACCCTGGCCAACAGCCTGCTCGGACTGGCCCCCGGCCCCGCAGTCACGGGCGCACTCGCGGACCGCTTCGGCCTGCTGGGCGCCCTGCGCCTCGTGCCCCTCGTCGCGGTCCTGGCCACCCTGGCCTTCCTGGTCGGCAGGCACTGGTACGAACGCGACCTCCTCCGCCTGGCCGACCTCACCACGAAGGCGGAGCCCAAGCACCCCTCGGAGGTCCCCTCATGACCGCCACAGTGGAACCCACCGTGGTCATCGTCCCCGGTCTGCGCGACCACGTTGCGGACCACTGGCAGACCCTGCTGGCCAGACGTCTCGCCGAGGCCGGTCGAGTCGTCCGCACCGTTCCACCGTTGGCCGGGGAACGACTCCCTCTGGACGCTCAAATTGCCAACCTGGCCGCGACGCTGGCGCCCTTGGACGGGTCGGTCCTGCTGGTCGCCCACAGCGCCGGCGTCATCACCACGGTGCACTGGGCCGCCCGCCACAGCGCTGATGTACGTGGCGCGCTGCTCGCCACGCCAGCGGACCTCGAAACACCGCTGCCGGACGGCTACCCCACCCCCGCCGAACTGACGGTACACGGCTGGACCCCCGTGCCCCGCGCACGGCTGCCGTTCCCCAGCATCCTCGCCGCCAGCGACGACGACCCGTTGGGTGCACCCGAACGCGTCGCCGAACTGGCCCACAGCTGGGGCAGCCGGCTTGTGCGACTGGGCGCAGTCGGCCACCTGAATCCGGCCTCCGGATACGGCGAATGGCCCCAGGCCGAAGAACTGCTCGGCGTGCTGGAGTCCGACACCTGCAGCGCACCGCTCGGGGCGACGCTCTCCGGAGGGCACCCATGAGTCCCGACACCGAACTGCTGTGGACACCGGGGCGCCGCGAACTGGAGGACTCCAACGTCGCGGTGTTCATGGAATGGCTGGACGAGACCCGCGGTTGGAGCTTCGCCGACTACGCCGGGCTGTGGCGGTGGAGCTCCACGGAACTGGCGGCCTTCTGGTCGGCGGTGTGGGAGTACTACGGACTGGACACCGTCACCGCATACGACGAGGTGCTGGCCGACGCCACCATGCCGGGCGCCCGCTGGTTTACCGGCGCCCGGCTGAACTTCGCCGAACGGTGCCTGGCCCAGGCCACCGACGCACGTCCTGCACTGGTGAGCGTGACCGAGGGCGGGGAGCCCGTCGAGACGTCGTGGGCGCAGCTGCGCCGCGAGGTCGCCGATGTGTCGGCCGCCCTCCGGCGCATGGGTGTGAAGCCCGGTGACTGCGTCGCCGGCTACGTCACCAACTTGCCGCAGACGGTGGTGGCACTGCTGGCGACCGCGGCGATCGGTGCCGTGTGGACGGCCTGCTCACCCGACTTCGGCACCCCCAGCGTGCTCGCCCGGCTGCGGCAGGCCCGGCCGACGGTTCTCGTCGCCGCGGACGGCTACCGCTACGGGGGCAAGGAGCACGACAAACGAGCCACGGTCACTGAACTCCTGGACGGGCTGCCGACCGTCCGCCACCTCCTCACCGTCGACAACCTCTTCCCACCACAGACGGACGCATGGCCCGTACGATCCGACGTCACCGTGCACGCATGGTCCACGCTGCCGTCCACCGACCAGGCACCGGACTTCGCCGACGTACCCTTCGACTACCCACTCTGGATCCTCTGGTCATCGGGAACCACCGGCGTCCCCAAGGGCATCGTGCAGAGCCACGGCGGCATCGTCGTGGAACTGCTGAAGGCGCTGGGGCTCGGTGTCGACCTGCGCCCCGAGGACCGGTACCTTTTCGTCACCTCCACCAGTTGGATGGTGTGGAACTTCCTGGTCGGCGGGCTGCTGCACGGCAGCACGATCGTCCTCTACGACGGCAGCCCCACCTTTCCCGACGCAGCTGGCGCCTTGCGGGTCGCCGAACGCACCAGGGCGACGATGGTCGGGGTGGGCGCGGCCTATCTCGCGGCCGTGGAGAAGTCGGGCCTGAACCCGGCAGCAGACCTCGACCTCGGCGCTTTGCGCTCGGTACTGCAGACAGGTTCGGCCATGGCTCCAAGCGCCTGGCAGTGGGTCCACGACCGGCTCACTCCCGGCGTGTGGCTGCAGTCGATCTGCGGCGGAACCGACGTCTGCTCCGTCCTCGCAGGCGGCTCCCCGCTCCTCCCGGTGCGCGCAGGCCGCATGCAGTGCCCGGCACTCGGCGTGGCGCTGGCCGCCTGGGACGAGACGGGGCGGCCTGTGACCGGGGAGCAGGGAGAGCTGGTCGTGACCGCCCCCCTGCCATCCATGCCACTGCGCTTCGTCGCCGACCCCGGTGACGCACGCTATAGGGCCAGCTACTTCGACACCTATCCAGACGTCTGGCGACACGGCGACTGGGTGACCATGGATACGGACCTGTCGGTCGTCGTGTCCGGCCGGTCCGACTCCACGCTCAACCGCATGGGAGTGCGGATGGGCTCCGCCGACATCTACGCCGTGGTGGAGCAACTGCCCGGCATCTCGGACAGCCTCGTCGTCGGCGTCGAGCAGGCCGACGGTGAGTACTTCATGCCACTTTTCGTCGTGACCGATGGTTGTGGAGAAAGCGAAGACGGCCTGCGGGAACGGATCACAGCGGCCATAAGAGAGCAGCTTTCCCCGCGCCACGTGCCCGATGTGATCGCGCGAGTGCCCGCCCTGCCCCGCACGCTGACCGGCAAGAAACTCGAAGTGCCGGTCAAACGGATTCTGCAAGGCGCCGGTGTGGCCGAGGTCACCGGTCCTGGAGCCGTCACGAATGGCTACATGCTGGACTGGTTCGCGGCATTCCGAGCACGGCCGAACTCGAGCGGGAACATGTGAGGTCAGACGTAATGATCGGGCACTGCAACAGCATCACCCCACCGCTGAGCCACCATCAGGTAAGTCAGCCATCGGTCAGCATCCGTCCCTGAACAGCGGTCGCCCAGCCATCGGCGAAACGTGTCGTTGTAGAGTGAGGAAACGCCCTTGACCTGCGCCAAGCAGGCAGGGGGCAGACCTCTAGGAGTGCTGATTGCTGCGCACCATGGTCAGGTCCAAGACCTAGCGTTAGGTGTTTCCGCAGGTCAGGGCAGTGATCGTCACGTCCAGGTCAGCAAATGGTCAGCATGAGGCCGGCCGGTGTCCCGGCTTGCTGACCTGTTCCCGTGTCAGGGGCCTGCCGCGCCGCCCGGCGCCCTGCTCGGAAGGCTCGTGGCGTGGCTGGACAGCTCTCCCGTGGGATGGGGTTGTTCGTCGAGGAGCGTCCCCGACCCGTTGCCCGCACCCGTCCATCGGTTCAGGCCCTGCGGCCCGCCGGGAAACCCGGTCAGCGGACGGTCGCGGAGTACGCCAAGCAGTGGCGCCCCGGCAGCGGAGGATGACGGAACACTCCACGGGCTGGGACGTGGACAGCTCCATCGACGGGCACACCGCCCCCGTCTTGGCTCGCGGAAGCTGAACTCGGTCACGCCGATCGTGGTCGAGCGTTTCCTGGTGGAGATCGAAGGAGGGCTGTCTCCCGCGCGGTCCGAGCGGCCTGTCCGCCGGGCAGCATCACCAAGGCCGCCCGCATCCGTGCGGGAGCTCATCGCGCCGCCGCCGACCCGTACCCGTGCGGCTGTGCCCGGACAATGCTTTCACCCCCGATGGGTGAGGCACCATCCGCCGTGCTGCCGGAACCCTGGTCCTGGGGGTCCGGGAAAGGGGCCTGCCGGGCGCGCAGTCGCAGGAGGTCACATGCGCCGGTATCCCCCCGGCCGCCACCAGCCAGGAAAGGATGACCATGACGACGCCCACAGGGCCGTATTTCTGATTGTTGGCCACGATCGTTTCGGAGAAGAAGCGGGAGGAGAACCACCCGAGGCCGATCCAGGCGACACCGGTGGCCACAGCCGAAGGCACGAGGAAGCGCCAGGTGACCGCTCCGGTGAGCAGCAGTCGCATGGTCGCCCACCAGAAGAAGAGCGCCAGGACGACATCGGACAGACTGCTCAGCCGCGATCCGAGCGCTGCGCCGATCCCGGCCCGGGACGCGCTGTAGACGACCAGCGTCGCCAGCCAGGCGAGCTGAGCCCCCAGATCCCGCCACCGACGTGGTGGCACGCCGATGAGGAACTGGTACCAGCCTTGCAAGGTACCGGCCACGGCGACCGCGCCCGCGATCAACAACAGAGCGCTCGTCAACGTGAGGCTGACCGAACCAGGATTGGGTTTGAAAAGACCGGCCACGGCCTGGGCCGCCTGCTCGTTCAGTCCGAGCCATCCCGCCATGACCTTCGCCGCGTCCTGGCCGAACCCAGCGGTGACGAGGATCAGGAACGGGAAGAAGCAGAGGAAGGCAAGCGACGCCAGCTGGAACGAATGGCCGAAGAAGTCCGCCGCGCTGAGGCGTCCCCACAGACGTCCTGCCGCACTTGCCTCGAAACGCCTGCCTGCGGCCTGCCACGCGTGGCCCAGCCGGGTCCAGAAGAAGGCCGTTGGGCAGCCCTTCCCGGGCGATCTCCTCCAAAGGTGCACATCAAGCAGTACACCGCGCTGAGTGGCCGGTTGTCGCGCAGACCCGAGAGGCACCGGCCTGCAGGTGTCCGTACCCGTATCCCGCTGAGGGTGGCGAGCCGGGCGCTTTCCTCGTCCAACTGCTCGTACGTCAGCTGCCCATTCGGTCCGGGCGGCGTCCTCATGGCGGGCCGGCCGGCGCCCGTCGGCTGCCGTGTCGGCCCGCTCCTGCTGCTGTCGCTCGCAGTCCAGCTGTCGGCGGCGCCCGCCGAGTTGACGACGCCGGTCTTCGGCTGCCTGCCGTCGGCCGGTTCCTCGATTCCTGACGCGTGCGTAGCCGACTGGCGCGGTGTCAGAAAAGTCAGCAACGAGTCAGTGTGAGTCCTCAAACACCTGGGGACAGCTGACCACACGTGCGAAACGATGTAGCCTCCGAAGACCGCCCTTGACCTGCAGAAGCAGGCAGGGAGCAGACGAATCGGGAGTTTCTTCGTGTTTCGTACCATGTTCAAGTCCAAGATCCACCGCGCCACCGTCACCCAGGCCGACCTGCACTACGTGGGATCGGTGACCATCGACGCGGACCTTCTCGACGCCGCCGACCTGCTGCCCGGCGAGCTCGTGCACATCGTCGACATCACCAACGGCGCCCGGCTGGAGACGTACGTCATCGAGGGCGAGCGCGGTTCCGGGGTCATCGGGATCAACGGAGCCGCGGCCCATCTGGTGCACCCCGGCGACCTGGTGATCATCATCAGTTACGCTCAGGTCACCGACGCCGAGGCACGACAGCTGCGGCCGCGGGTGGTACACGTCGACGGCGGCAACCGGATCGTGTCCCTCGGCGCCGACCCGTCCGAGCCGGTGCCCGGCTCGGACCAGCGGCGCAGCCCGCAGGCCCGCCCGGCTTGACGGGCCCGGCCCGACGGGTCCGCCGGACCAGGACGAGACCAGGAGCGTGTGAGCCCATGAGCGAGATCGAGATCCGCGACGACCGGGCGGCGGGCCGTCTGGAGGCCGTCGGCGCGGGCGAGGTCGTCGGCCATGTCGAGTACTTCGTGCTGGAGTCGCCCGCGCGCGCCCTGGTCCCGGTCCACACCGTCGTCGAGCCCGCCCACGAGGGCAAGGGCATCGCCGGCTCGCTCGCCCGCGAGCTGTACGCCCTCGCCGAGCGCGAGGGCGTCCCGGTGGCCCCGCTGTGCCCGTACGTCGTCAAGTGGGCCGAACGCCACCCCGAGGTCGCCCCGCCAGCGGATCCGGAGCTGCTGTCGGCCGCGAAGCAGTGGCTGCGGGAACACCCCGGCCGCTTCTGAGCGCACGGCCAGGGAAGTCTCCAGCGCGTGAGCGGAGCCGAGTGCGGGGGAGCCGCCCGCGACGCCGGGATGATCCGGACGACACCCGTGGCCCTGTCGGGTGAGTGACCCGGGGCCGCCGGGCAGACGGGGGGACCGGTCCGGAGGGACGATGAGTCCACAAGGCCCATGCCCCGCGATCGCCCGGAGGCCCCCATGACCACCCCGGACCCCTACCCCACCCCGGTCCCACCTCCGACACCCCCGCCCCGGCCGACCCCGCCGGAGCCGGAACCACAGCCCCCACAGCCCCCGCCGCCCCCGGCCCCGGTCCCACCGGAACCGTCGCCGTCCCCGATCCCCCCGGGCCCGGAACCGGTCCCGAACCCGGAGCCGGGACCGCCGCTCACCTGAAGACCCGGGGCGGGAACGAAGGGGCGCGGGGCTGTGCCGATGCCGCACGAAGCGCCCGCGCCCTTACGCGGAGACCTCGCTGCGGTCCCCGCCCCACAGTGTGTGGAACGCCCCGTCCCGGTCCACCCGCCGGTACGTGTGCGCCCCGAAGTAGTCCCGCTGCCCCTGTGTGAGCGCCGCGGGTAGCCGCTCCGCCCGCAACGCGTCGTAGTACGCCAGCGCCGCCGAGAAGCCGGGCGTCGGCACGCCCTCCCGCACCGCCGCGATCACCACGTCACGCCAGTCGTCCTGCGCGCCCGCGATCTCCCGGGCGAACGTCTCGTCCGACAGCAGGCTCGGCAGGTCGGCGCGGGCGTCGTACGCCGCGCGGATGCGGTCCAGGAACGCCGCCCGGATGATGCAGCCGCCCCGCCAGATCGACGCGACCTTGCCGAGGTCGATGTCCCAGCCGTACTCCTCGCTGCCCGCGGTGATCTCGTGGAAGCCCTGCGTGTACGACACGATCTTGGACGCGTACAGCGCCTGCTCCACCTGGTCGGCGAAGGCGGCCGCCTCCTCCTTGCCCAGCGGCGCCGCCTTCGGGCCGGTCAGCCCCTGCGAGGCGGCGCGCAGCTTCGCGTGCCCGGACAGCGAGCGGGCGAAGACCGCCTCCGCGATGCCGGACACCGGAACGCCCAGGTCCAGCGCGATCTGCACCGTCCAGCGGCCGGTGCCCTTCTGCTCGGCCTGGTCGACCACGACGTCCACGAACGGCTTGCCGGTCGCCGCGTCCACGTGGGACAGCACCTCGGCGGTGATCTCGATCAGGTAGGAGTCGAGACGGCCCTGGTTCCAGGTGCGGAAGATGTCCGCGATCTCGGCGGGGGAGTACCCGGCGACATCGCGCAGCAGCTGGTACGCCTCGCCGATCAGCTGCATGTCGGCGTACTCGATGCCGTTGTGGACCATCTTCACGAAGTGCCCGGCGCCGTCGGGGCCCACGTGCGTCACACAGGGCGCGCCGTCCTTCTCCGCCTTCGCGGAGATCTTCTCCAGCATCGGGCCCAGTGAGTCGTACGACTCCTTCGGGCCGCCCGGCATGATGCTCGGCCCGTGCAGCGCGCCCTCCTCGCCGCCGGAGACGCCCATGCCGACGAAGTGGATGCCCTGCTCGCGCAGCGCCTTCTCGCGGCGCCGGGTGTCCGCGAAGTGCGCGTTGCCACCGTCGATGATCATGTCGCCGGGCTCCAGCAGCGGCGCGAACTCCTCGATCACCGCGTCCGTCGGGCCGCCCGCCTTGACCATGATGACCAGGCGGCGCGGACGCTCCAGCACCGCGACGAATTCCTCGGCGGTCTCCGCGGCGATGAAGTCGCCCTCGCCGCCGAACCCCTCCACCAGCGCCTTGGTCCGCGCCACCGTACGGTTGTGCACGGCGACGGTGTAGCCGTTGCGGGCGAAGTTCCGGGCGAGGTTGCGGCCCATGACCGCGAGGCCCGTGACACCGATCTGCGCTGAAGTGCTCATGCCGCCTGCTTCCTGGTTGCCTCGTGACTACGGCTCCGTCAGTACGGGCCCTCGCCCATCTTGACCTGCCGACCTGGCGAGCGCACATGAGACCCGCCAGGCTTGAGTACGCGGCGGCGGCGCCGGAAGCCTCACTCCGTCGCCGATCAGGCCAAGAGGGGGCCGTTCCCGGCCACTTGAGGGGCGTGGGAGGCCGGATTTCCGTCTTGTCATGGCCTGTTCGCCGCGCTTAGTTTTGCCCCTCCTGACGCATGCCGAGGGGAATTCGGACATGGCCGTACGCGGCCGGCATCGCCGGTACCAGCCGAACAGGATCAACCGCGCCTCACTCACCGTCACGGCGGGCGGCGCCGGACTCGCGATTCCGCTGGTCGCCGCCGGCACCGCCGACGCGGCCGACGCCTCCACCTGGAACAAGGTCGCCGCCTGCGAGTCCAGCGGCGACTGGAGCATCAACACCGGCAACGGCTTCTACGGCGGACTCCAGTTCACCCGGTCCACTTGGGAGGCGTACGGCGGCACGCGGTACGCGCCGCGCGCCGACCTCGCGAGCCGCGAGCAGCAGATGGCCGTCGCCGAGCGGGTCCTCGACGCCCAGGGGCCCGGCGCCTGGCCGGTCTGCTCGGTGCGGGCCGGACTGGACCGCGGGGACGCCGAGCCCGGCGCCCACACGGACAGCGCCGCGACGCGCCCGGTGCCCGCGGCGAAGGAGAGCACCGAGCAGAGCACCGGGAAGAGCGCGCGGCGGAGCACCGGGGGGAGGACGTCCGTACGGGACGTGACGCCCCAGACCACCCCGCAGTCGCGGGCCGGCCGCGCCGAGATGTACACGGTGGTGCGCGGCGACACGCTCTCCGGCATCGCGCAGGACCACCAGGTGCGCGGCGGCTGGCGCGGCCTCTACGCCGGCAACCGCGGGACGATCGGCGCCGACCCGGACCTGATCCTGCCGGGCCAGCGGCTCAGCCTGCACGGCACGGCCGCCGTCGGCACCAAGTCCCCGAAGCGCAAGGCCCCTTCGGAGCACACGAGCACCCCGCACCGGACCACGGGCACGGGCCGTACGCTCGTCGCCCCGGTCAACGCCCCGATCGGCACCGGCTATCGGGTGGCCGGCGCGCACTGGTCGAAGGGCTACCACACCGGTGTCGACTTCCTCGTGCCGACCGGCACCTCCGTGAAGGCCGTGGAGGCCGGGCAGGTGGTGGCCGCGGGCTGGGGCGGCTCCTACGGCTACCTGGTGGTGATCCGGCACGCCGACGGCCGCTACAGCCAGTACGGCCATCTGTCGGCGATCACCGTGCGGATCGGGCAGAGCGTCACCGCCGGCCGGGGCATCGGCCGTTCGGGGGCGACCGGAAACGTCACCGGTCCGCATCTGCACTTCGAGATGCGGACCGGACCCGACTTCGGCACGGACATCGACCCGCTCGCCTATCTGCGGGCGGGCGGCGTCACGATCTGACCCCCGCACCGGTTCGGGCGCAGGACCTGCAGCGACACGACCGCGCCCGCGGCCTGCGCCGTGTACGCCACGGGGAACACGCGGCCCGCGGGCGGGCCGGGCGGCTCGGTGCCCTCGGTGCCCTCGGTGCCCTCGGTGCCCTCGGTGTCCGCCCCGCCACGCGCGGCGGGGCGGACACCGAGGGCACCGTCCCCGTCCGCGGCCGGGTCGACGGGGCGGACCCGGGCCGGCACCAGCAGGTCGGGCACGACCGGCGCGTCGAGCCCGCCGCCGTCCTCGGCGGGTGCGGGCGGCTCCGCCTCGCCCGGCGCCGGCACGCGCTGCGGGGGCAGGCCCGGCAGCGCCTCCGGCTGCGCGGCCACCGGGCCCGCGCCCGGCGTCGGGCCGTCCGCCGCCGCGGGCGGGCCCGTGCGCTCGATCCGTTCGGTCGTCAGCATGACCAGACCGCCCGCCGCGACCACGCCGCAGCTGAGGGCGAGTCCGCTGCCCACACCGCCGTAGCGAAACGTCTCGCCGAACATCAGAATGCCGACGGCGGCCGCCAGCACGGGATTGACCACCGTCAGCGTGGCCAGCGGGGCGGCGAGTCCGGCGCCCCGGTAGGAGGCCTGGGAGAGCACCACGCCCGCGCCGGCGAACAGGGCGATCACGGCGAGCGAGGGCAGGTCGTGGAGGTCGATGCCGCGGGTCCAGTCCTCGGCGACCGCCTTGGTGAACACCGACGACATGCCGAACGCCACGCCGGAGGCCGTGGCGAGGAGCACGCCGCGCACCGCGGGGTGCCGGTGGGCGGCCAGTCCCGCGAGCGTCAGCCCCGCGGTCGCGCCGCCGGTGACCAGCACCACCGCGATCCGCTGGGCCGTGTCGAGGGAGTGGGCGTCGGTGGAGCCGACGAGGGACAGCAGACCTGCGAGGCCCACCGTGGCCATGAGGGCGCCGCGCCAGGCGGTCGCCCCGGCCCCGCGGCCGACGAACAGTGCCGCCATCGGCAGCGCGAAGACGATGGTCAGCGCGCCGAGCGGCTGGACGAGACTGAGCGGACCGTAGGCCAGCGCCACCACGTGCAGGACGCCGCCGAGACCGTTGAGCGCCAGTGCCCCCCACCAACTCGGGCGGCGCAGCGGCATGCAGGCACTGTCCGGGCAGGAGACCGCCACCTGCTCCTGCACGATCGCGCCGCCCGCGTAGGCGAGGGCGGACACGACCGACAGCAGCACGGACAGCGCGAGGGCGCTCATCGGCGTCTCCACTGCGGCGGGCACGGGCGCGGGCGCGGGCCCGGAGCCCGGTGCGGCGTACGGTCGGCTTCCATGGCGAACACTCTGCCGGTCCGGGCCGTTCCCGTCGTCGTACCTGAGCACCCAATGCGTCCTACTGCCGATGGAGTACGGCCGTGACCTGATCATCCTTGGGACGGGTGTCCCTGGTACTACTGCCTGTCGTGGACCTCGACCCCGAACTCGCCGCCCTCCGCCCGCTCGGCGGCTTCTTCGTCCTGCGCACCGCCGGAGCGGCGCCCGCCGGCCGGCCGCCGACGACGCTCGCGCACGCGTACGCGACGCCGCCCCCGGACGGTCACCGCGACCCCCTCGCCGCACGGATCGCCCTGGTCGCGCGGCGGCTGCGCGCCCCCGAGGCGCGGGTCGCCGTCTCCGTCGCGCAGCAGGGACTGGCCGCCCGGCTGTGGTCGGCGGCCCTCGGCTGCGCCGCCCGGTACGGCCGGCTGCCCGACCTCGACCCCCGACTGCTGCGCTGGGACCCCCTGGGATCCGCCCCCGACGACCTGTGGCTGGCCGAGGTCCGTGCGCTGCCCGGGGACCCCGACCTCGGCACCGCCGTCCTGCACGGGCATCTGGAACCCCTGGCACGGACCCTGACGGCCCGCTACGGGATCGCGACCGGGCTGCTGTGGGGCAACGCGGGCTCGGCGCTCGCGGGAGCGGCCCGGGAACTGGACCGCTGGGCCCGGGCGCACGACCGAGGGGACGTGGCCGAGCGGGCCCACGCGCTGACCGACGCGCTCTTCGCCCACCCCCTGCTGCGCCCCACCGGCACCCGCACCCGCACCGGCACCGCGTTCCGCCGCCGCAGCTGCTGTCTGTACTACCGCGTGCCCGGCGGCGGGGTCTGCGGCGACTGCTGCTTCACGCGGCCTCCGCGCTCTTCCCCGGGGGCCGCATTCGGGCGACCATGAGGGGAAGCTGCCGCCGGGACAAGGGGGTTGTCGGGTGCGAGTGGGACTGCTGACCCGGGAGTACCCCCCGGACGTGTACGGCGGCGCCGGTGTCCATGTGGAGTTCCTGGCACGGGAGTTGGCCTCCTTGGTCGACCTGGAGGTGCACTGCTGGGGCGAGGGCCGTGGGGTCGGCGTCGTACGCCACCGGTCCTGGTCCGCGCTCGACGGCGCCAACGACGCGCTGCGCACCTTCTCCGTGGACCTGTCGATGGCCGCCGCGCTGGAGGGCCGCGAGCTGGTCCACTCCCACACCTGGTACGCGGGCCTCGCCGGCCATGTCGCCAAGCTGCTCCACGGCATCCCGCACGTGGTCACCGCGCACTCCCTGGAGCCGCTGCGCCCGTGGAAGGCGGAGCAGCTGGGCGGCGGATACGCGCTGTCGGGCTGGGCCGAACGCACCGCCGTCGAGGCCGCCGACGCGGTGATCGCCGTGTCCGGCGCCATGCGCGAGGACATCCTCACCTGCTACCCGGCGCTGGACCCGGCGCGCGTCCACGTCGTGCACAACGGGATCGACACCCGCCTGTACCGCCCGGACCCCGGCACCGACGCCCTCCTGCGCCACGGCATCGACCCCGCCCGGCCCTACGTCCTGTTCGTCGGCCGGATCACCCGCCAGAAGGGCGTGCCCCATCTGCTGCGCGCCGTACGGGACATCGACCCGGGCGCCCAGGTCGTGCTGTGCGCGGGAGCCCCCGACACCCCCGGGATCGACCGCGAGTTCCGGGAGCTGTTCGAGGAGGTGAGCCGGGCCCGCGCGGGCGTGTTCTGGATCCCGCAGATGGTGCCGCGCACGGAGGTGATCCAACTCCTCACCCGGGCCGCCGTGTTCGTGTGTCCGTCGGTGTACGAGCCGCTCGGCATCGTCAACCTGGAGGCGATGGCGTGCGGCACGCCGGTCGTGGCCTCCCGGGTCGGGGGGATCCCCGAGGTGGTCGCGGACGGCGCGACGGGCCTGCTGGTGGACGTGGACGACGGCTTCGAGGCGCATCTGGCCCGGGCGCTGGACACCGTGCTCGGCGACCCGGCGGCGGCCCGCCGGATGGGGGAGGCCGGACGGGTGCGCGCGGTGGGGGAGTTCGGCTGGGACGCGGTGGCCCGGCGCACCGCCGCGCTGTACGAGGAGATCCGCAAGGGGGCTTGAGCCCGGCGGGCTGCGGGCATCCATGGTTCTACCAGGGTGAGGGGAGCGGCCATGCGTCGTGGAGGGCCTTCCGTACTCGGGATCGTGCTGGCGGGCGGGGAGGGCAAGCGCCTGATGCCGCTCACCACCGACCGCGCCAAACCCGCGGTCACCTTCGGCGGCACCTACCGCCTCGTCGACTTCGTGCTGTCCAACCTCGTCAACGCCGACGTGCTGCGCATCTGCGTACTGACCCAGTACAAGTCGCACTCGCTGGACCGGCACATCACCACCACCTGGCGGATGTCCAGTCTGCTCGGCAACTACGTCACCCCGGTCCCCGCCCAGCAGCGCCTCGGCCCGCGCTGGTACCTGGGCAGCGCCGACGCGATCCTGCAGTCCCTGAACCTCGTGCACGACGAACAGCCCGAGTACGTCGCGGTGTTCGGCGCCGACCACGTGTACCGGATGGACCCGCGGCAGATGCTCGCGCAGCACGTCGAGGGCGGCGCCGGGGTGACCGTGGCCGGCATCCGGGTGCCCCGCGAGCAGTCCTCGGCCTTCGGCGTCATCACGCCCGGCACGGACGGCCGTACGATCCGCCGCTTCCTGGAGAAGCCGGCCGACCCGCCCGGACTCCCGGACGCGCCGGACACGGTCTTCGCCTCGATGGGCAACTACGTCTTCACCACCAAGGCCCTGGTCGAGGCGCTGCACCGGGACGCCGAGGACGGGCAGTCCGTGCACGACATGGGCGGCTCGATCCTGCCCCAGCTCACCACGCGCGGCGAGGCTCAGCTGTACGACTTCGGTGACAACCACGTGCCCGGCGAGACCACCCGCGACCAGGGCTACTGGCGGGACGTGGGCACCCTGGACGCCTACTACGAGGCGCACATGGACCTCATCGCCGAGCGCCCCGCCTTCAACCTCTACAACCGGCAGTGGCCCGTCTACACCCACTCCGGCCAGCTCTCCCCGGCCCGTTTCAGCGCGGGCGGCATCGCGAGCGAGTCCATCATCAGCGCGGGCTGCCTGATCCGCGGCCAGGTCACCCGGTCCGTGCTGTCCCCGGGCGTCAGGGTCGATCCCGGGGCGGTGGTGCAGGGTTCGGTCCTGCACGACAACGTGCGCGTCGGGCGGGGCGCGGTGGTGCGCGGCGCGGTCCTGGACAAGAACGTGGAGGTCCCGCCCGGCGCGACGATCGGCGTCAACCCGGAGCGGGACGCGGAGCTGTACACGGTGTCGACGGGCGGCGTGATCGCGCTGGGGAAGGGACAGCGGGTGTCCTGAGGTTTCCTCGGGCCACGCTGCGCGCCCGCGGATCGCGGACGCCGGACCGCATCACGATGGGGTGGATACGAACTGATGGTCCGTCACCACTCGTGCGTGTGACCCCGATCGCGACGCGTCGGGCCTGACGCCCAGGGAATGCCCGGGTTTGAGTCGTTCGCCCTTCAGGATGCAGGGAACGACGTCGAACCTGCGGAGGTCATGCGACATGAGAGGGACCCGGCGCACACGGCTGTGCCTGGCCGGTGTGATGGCAGCGTCCACGCTGATCGCCACCCCCGCCGCGGGCGCCGCCGGGCGGACCGACGGCCACCTCGCCGACCTGGTCAACCCCTTCATCGGGAGCCAGGACGAGGGCAACACGTTCCCCGGCGCGGCCGTGCCCTTCGGCATGGTGCAGCTCTCCCCGGACACCGGGCACTTCTCCGGCTACGACTACACGCAGGCGCGCATCCGCGGCTTCTCGCTGGTCCATCTCTCGGGCGTCGGCTGCGGTATCGGCGGCGACCTGCCCGTGCTGCCGACCACCGGCGACGTGACGCAGACGGACTACACCGCCTACGCGACCGGCTTCGCGCACCGGGACGAGGCGGCGAGCCCCGGCTACTACCGCGTCGGCCTCGCCTCCGGCATCCGCGCCGAGCTGACCGCGACCGCGCGCACCGGGGTGCAGCGCTACACCTTCCCGGCCACCGACAAGGCCAACGTCCTGCTGAACGCGGCCCAGTCGCTGCACAAGGCGGTCTCCAGCACGGTCGAGATCCTGGACGACCACACCGTGCGCACCGCGATCACCGGCCACGGCTTCTGCCGGGACACCCGCCCCTACACCGTCTACACCGTCACCCGCTTCAGCCGGCCCTTCACCGCCTACGGCACCTGGGACGGCAAGCAGGTCACCCCGGGCTCGCGCACCGGCTCCGGCGGCGCCTACGTCCGCTTCGACACCAGCAAGGACCGTACGGTCGAGGCGACCACGGCCTTGTCGTACGTCGACGCGCGCGGCGCGGCCGGCAACCTCGCCGCGGAGGGCGGCCGGTCCTTCGGCGCCGTGCGCGAGGCGGCCCGCGCGGCCTGGGAGAGGCGGCTCGCCGCGATCCACGTCCGGGGCGGCACGGACACGCTGCGCCGGACCTTCTACTCCTCGCTGTACCGCTCGTTCCTCGCGCCGAACATCGGCAACGACACCGACGGCCGCTACACCGGCTGGGACCGCCGCATCCACCACGCCGACGGGTTCACGTACTACCAGAACTGGTCGCTGTGGGACACCTACCGCACCCAGGTGCAGCTGCTCGCCCTGCTCGCGCCGCGCGAGGCACGGGACATGGCCCGCTCGCTGGTCGCGGTCGACGAGGACGGCGGCTGGCTGCCCAAGTGGGGCTACGGCCCGGTCGAGACGAACGTCATGAGCGGCGACCCGGTCACCCCGTTCCTGACCACGGCGTACCAGGCGGGCCTGCTCAAGGGCTTCGAGCAGCGGGCCTACCGCGCGCTGCGCAAGAACGCCGACGGCGTGCCGCCCGCCGCGTACCCGGGCATCGGCCGGGAGGCCAACGCCGACTACCTCGCGCACGGCTTCGCCCCCTACATCTGGAACCGTCCGCTGGCCAAGATGGGCGACTCCGACTACCACCACGGGGCCTCCGTCACCCTGGAGTACGCGCTCGCCGACGCCATGCTGGCCCAGATGGCCCGCGGTCTCGGCCATGACGCGGACGCGGCCCGGTACGCCGCCCGCGCACAGAACTACCGGAACATCTTCGACCCCTCGACCGGGTTCTTCCGCGCCCGCGACGGCTCCGGCGCCTTCTACGGCTCCGCCGACCCGGCCAAGGGCACCGGTTTCCACGAGGGCACCGCCTGGCAGTACCAGTGGCTCGTCCCGCAGGACGTGCCCGGCATGGTCCGGCTCATCGGCGGCGAGCGCGTGGCCAACGACCGTCTGGACTCCTTCTTCGCCTACGACAAGCTGCTGGCCGACCCGGCGAAGACGGCGCGCGAGGGGTGGGTGCACGGGGACGCGTACGACTACTACAACGCCACCAAGTACAACCCGATGAACGAGCCCGACCTCATCGCGCCGTACACCTACCTCGCCACCGGCCAGCCCTGGAAGACCACCGACGTGGTGCACGCCGCGCTGACCCTGTTCACCGACGGCCCCACCGGCATCACCGGCAACGACGACCTGGGCACGATGTCCGCCTGGAACGTGCTGTCGTCCATCGGTCTGTTCCCCATCCAGCCCGGCTACGGCACCTGGGGCCTGTCCACCCCCGTCTTCGACCGCGTCGACCTCACGCTGGACCGCCGCTACTGGCCCAGCGGCCGGCTGACGATCACCGCGCCCGGCACCTCGGCGGCCGACCGCTACATCCAGTCCGTCCGCACCGACGGCCGCGCGCACGGGCGGACCTACGTGACGAACGACGCACTGCGCGCGATGCGCTCGCTCGCGTTCACGGTCGGCTCGCGCCCGTCTGAGTGGGGTACGTCACCCGAGGCGGCGCAGCCCGTCCTGAGGTGATCCGGCGTAAGCCATGGTCCCGCCCCTGATCGAGGGGCGGGACTTAACCTGCCGTTAACTGAGCGTAGCCTGATCGTACTTGACCGTAATCGGGTGACAGAGATTCACTGCGTTGACGTGCGATGGATCGCACGTCCCCCGTCGTCGATGCGTGAGGCAAGCCCGTGACTTCCGATCTGCTCGCTCCCCTCGACCTGGCGTTCTGGAACATCGAGTCCGACCGGCATCCCATGCACCTCGGCGCGCTCGGCGTCTTCGGTGCCCACTCGCCCACCGCCGGCGCCCACGCGGCCGACCTGCTCGCCGCCCGCGCCGCCGCCGTCCCCGGACTCCGCCTGCGCATCCGCGACGTGTGGCAACCGCTCGCCTTCGGCGCCGCCGTCCGCGAGACCGATCCGGACTTCGACCCGCTGAACCACGTACGGCTACACGCCCCGACCGCCGACTTCCACGCGGTCGCCGGCCGGCTGATGGAACGACCGCTGGAACGGGGCAGGCCGCCCTGGGAGGCGCACGTCCTGCCCGGCGAGGACGGCATGTCCTTCGCGGTGCTGTTCAAGTTCCACCACGCCCTCGCCGACGGGCTGCGCGCGCTCAAGCTCGCCGCCGGTGTCCTCGACCCGGTGGACCTGCCCGCGCGGGCGCCGCGCGCCATCGAACCGCCGCGCGGACTGCTGTCGGACGTCCGTCGGCTGCCGGGGCTGCTGCCCGCGCTGGTCCGGGGTGCCCTGTCCGACGCGGGCCGCGCCCTGGACATCGGCGCCTCCCTCGCCCGCTCCACACTCGGCATGCGGCCCTCCTCCGCGCTGACCTCGACCCCGAGCGGCACGCGCCGCACCGCCGGGGTGGTCCTCGACATCGACGACGTGCACCGGGTGCGCAAGACCGTGGGCGGCACCGTCAACGACGTCCTCATCGCCGTCGTCGCCGGCGCCCTGCGCCGCTGGCTGGAGGAGCGCGGCGAGTCCACCAGGGGCGTGGCGCCCCGCGCCCTCATCCCCGTCTCCCGGCGCCGCCCGCGCACCGCCCACCCACAGGGCAACCGGCTCTCCGGCTATCTGATACCGCTGCCCGTGGGGGAGTCCGACCCCCTCGGCCGCCTCGACACGGTGCGCACGGCGATGGTCCGGCACAAGGACGCGGGGCCCGACCGGGGCGCCGGCGCGGTCGCCCTGCTCGCCGACCACGTCCCGGCCCTCGGCCACCGCCTCGGCGGCCCGCTGGTCGGCCAGGCCGCCCGCCTCTGGTTCGACATCCTGGTCACCAGCGTGCCGATGCCGTCACTGGGCCTGCGCCTCGGCGGCCACGAACTGACCGAGGTCTACCCCCTGGCCCCCCTCGCCCCCGGCCAGTCCCTGGCGGTGGCGATCTCGACGTACCGCGGCCGCGTGCACTACGGCCTGGTCGCCGACGCGGCGTCGGTGCCCGACCTGGACCGCTTCGCACACGCGGTCTCGGCCGAACTGGAGACCCTGCTGACCGCTTGCGCGGTCTGAGGATCCCCCGCCCGCTCGCCTCCGCAGCAGTCCCCGGTGCGGTGCCTGGTCGTCACTGTCCGTGCCGGGGCGGGCGGGTTTGGCGGGGGGACCGTGTGCTCCGTAAAATTCCTCGTTCGACAGTGGGCGCGAGTCGGCGCGCCGTGCGGGTGATCAGGGAAGCGGCAGCGCGATGACGGTGACAGAGGACGGCTCCATGGCCTGCGCGGCCATGGACGAGGTGGTCTACGGGCCGGGTATCGACCCCGAGCGGCTGGCCGTCTGCCTGAGCGTGCTCCAGGAACTGGACACCATCGAGGTCGACCACCCCGACGCGATCGCGGTGCGCCGGGCCACCTCGCACATCTACCGCACGGTCAAGCAGCGCCGCCGTCAGGAGCGCCGCGCCGCCAAGACCGCGCACGACCGCGCCGTCACCGAGGCCACCGCGACCGGCTCCGCCGAGCGCATCGACGACGAGACCGAGGGCCTGCTGCCCTCCTCCAGGGTCGGGGAGGGCAAGATCGCGGGCATACTCCAGCGCCCGCGCTCCTGCTACACCTGCAAGGGCCGCTACGTCGAGGTCGACTACTTCTACCACCAGCTCTGTCCCGACTGCGCCCGCACCAACCGGGCCAAGCGCGACGCCCGCGCCGACCTCACCGGCAAGCGCGCCCTGCTCACCGGCGGCCGCGCCAAGATCGGCATGTACATCGCGCTGCGGCTGCTGCGCGACGGCGCCCACACCACCATCACCACGCGCTTCCCGAAGGACGCCATCCGCCGCTTCAAGGCGATGGAGGACTCGGCGGACTGGATCCACCGCCTGGAGGTCGTCGGCATCGACCTGCGCGACCCCGCGCAGGCCGTCGCCCTGGCCGAGCAGGTGACCGAGGCGGGACCGCTCGACATCCTGATCAACAACGCGACGCAGACCGTACGCCGCCTGCCCAGCGCCTACGCGGCCCTGGTCGACGGCGAGAGCGCCCCGCTGCCCGCCGGTGAACTCCCCGCCCACCACGTCATCGGCGCCTTCAACTCCGGCGCGGTCGACGGCATCGCCGCGCTGCCGATCGGCACCAGCGGTCTGGACGCGCAGAAGGTCGCCGACCTCGCCCTGGTCGCGGGCAACGCCAGCATCGCCCGGCACGTCGAGGGCACCGCCATCGACGCCGGCGGCCTCGTCCCCGACGTCGTCGACACCAACACCTGGGTGCAGACCATCGACCAGATCTCGCCGGTCGAGCTGCTGGAGACCCAGCTGTGCAACTACACCTCGCCCTTCATCCTGATCAGCGCCCTGCGCCCCGCCATGGCCGATGCCGCGAGGAAGGCGGCCAGCAAGCGCGCCTACGTCGTCAACGTCTCGGCGATGGAGGGCGTCTTCGGCCGGGGCTACAAGGGTGCGGGGCACCCGAACACCAACGCCGCCAAGGCGGCCATGAACATGGTCACGCGGACCAGCGCCCAGGAGATGTTCGACACCGACGGCATCCTCATGACGTCCGTCGACACCGGCTGGATCACCGACGAGCGCCCGCACTACGACAAGCTGCGCCTCGCCGAGGAGGGCTTCCACGCCCCGCTCGACCTGATCGACGGCGCCGCCCGCGTCTACGACCCGATCGTGCGCGGCGAGACGGGCGAGGACCTGTACGGCGTCTTCATGAAGGACTACGCACCCGGCAAGTGGTGACCGCCCCGTGCGACCGCGGCCGCGGCCCCTTCGGGGGCCGGGCCCCGACACCTCCTAGACCCCGGGCGCTCCGCGCAGCCGCCGGTGCACCGCGTACGGCGCGGCCGTGGACGCGGCCCGCACCCGCGTCCCGCCGTCCACCAGCAGATCCGCGCCCGTGATCCACTCGGCCGCGTCGGACGCCAGCCACAGCACCGCCCGCGCCACGTCCGCAGGCTCCCCGATCCGCCCGAGCGGCAGCCCCGCGGCCACCTCTTCCTCACCCGGCTCCCCGGGCTTCCCCGGCGCCCACACGAACCGAGCCATCTCGGTGCGCACCAGCCCGGGGGAGACGGAGTTGACCCGCACCCGGGGCGCGAGTTCGCCCGCGAGCTGCCCGGTGAGATGGAGCAGGGCCGCCTTGGTCGTGCCGTACGCCCCCACGTTCGGGCCCACGTGACCGGCGCCCTCGGTGCACACGTTGACGACCGCCCCGCCGTGTGCGCGCATCCACCCCCGCCACGCGCACCGCACCAGCCGCAGCGGTGCCTCGACGTTCACGGCGAACGCCTGCCGCCACGCGTCCGGGTCGGCGTCCATCAGCGGGCCGTACGGCCGATTCGTCGCCGCGTTGTTGACGACGACGTCCAGCCGCCCGAACTCGCGCAGCACCAGCTCCGTCAGCGCCTCCGGGTGCCCGGGGGCGGACACGTCCCCGGCCAGCCCGATCCCGCCCAGCTCGGCGGCCGTGCGCCGCACCCCGGCCGCGTCCCGCGCGGTCACGCACACCAGCGCCCCGGCGGCCGCGAGTCCCTCGGCCACGGCCCGCCCGATGCCGCGTGTCCCGCCGGTGACGACGGCCGCCCTGCCCCTGAGTCCGTACCACGACGTCATCGCCGTACCGTCTCATGACGGGCCGTCAGAGGACAGGGGTGCGGCCGCCGGGCCGTCAGTCGACGGCGCCGAGCCGGGAGTGCCGGGCCGCCACCAGTTCCAGTACGGTGCGCCAGTCCTCCAGGACGCCCGCGTCGAACCCCGCCACCCGGCCCTCCTCGTCCGCGAGGCGCAGTCGCTGGACGTCGTCCTCGGCGGCGGGGCCCGCGTCCCCGCGCACCAGCCGGAACACGCGCTCCCCGAGCAGGGCCCGCACCGCCTCGGCCGCGCCGCGGGCCCGGCCCGCCTCGTCGGACGGGCACAGCACCGGCCCGATCCCGTGCACCAGCCCCGCCACCTGGAGCTCCTTGTCGGCGGGGCGGCTGCGGCGCAGCAGCGCCGCGGTCCGCAGCGCGTGCTGGTGCCGGCCGGCGTACAGCAGATCCATCAGCTCCTCGACGCTGCGCAGCTCCATGCGTCAGTCCTTCCGCGAGACAGCCGTTGCCCGCAGGTCAGCAGATCATGGCGAGCTTGCGCCCCGGCCAACGGCACTTGAACCGTGCAGCGTCGTGAAGTAGCCCATGTGGGTGAACGGCGGCGCGGGGCCGGTGATGCGCGCCGTGGTAAATACCGGCATATTGGGGGGTGTTGGAGAGCTGTACGAAGCACAGCCGTTACACCTTGTTTGCACTCCCTATCGAGCGGGAGCCCGCTCATTTGGTTAATCTGGAAGGGACGGACAGCAGCACTGGGTTCCACCCACACCCACCCGTCCGTACGCACCGACGCCACCGCGTCCGAACTGGCCTTCCATCCAGACCCGAGCGGGTGTCGAGCGCCGGAGCGCAGGCTTTGCGGCAGGCCCCCGAGGGTGACCCGACACATAAGGAGTGCGCGGTGACACCGGAGAAGACGAATCGCGAACAGCGCCCCGAGGAATGCCCGCAGCGCGGGGGCCGGCGCCCCGGAGAACTCGGCAGCCTCGACGTGTGGGCCCGCTCGGCCCCGATCCGCCTCGCGGGCTACGAGGAAGACCTCGCCGAGCCGCACATCCTGCCCAGCGTCGACTGAGCCGGCCGGACCGCTCCCGATCGCCGTACGCACGCGCGTGGCCGCCGGCGCCGACCCGGCCCACGCACGCCCGTGCGGCCCCGGCTAGAAACCCGCCACCGTCGCCGTCCGGCGCCACGGCCGCCGCCGCTCCAGCTCCGCGGCGAGCCCCAGCAGCACGTCCTCCGAGCCCGGGCGTCCGACGAGCTGGACGGCACAGGGGGCGCCCGAGGGCAGGGCGCCGCACGGGACCGACATCGCGGGCCACCCGGTCAGGTTCCAGGGCGGGGTGAACGGGGTATACGTGTTCGCGACGATGTTGCGCAGCCAGCCTCGCTCGTGCCACGGGCCCGCCGCGGGGGAGCGCCGGGCGAGGGCCGGAGTGAGCAGCACGTCGTGAGCGGTGAAGAACGGGGTCATACGGGCGCGCAGCCGCTCGCGGCCGTCGCCGCCTCGCACGGAGGCGACGAACCGCCGGCCCAGCGCGGCGTGCACCCGGGTCCGCCGGGTCAGCCGCGCCGGATCCAGGCCCTCGGCGTCCACGGCCGTGCCCGCCGTCCAGTGCCGTATCGCGGTCGCGCCGAGGGACGGCGGATACGGCGGATCGGCCCGCCGCACCTGGTGCCCGCCCCGCGCCAGCGCCCCGGCCGCCTCGCGGACCGCGCTCGTGAAGGACCGGTGCACGACCACCCCGGGCAGCGGACTGCGCAGGGACACCGCGACCCGCAGTGACCCCGGCTCCCGGGTCAGGGGCAGGGCGCCGTCCGCGAGGACGTCCAGCATCAGCCGCAGATCCTCGACCGTCGTGGCCAGCGGGCCGTTCTCCGACATGCCGAACCAGTCGCCGTTGCCGATCCCGGCCGGCACCACCCCGTGCCCCGGCTTCAGTGTGACCAGACCGCAGTTCGCCGCGGGGATGCGCAGCGAGCCCATGCCGTCGTTGCCGAGCGCGAGCGGCACCAGCCCGGCGGCCACGGCGGCCGCGCTGCCGCCGGAGGAGCCGCCCGCCGTGCGGGAGAGGTCCCACGGATTGCGGCTGGTGCCGAACACACCCTCCGTCGTGCCGAAGACACACAGCTCGGGCACGTTCGTCAGACCCACCACCACCGCCCCGGCCGCGCGCAGCCGTGCCACCGTGACGTGATCCTCGGCGGCCGGGGTGTCGTCCGTCGCGGCCGAGCCGTCGCGGTGCGACTCGCCGCGCACCGCCAGGTTGTCCTTCACGGCCAACGGCACGCCCGCGAGGGGCAGTTCGGCCAGATCGGCCCGTGAGCCGACGGTGTCGGCCTCGGCGAGCGCCGCCTCGGCCCGCACCGTGCGGAACGCCCCGATCCGCCCGTCGAGCCGCTCGATGCGTGCGAGGTGCTCCGCCACCACCTCGCGGGGCGTGACCTCCTTCGCGCGTACGGCGGCGGCGATGTCCGCGGCGGTCCGGCCGACCCACTCGGTCACGGGCACTCCCTGGCTACTCGTCGGTATGAATCGAGCGTGCAGGAAGAACTGTGCACGGTCGGGCGGGGCACGTCGAGGGGCTGATCTTTCATCCGATCAATGGCTCAAAATCTGTGCACCGCAGGCCCGTTGACAGTCCCGTGACGCCCACACAATCATCAGACGTCCGATGAATCGGAAGTGTATGGGAGCCGCTCATGAGCACGTATCCCAGACGAACGGTCCTCGCCACCGCCGCGCGAGCGGCGGCCGCGACCGCCCTCCCGCCCGCCGCCACGGCCACCGCCGTCACCCCCGCGAGCGCCGCCGGACGCCCGGGTCCCTGGGCCGCGGTCCCCGCCCCGGTGCCCGTCCCGCTGGACGCCCGCTACGACAACGACGGCATCGGCACCGCCTCCGCGCGCGGCGGCGACTTCGACGGATCCGGCTACACCTTCCCCGGCGAGGAACTCCCGGCCGGCCGCGTCGAGGTCGACGGCGTCCCCTTCCTCTTCCCCGCCCACGCCGCCGGCACCAGGAACAACCTGGTCGCCCTCGGCCAGCGCCTCGCCCTCCCCCGGGGCCGCTACCTGTCGGCCTTCTTCCTCGCCGCCGCCAGCTACGGCGACGCCTCCGGAACGGCCACCGTGCACTACGCCGACGGCACGACCACCACCGCAGGCCTCGGCGGCGCCGACTGGTACGCGACGGGCGGCCCGCTGTCGGCGCCGTACCGCTACCGGCCGGACGGCGGCAAGGACGAGCACGCTGTCGGCATCGGCGTGTCGGAGGTATGGCTCGATCCCCGCCGCGAGGCGATCGCGGTCACCCTGCCCGTCACCCACGCCGCCGAGGCGAACCAGACCTCCCTGCACGTCTTCGCCCTCACCCTCCAACCGGTCGCCGACGGGCGGGCGTTGGCCCTGCGCGGGCCGCACTCCACGCCCTCCCTCCTCGAACCCTCCGGCGCGCAGAGCGTCGAGGCGACCGTCGTCAACGCGGGCACCGTCGCCGTCCTCGCCGCCGACGGCGTCTCGGTGGCCGTCGACGTACCCGGCGCCCGCACCGTCCAGCCCGCCCGCGTGCGCCGCCTCGACCCCGGCGAACAGGCCCGGGTCCGCATCGGCATCCGCAACCGACCGGGCACGGCGCCGGGCACCCGGCAGGACGGCATCGTCACCGTCACCGGCCGGGGCACCCAAGTGGCCACGAGCAAGGCCTCGTTGACGCTCGGCACCGCCGACTACGCCCCCACCGAGGCCTCGCTCGCCGCCCACCGGGCGCCGTACTGGTTCCAGGGCGCCAAGTTCGGCATCTTCATCCACTGGGGCGTCTACTCCGTGCCCGCCTGGTCGCCGGTCGGCAAGGAGTACGCCGAGTGGTACTGGGACCACATGCAGGACCCGGCCGACGCCGTGTACGCCCACCACCGGGACACCTACGGCGAGGACTTCGCCTACGACGACTTCATCCCCCGCTTCACCGCCGAGAAGTTCGACCCGCGCGCCTGGGTGGAGCTCTTCCGCGACGCCGGCGCCCAGTACCACGTGCTGACCTCCAAGCACCACGAGGGCTTCGCCCTGTGGGACACCAGGGTCTCGGACCGCAACGCCGTGAAGGCGGGCCCGAAGCGGGACCTGGTCGGGGAGCTCTTCGAGGCGAGCCGCCGCTACGCCCCCGAGCTGCACCGGGGCCTGTACTTCTCGATGCCCGAATGGTTCAACCCCGACAACCCCTGGATGGGCCACGCCCCGCGCAACCCCTACACGCTCGCCCCGGTGCCGTACACCGGATACACCGCGGGCAAGGACTACGTGCACGACTACCAGGCCCCGCAGCTGCTGGAGCTGATCCACGGGTACGACCCCGAGATCATCTGGTGCGACATCGGCGGCGCCAACGACAGCCTGCACGTCCTCGCCGAGTACTTCAACCACGCCAAGAACCGGGCCCGTCCGGTCGACGTGACCGTCAACAACCGCTCGGGCATCGCCTTCCACGACTTCACGACCCCCGAGTACACGACGTACGCCGACACCGTCGTCGCCAAGTGGGAGGCCAGCCGTGGCCTGGACCCCTTCAGCTACGGCTACAACCGGGCCACGCCCGACTCCGCGTACATGACCGCCGAGGAGGTCGTGCACACCCTGGTCGACATCGTCTCCAAGAACGGCAACTTCCTCCTCGACATCGGCCCGCGCGCGGACGGCACCATCCCCGAGATCATGCAGACCCGGCTGCGCGAGACCGGACAGTGGCTGAAGGTGAACGGGGAGGCGGTGTACGACACCACGTACTGGTCGCGCACGGCCCAGCTCGGCGACGACCTGCGCTTCACGGTCCGCCCGGACGAGGCCTTCTACATCCACTCCCTCGCCGAGCCCGGCGCCAGGCTGACCGTCGAGGCACCGGTGCCCGTCCAGCCCGGCGACAAGGTGACCATGCTCGGCCACGACCGGCCCCTGACCTGGACCGTCACCGGCGGGTCGCTGGTGGTCGACGTGCCGGAGGCGGCCCGGAGGGCGGGGCGGTACGCGTGGGTGTTCAAGGTGGAGTGGCATGGCTGAGGCCCGGCAGAGACCGCACCGGCCGCTGCCGGCGCTGTTCGCCGCGCCGGGTCACGGCGGCGCGGTCGGCCGTACGGATCGCGGAGTTCGGGCTGTACCGGTCACGTACCTGACCGGCCCGCCGCGCCCCGCGCCGCCGCCCCCGTACTGCCCCGCCCCGTCAGCCTCGGCACCGGCACCCCCGCCGAGCGGGCCGCGCCGCCGTCCAGCAGGGCCAGCAGCTCGCGGGCGGCCGTGCGGCCGAACTCGGCGCTGTCGCGGGACAGGGCGGACAGCCGGGGTGTGACCATGCGGCACAGGGCCGAGTCCTCCCAGGAGACCACCGACACGTCCTGAGGGACGCGAAAGCCCAGGTCGGCCGCCGCCGCGAGGCCCGCCACGGCCATCACGTCGTTGTCGTAGATCAGCGCCGTGGGGGCGGGGCAGGCGCCGAGCACCCGGCGGGTCACGGCCGCGCCCTGCGTGTCGGAGTAGTCGGTGCTCACCGACCGGACCTCGCCCAGGCCCCGCCGCTCCGCCTCCGCGCGCAGCGTGGCGGTACGGCGCTGGGTGTGCGCCAGGTCCGGCAGGCCGGCGATGTGCACGATCCGGCGGTGGCCGAGCGCCGTCAGCTCGTCCACCACGGAGGCCATCGCGCCCGCGTCGTCCGCCCAGACCGTGGACAACCCCGGGTGGCACCCGTCGGGCTCCCCGCCGATCACCACGCCGGGCAGGCCCAGTTCGTCCAGCAGGGCGGGGCGCGGGTCCGTGGCGCGCGGGTCGACCACCAGCACGCCGTCCACCCGGTGCTCCGCCCACCAGCGCCGGTAGACCGCGCACTCGTCGGCCACGTCCTCGGCCACCTGGAACAGCAGGCCCAGATGGCGTTCGGCGAGCACCTCCTGGATGCCGGAGACGAGCTGGAGGAAGAACGAGTCGACGCCCAGGGTGTGCGCGGGGCGGGCCAGGACGAAGCCGACCGTCGCCGCGCCCTCGCCGGACAGCGCGCGGGCGGCCGTGCTGGGCCGCCACCCCAGCTGCTCGGCGACCCGGCGGACCCGGGCCCGGGTGGCCTCGGAGACGCCGGGGCGGTCGTTCAGCGCGAAGGAGACGGCGCTCTCGGAGACCCCGGCCCGCCGGGCGATGTCCTTCATCGTGGGCCGGCGTGCGGGTGACCGTCTGGTCGGCGGCACGTTTCCCCTCCCTCCCGGGCGATTTGGCTAATGCGCTTGAGTGTCAAGACCCTAAAGCGCATTAGCGAACTACGGCAAGCTTGCGGCGGAACTCCTCCGACCTGCACTAATGAAGCGTGGATTTCTTTAGTTCGGATGACTGCATTGACTTTCTCCGAACGGCCCGTGCATGGTCTCTCACGCCGCCAACAGCCCGACACAGCAAGGGAGCCGTGTCACCGTGCCCATGCCCCGCAGAGCCCTGTTCGCCGCTGCCGCCGCCCTCGTCCTGCCGCTGAGCGCCTGCGGTTCGGGCGGCGGGGGCGGCGGCTCCACCGACGCCTCCGGAAAGGTCGAGGGGAACATCACCTTCGAGACCTGGAACCTGCGCGCCAACTTCACGCCGTACTTCCAGGGCCTGATCGCCGACTTCGAGAAGAAGTACCCGGGCACGCACGTGAAGTGGATCGACCAGCCCGCCGAGGGCTACGCCGACAAACTCAGCGCCGACGCCGCCGGCGGCACCCTGCCCGACGTCGTCAACGTCTCCCCGGACCTGGTCGCCCCGCTCGCCAGGGCCGGGCTCGCCATGGACCTCGACAAGGCCGCGGCGACGTACAGGTCCGAGTATCTGGCCGGGGCGTGGGCCAGCCACCGGATCCCGGGCATGAGCGGCACGTACGCCTTCCCCTGGTACCTGAACACCGGCCCGCTCTTCTACAACAAGTCCCTGTTCTCCCAGGCCGGACTGAACCCCGGCCGGCCGCCGAGGACGTACGGCGAACTCTTCGCCGACGCCCTCCAGATGGCGAGGAAGAGCGGTGGCAAGGTCGCCACCCTCGCCAATGTGCCCACCATCGAGGACTTCGGCCGCTACGGCGTCCCGCTGATGAACCGGCAGGGCACCGCGTTCGCCTTCAACGACGCCAAGGGTGTCGAACTCCTCGGCAAATACAAGGAGTTGTACGACGCGAGGGCCCTCGAGCCGCAGGCGCTGACCGCAACCCCCGAGTCCTCCGGCAAGAAGTTCCTCACCGGTGCCGTCGCCATGAACCCCGGCAGCGCCCTCGACCTGGACAACTTCAAGAAGAACGCGCCCGGCCTCTACCAGAACATCGGCATCACCGACCAGATCACCAGCACCGGGCACGTCAACATGTACGTGATGGGCGTGATGGTCAACTCCCGCACCAGGCACACCCCGGCCGCCGTCGCCTTCGCCCACTTCGTCACCGACGCGCGGAACCAGATGTCCTTCGCGAAGAAGGTCGCCATCTTCCCCAGCACCGCCGGCTCCCTGAACGACCCGTACTTCACCAAGGAGGACGGCACCGACGAGACCCGGGTGCGCATCGCCGCGGCCACGTCCCTGAAGAGCGCGGTGAACTACACCCCCGTGCTGTTCAGCGACCAGATGAAGACCGCTCTGCGCAACGAGGTCGCCAAGGCGCTCCAGGGCAAGGAGAGCCCCGGGGAAGCACTCGACAACGCTGTCAGGGCCGCCGACCGGCTGCTCCAGCAGGGCTGACCCGCCATGGCCGCCACCCCCGTCCGCGTCACGGGCCGCGCGCCGGCCGGGACCAGGATCCGGCGACAACTTCCGGTCAGCCCCTGGCTGTTCGCGGCCCCCGGGCTGCTCGTCACCGGCGCGTTCGTGCTCTACCCGTTCGCCTCCACCCTGGTGAACTCCTTCACCGACCGCCGCACCCTGCTCCCGGGCCGTTTCGTGGGCCTCGCCAACTTCCGCGAGCTGCTCCACGACGACATGTTCTGGACCGGCCTGCGCAACAGCACGCTCTACGTCCTCGGCGTCGTACCCGCCCTGGTCGTCCTGCCGCTGCTGCTCGCCCTGCTGGTGCAGAAGAACATCCCCGGCATCACCTTCTTCCGCTCCGCCTTCTACACCCCGGTCGTCGCCTCGATGGTGGTCGTCGGGCTGGTCTGGGTATGGCTGCTGGACGAACGCGGACTGGTCAACTCGCTGCTGGAGACCGTCGGGATCGGCCGGGTCGGCTTCCTCAGCGACCAGTGGCTGCTCCTGCTGAGCGCGATGGCCGTCACGGTGTGGAAGGGCCTCGGCTACTACATGATCATTTATCTGGCGGCGCTCGCCGACGTGCCCCGCGAGCTGCACGAGGCCGCCGCCGTGGACGGAGCGGGACCGGTGCGCCGCTTCCTCACGGTCACCGTCCCCGCCGTGCGCTCCACCATGGTGCTGGTCGCCGCGCTCTCCTCGGTCGCCGCGTTCAAGGTGTTCTCCGAGGTGTACCTGATGGCGGGCCCCGACGGCGGCCCGGCCGGCGAGGACACCACCCTCGTCATGCTGGTCCAGCGCACCGGCACCGGCCTGACCGGCCGCGTCGGCTACGCCTCCGCCCTCTCCGTCGTCGTCTTCGTCGTCACCGTCGCGCTCATGCTGCTCGTGCTGCGTGCCGACCGCAGGGAGGAGGCGTGAGCGTCCTGGAGAAGGCACGGCCCGAGCGGCCCGTCGCCTCGCGGAGCAGGCCGCCGCGCGTCACCGACGAGCACGGCCGCCGGATCCGCGTCGGCGAACTGACCCTGCGCTACCTGCTGTTGCTCGCCGTCCTCGCCCTGACCGTCGGCCCGTTCCTGTGGCAGCTGTCCACCTCCCTCAAGGGCACCACCGAGGACATCTACAGCTCCCCGCCGAGCTTCCTGCCGGCCCACCCCACCCTGCACAACTACACGCGGGTCGCCGACACCGTCCCCGTCTGGGACTACGCCCTGAACTCCCTGAAGGTCGCGGCCGCCAACGTCGTGACCAACTGCGTCGGTTCGGCCCTCGCCGGATACACCCTGGCCCGGCTGCGCTTCCGCGGCCGGCGCGTGACCACGCTCGTGTTCGTGCTGGCCATGCTCGTGCCCGTCGAGGGCATCGTCATCGCCCAGTTCACCACCATGCGCGAACTCGGCCTGAACAACACGCTCATCGGCGTCGTCCTGCCCGGCGCGATCGGCGCCATGAACGTCCTGCTGATGCGGGGCGCGTTCCGTAATCTTCCCTACGAGATCGAGGAGGCGGCCTACGTCGACGGCGCCGACGTGTGGCAGCGGTTCCTGCGCGTCGCGCTGCCCGCGGTGAAGGGGACGCTCGCCGTCGTCGCGATCTTCGCCTTCATGGGCGCCTGGGACGACTTCCTGTGGCCGCTGATCGTCCTCAGCGACCCCTCCAAGTTCACCCTCACCATCGGCCTCAACTATCTGCACGGCACCTTCGCCAACGACGAACGCCTCGTCGCCGCCGGCACCGTGATCGCCGTGGCCCCGCTCATCGCCCTCTTCGCCTGCCTCCAGCGGTACTTCTTCCGCGGCGTCGGCGAGGGCGCCGTCAAGGGCTGAACACCCGTATGCCACAAGGATCTCCATGCCTCCTGCCGTCCGCTTCGGCGTCAACTACACCCCGAGCGAAGGGTGGTTCCACCACTGGCTCGACTTCGACCTCGACTCCGTGCGCGCCGACCTCGACGCCATCGCCGCGCTGGGCCTCGACCACATCCGCGTCTTCCCGCTGTGGCCGTACTTCCAGCCCAACCGCACCCTGATCCGCCCCCGCGCCGTCGAACAGCTCGTGGCCCTCGTCGACGCGGCCGCCGAACGCGGCCTGGACGTCAACGTGGACGGTCTGCAAGGGCACGTGAGCAGCTTCGACTTCCTGCCGGCCTGGACCCGCACCTGGCACCGGCGCAACCTCTTCACCGACCCGGACGTGGTGGCCGGCCAGGCCGCCTATCTGCGCACCCTCGCCGCGGCCCTCGCCGACCGCCCGGGCTTCCTCGGCATGACCGTCGGCAACGAGGTCAACCAGTTCGCCGCCGGCCCCCACCCCGACCCCGACCGCATCACGGCGGACGAGGCCGGGCGCTGGCTCGTGCAGATGCTGGCCGCCTGCGCCGAGGGCGCCCCGGACCGGCTCCATCTGCACGCGTCCTACGACGCCGCCTGGTACCAGGACGACCAGCCCTTCACCCCCGGCCACTCGGCCCGCCTCGGCGACGTCACGGCCGTGCACTCCTGGGTGTTCAACGGCACCGCCCAGCGCCACGGCCGTAGCTCCGTGCCCAGCGAGCACCACGCCGCCTACCTGGTCGAGCTGAGCAAGGCCTGGGCCGAGGCGCCGCACCGGCCGGTGTGGCTCCAGGAGGTCGGCGCACCCGCACCGCTCGTGCCCCCCGAGCACGCCGCCGCCTTCGCCGAGGCCACCATCGCCCACGCCCTCGACTGCCCCGACCTGTGGGGCATCACCTGGTGGTGCGCGTACGACGTCTCGCGCGACCTCGCCGATTTCCCCGAACTCGAATACGGACTCGGCCTGTTCACGGACGGCCGCGCGCCCAAGGACATCGCCCGCGTGCTGGCCGACGCCGCGCGCGACGCCGGCCGGGCCCCCGCGCCGCGCACCACCGCCCTCGTCGTCCCCGGCGATCCGGCCCTGCGCTCCCACTGCGCCCCCGGCGGCCCCGTCTTCGACGCCTTCTTCCGGCTCGTCGCCGACGGCGCCCGCCCCAGCACCGTCCTGGACACCCGCGCGGACGACGAGGACCACCTCGCCGCGCGCGGCATCACCGACGTCGTCACTCCCGACCAGGTACTCCCCACCATGGGGGAGCCGTACGACGACTCGAACCCGTGACCGTGACCCACCCCTGGCAACCCACCCGGAAACCGCACCCGGAACCCCGCAGGGAGCAGCCCGTATGCATGACGACCGCACGCTGGTGGAAGCCCGCCTCAGGCGTGTCCTCGACGAGCGCATCCGTCCCGCCGTGTACCCCGATTCCATCCCGCTGCAGGTCGCGGTGTGGCACGCCCCCGGCGAACCCGTACCGGTCGAGGAGGGACTCGCCGCCGAGCCCGGGCCGATCGAGGTGGGCGCGCGGTGGGGTGCTCCATGGGGCACGAGTTGGTTCCGGGTGACCGGGACCGTGCCCGAGGCGTGGGCCGGGCGGACCGTCGAGGCCCTGCTCGACCTCGGCTTCGACGAGAACATGCCCGGCTTCCAGTGCGAGGGCCTGGTCCACCGGCCCGACGGCACCCCGGTGAAGGGCCTCAACCCGCGCAACCAGTGGGTGCGGATCGGCGCCCCGGTGGCGGGCGGGGAGGAGGTGGTCCTGCACATCGAGGCCGCCTCCAACCCCGTCGTCCTCGACTACCACCCCTTCCTGCCGACCCGGCTCGGCGACAAGGAGACCGCCGGCAGCGAGCCCCAGTACACGCTCACCCGCATGGACCTCGCCGTCTTCGACGAGGCCGTGTGGCAGCTGGTCATGGACCTGGAGGTGCTCGGCGAGCTGATGGCGGAGCTGCCGGCGGACTCCGCGCGCCGGTACGACATCGTGCGCGCCGTCGAGCGGGCCCTGGACGCCGTCGACCTCCAGGACGTGGGCGCCACCGCGGACCGGGCCCGGCAGCAGCTCACCGGAGTCCTCGCGGCACCCGCCGTGCCGTCCGCGCACCGGATCAGCGCCGTCGGGCACGCGCACATCGACTCGGCGTGGCTGTGGCCGCTGCGCGAGACGGTCCGCAAGGTGGCCCGTACGACGTCCAACATGACCGCGCTGATCGAGGACGAGCCGGACTTCGTGTTCGCCATGTCCCAGGCGCAGCAGTGGGCGTGGGTGAAGGAGCACCGGCCCGAGGTGTGGGCGCGGGTGAAGAAGGCCGTGGCCGGCGGGCGGTTCGTGCCGGCCGGCGGGATGTGGGTGGAGTCGGACACCAACATGCCCGGCTCGGAGGCGATGGCCCGTCAGTTCGTGCACGGCAAGCGGTTCTTCCTCGACGAGTTCGGCATCGAGAACGAGGAGGCCTGGCTGCCCGACACCTTCGGCTTCGCCGCCGGCCTGCCGCAGATCATCAGGGCGGCCGGCTCCAAGTGGCTGTTGACACAGAAGATCTCCTGGTCACAGACGAACACGTTCCCGCACCACACCTTCCAGTGGGAGGGCATCGACGGCACCCGGATCTTCACCCACTTCCCGCCCGTCGACACCTACAACTGCTCCATGAAGGGCGGCGAGATCGCCCACGCGGCACGGAACTTCAAGGACAAGGGTCGCGCCCGGCACTCCCTCGCACCCACCGGCTGGGGCGACGGAGGCGGCGGCACGACCCGCGAGATGATCGCCAAGGCGGCCCGGCTGCGCGACCTGGAAGGCTCCGCGACCGTCGCATGGGAGACACCCCGTGCCTTCTTCGAGAAGGCCGAGGCCGAGTACCCCGAGCCGCCCGTCTGGGTCGGCGAGCTGTACCTCGAACTGCACCGCGCGACCCTCACCAGCCAGGCCCAGACCAAGCAGGGCAACCGGCGCAGCGAGCACCTGCTGCGCGAGGCGGAGCTGTGGGCGGCGACGGCCGCCGTCCGCACCGGATTCCCCTATCCCTACGAGGAGTTGGACCGCATCTGGAAGACGGTCCTGCTGCACCAGTTCCACGACATCCTGCCCGGCTCGTCCATCGCCTGGGTGCACCGGGAGGCCCGGGCGACGTACGGCCGGATCGCCGGGGAGCTGAACGGCGTCATCGACGCGGCCCAGCGGGCCCTGGCGGGGGAGGGGACCGCGGAGCTGCTCTTCAACTCGGCGCCGCACGGCCACAAGGGCGTGCCCGCCGGAGGTGCCGGGGCGGCCGGCCTGCCGCAGGGCACGACGTGTACGACGCTGTCGCCCCGCACCGGAGGCGGACACGTCCTGCACAACGGCCTGCTCCGCGTCGAGATCGACGCCCGCGGCCTCGTCGTGTCCGCGTACGACATCCAGGCCGACCGTGAGACCGTCGCCCCCGGCCGGGCCGCGGGCCTCCTCCAGCTGCACCCGGACTTCCCGAACATGTGGGACGCCTGGGACGTGGACGAGTTCTACCGGAACACCGTCACGGACCTCACGGACGCGGAGTCGGTCCAGCCCGCCGACGGCGGCGTATCGGTGCGGGTCACCCGCGCCTTCGGTGCCTCCCGCGTCACCCAGGTGCTGTCCCTGCCGCCCGGTGAGCGGCGGCTGGTGATCGACACCGAGGTCGACTGGCACGAGACCGAGAAGTTCCTCAAACTGGCGTTCCCGCTCGACCTGCACGCCGAACGGTACGCGTCGGAGACCCAGTTCGGCCACGTGTACCGGCCGACCCACACCAACACCTCCTGGGAGGCCGCCAAGTTCGAGGCGTGCAACCACCGCTTCGTCCACCTGGCGGAACCCGGCTGGGGCGTCGCCGTCGTCAACGACTCGACGTACGGCCACGACGTGACCCGCACGGTACGCACCGACGGCGACCGGGGTACGACGACCACGGTGCGCGTCTCTCTCCTGCGCGCCCCGCGTTTCCCCGACCCCGAGACCGACCAGGGCGTCCACCGCTTCCGGCACGCACTCGTGCCCGGCGCGGGGATCGGGGACGCGGTCCGCGAGGGCTGGCGGCTCAACCTCCCGGAGCGGAGGATCACCGGCGCGCACGCGGTCGCTCCGCTGGTCACGGTCGACGACGACGCCGTGGTCGTCACGGCCGTGAAGCTGGCCGACGACGGCAGCGGCGATGTGGTGGTCCGCTTCCACGAGGCGCACGGAGGCCGGGCCCGCGCCACGCTCACGGCGGGCTTCGAGGTGGCGGACGTGACCGTGACGGACCTGCTGGAACGGCCGCTCGGCGACAGCGAGCCGCCGACACGCGAGGGCGCGCGCGTCACCGTACGGCTGCGGCCGTTCGAACTGGTGACGCTCCGGCTCCGCAGGTCGTGATCGGCTCCTCAGCGGGGTCGGCGAAGTCCGCTGCGGTTCGACCGTGCCCCGAGGGGCCCGGGGCTCCATCAACATGCGGCTCCGCCGCGTGGGCGCGACCGGCCACGACGGCGCCGCAGACGAACGACGGCCCATCGCGGTACTTCCAGCGGAGCGCTCAGCTCCCGAGCTGGGCCCGCAGCCACTCCTCCACCTCGCCGACGTGGGCCGCCGCGGCGGCCCTCGCCGCCTCCGGGTCCCGGGCGGCGAGGGCCCGGTGGATGGCGGCATGCTCGCGCCGGGTGCGCGCGAACGCGCCCTCCTCCTGGTAGCCCCGCCACACCCGGGCCCGGAAGGTGCGCGACGACAGCCCCTCCAGGATCGCGGCCATCGTCTCGTTGCCCGCCGCCGCGGCGATCTCGCGGTGGAAGGCGAGGTCGTGGGCGAGGATCTCCTCGGGGTCGTCGGTGGCGTTCATCGCCGTCAAGTGCTCCTCGACTGCCGTGAGTTGGCTGTCGGTGATGCGCGCGGCCGCGAGTGCCGTCGCCGTCGACTCCAGGATCCGCCGCACCTCCAGCAGCTCCACCAGCCGCGGCCCCCGGGACAGGTCGGCGACCACCCCGAAGGTCTCCAGCAGATCGCCGGCCTCCAGCGCGGTGACGTAGATGCCGGAGCCGTGCCGGGCCTCCAGGACGCCCAGCACCGTCAGCGCGCGGATCGCCTCCCGCATCGAGCTGCGCGAGATCCCCAGCCGGGCCGCGAGGTCCCGCTCCGTGGGCAGCCGCTGGCCCGGCTCCAGCCGGCCCTCGGCGATCATCGCCTTGATCTCCTCGATGGCGCGCTGGGTCACCGTGCCCTTCTGCGGCACTTCTTCCGCGTCCACGTCGCTCCTCCTTCCCCCCGGTGTGCCGCAGTCTAACCAGCCGAGTGGTCCGACCACTACGGCCGAAATCCTCGAATTATCCGTGCACGAGGGTGTTGACTCGGCTCATTGGTCTGATAAGTATGCGGCGTCTGCTCGAACACCCTCAACGAGGAGCCGCGAGATGCCCGCCAGCACAGTGAGGAAGCGCAAGCGGTCACGGATCATCGGCGTGGCGGCCCTGGCCGCCGGCGCCTCGCTCATGCTCGCCGCCTGCGGCAGCACCAAGGACACGGCCGGCGCGGCCGGCGCGGGCGGCGGGGGCGGCGGGGGCACCGGCAAGGTCGGGGTGATCCTGCCGCTGCTGACCTCGCCGTTCTGGCAGTCGTACAACGACTACGTGCCCAAGATGGCGAAGTCCGAGGGCGTCCAGGTGCTGAAGACCGTCAACTCCAACAGCGACCCCTCGCAGCAGATCACCGACATCGACAACGAACTCACCCAGGGCGTCAAGGGGTTGGTGGTCGCCCCGCTGGACAGCGCCGCCGTCCAGGCCGGGCTCGACCAGGCCGAGCGCAGAGGCGTCCCCGTGGTCGCCGTGGACGTCGCGCCCGACAAGGGCAAGGTCGCCATGGTGGTGCGCGCCGACAACGTCGCCTACGGCACGAAGGCCTGCGACTACCTCGGACAGCATGTGAGCGGCGGCAAGGTCGTGCAGATCATGGGCGACCTCGCCTCGGTCAACGGCCGCGACCGCTCCGAGGCCTTCCGGACCTGCGTGCGGAAGAAGTACCCGAAGCTCAAGGTGCTGGAGATCCCCGCCAAGTGGGAGTCCGACACCGCCGCCGCCAAGCTCGACACCCTGCTGAACGCCAACCCCGACATCAAGGGCATCTACCTCCAGGCCGGCGGCGTCTACCTCGCGCCGACCCTGCAGACCCTGAAGTCCAAGAACATGCTCAGGACGGCCGGGCAGCAGGGCCACATCACCATCGTCTCCAACGACGGCATCCCGCAGGAGTTCGACGCCATCCGCAAGGGCCAGATCGACGCCACGGTCTCCCAGCCCGCCGACGCCTACGCCCGTTACGGCCTGTACTACATCAAGGCGGCCATGGCCGGGAAGGCGTTCCAGCCCGGACCCACCGACCACGGCTCCACGATCGTCAGACTGCCCAGCGGCATCCTGGAGGACCAACTGCCCGCGCCGCTGGTCACCAAGGCGAACGTCGACGACCCCGCGCTGTGGGGCAACACCGTCGAATGACCACGCCATTGATGCAAGCAGAGGGCATCGTCAAACGGTACGGCCCCACCGTCGCCCTCGCCGACGGCCGCCTCACCGTCGTGGCCGGCGAGTCCCACGCCCTCGTCGGCCGCAACGGTGCCGGCAAGTCCACCCTGGTGGGCGTCCTCACCGGACTCCAGGCCCCGGACGAGGGCACCGTCCGCTTCGACGGCTCGCCCGCGCCCGCCCTCGCCGACCGGGACGCCTGGCGCCGCAGGGTCGCCTGCGTCTACCAGAAGCCGACGGTCGTCCCGGAACTGACCGTCGCCGAGAACCTGTTCCTCAACCGGCAGCCCACCGGCCGCGGTCTCATCAGCTGGCGCCGGCTGCGCCGCGAGGCCGCCGAGCTGCTCGGCACCTGGGACGTGCACGTCGACCCGGAGGCCCGCACCGCCGACCTCCGGGTCGAGGACCGTCAAATGGTCGAGATCGCACGGGCGTTGAGCCTCGGCGCCCGGTTCATCGTGCTGGACGAGCCCACCGCCCAGCTCGACAACCGGGAGATCGAGCGGCTCTTCACCCGCATGCGCTCCCTCCAGGACTCCGGCGTCACCTTCCTGTTCATCTCGCACCACCTCCAGGAGGTGTACGAGGTCTGCCAGACCGTCACCGTGCTGCGCGACGCCCGGTGGATCACCACCGCCCCGGTCGCCGACCTGCCGAAGGCGGCCCTGGTGGAGGCCATGGCGGGGGAGTCCGTCGCCGAACAGGCCGTACCGCGGCGGCGGGCCGGGGAGAACGCCCCGGTCCTGCTGGAGGCGAGCGGACTTTCCTCACCGGCGTACGACGACGTCGACCTCACCGTGCGGCGCGGCGAGGTCGTCGGACTCGCAGGCTCCAGCGGCAGCGGCAAGACCGAACTGGCCGAATCCTTCGCCGGGTTGCACACCCCGACCGGCGGCACCGCCCGACTGGACGGCGAGCGGCTGCCGTTCGGCGACGTACGGGCGGCCCTGCGGGCCGGGATCGGCTGCGTCCCGCGCGACCGGCACGAACAGGGACTGGTGTCCGGCATGAGCATCGGCGACAACGCCACGCTCAGCGTGCTGGACCGGCTCGGCCGGGCCGGGTTCGTCGCCACCGACCGGCGGCGCCGCTTCGCCGCCGGCCTGATCGACCGCCTCGACATCCACACCGAGGGTCCCGACCAGCCCGTGTCCGACCTGTCCGGCGGCAACGCGCAGAAGGTCGTCATGGCCCGCGCCCTCGCCTGCGACCCCCGCCTGCTGGTCCTGATCAACCCCACCGCCGGCGTCGACGTGAAGTCCAAGGAGTCGCTGCTCGCGCGCATGGACGACGCCCGTGACGACGGCACCGCCGTCCTCGTCGTCTCCGACGAACTCGACGACCTGCGCCGCTGCGACCGCGTCCTCGTCCTCTTCCACGGCCGGGTCGTCGCCGAGCACCGGGCCGGCTGGCGCGACCACGAGCTGATCGCCTCCATCGAAGGAGTTGACCATGGCTGAGACCCGGGCGGCCCCGCCGCTCGCGCCGACCAAGACCCCGGACGCGCGGTCGGCCCGCACCGTGCTGCTGCGCCGGGCCCGCGAACTCGCTCTCGTCCCCGCGCTGTTGCTGCTCATGGTGCTCGGCGCCATGGTCAACGACTCCTTCCTGACCGAGCGCAACCTGATCTCCGTCCTCGGCGCCTCCGCCGCGCTCGCGATGGTCGTGCTCGCCGAGTCGCTCGTCCTGATCACCGGCAAGTTCGACCTGTCGCTGGAGTCCGTGGTCGGCATCGCCCCGGCCGTCGGCGCCCTGCTGGTGCTGCCCGCCGCCCAGTCCGGCTGGGGCACCGCGTGGCCGACCGCGCTCGCCCTCCTCGCGATCCCCGTGGTCGGCGCGGCCATCGGCGCCTTCAACGGCGTCCTCGTCGTCAAGCTCCGGCTCAACGCCTTCATCGTCACCCTCGCGATGCTCATCGTGCTGCGCGGCCTGCTCGTCGGCGCCACCAAGGGCAAGACCCTGTTCGGCATGCCCGACAGCTTCTACTCGCTCGCCACCACCACCTTCCTCAACGTCCCGCTGTCCGTGTGGCTCGCCGCGGTCGCCTTCGCCGTCACCGGGTTCCTGCTCAAGTACCACCGCACCGGCCGCGCCCTCTACGCGATCGGCGGCAACGCGGACGCCGCCCGCGCAGCCGGCGTCCGCGTGGACCGCGTCATGCTCGGCGTGTACGTCGTCGCCGGTGTCCTCGCCTCGATCGGCGGCCTGCTCCAGACCGGTTACGTCGGCGCGATCAGTGCCAACCAGGGCCAGAACATGATCTTCACCGTGTTCGCGGCCGCGGTGATCGGCGGCATCAGCCTGGACGGCGGCAAGGGCACCATGTTCGGCGCCCTGACCGGCGTCCTGCTGCTGGGCGTCGTACAGAACCTGCTCACGCTCGCCCAGGTCCCCTCGTTCTGGATCCAGGCCATCTACGGCGGCATCATCCTCGTCGCCCTCATGATCGCCCGGGTGACGACGGGCCGCGCCCAGGACTGACGCCTGCCGCAGACGACGGACCGTCACGAATCCGACGACCGAAAGGACTTCAGTGTCCCAGGCCCCCGCCCGCGTCACCGCGGTCGACACCCACGACATCCGCTTCCCCACCTCGCGCGAGCTGGACGGCTCCGACGCGATGAACCCGGACCCCGACTACTCGGCGGCCTACGTCGTGCTGCGCACCGACGCCGCCGACGGGATCGAGGGACACGGATTCGTCTTCACCATCGGGCGGGGCAACGACGTCCAGGTCGCCGCGATCGACGCGCTGCGCGACCATGTGCTCGGCCGGGACGTGGCCGGGCTGTGCGCCGACCCGGGCTCGCTCTTCCGGGACCTGATCGGCGACAGCCAGCTGCGCTGGCTCGGCCCCGAGAAGGGCGTGATGCACATGGCGGTCGGGGCCGTCGTCAACGCCGTCTGGGACCTCGCCGCCCGCCGGGCCGGCAAACCGCTGTGGCAACTGCTCGCCGACGCCGAGCCCGAGTGGCTGGTCGCCCAGATCGACTTCCGCTATCTCACCGACGCCCTCACCCCCGACGAGGCCCTCGACCTGCTCAGAAGGGGGAGAGAAGGCGCCGAGGAGCGCCGGGCGAGGCTGCTGGAGCGCGGCTTTCCCGCCTACACCACCTCTCCGGGCTGGCTCGGCTACGACGACCACAAGCTCGGCCGCCTCGCCGCGCAGGCCGTCGCCGACGGCTTCACCCAGATCAAGCTGAAGGTCGGCGCCGACCTCGACGACGACATCCGGCGCTGCCGGGTCGCCCGCGCCGCGATCGGACCCGACATCCGGCTCGCCGTCGACGCCAACCAGCGCTGGAACGTGGACGAGGCGATCCGCTGGACCCGGGCCCTCGCCGAGTTCCGCCCGTACTGGATCGAGGAGCCCACCAGCCCGGACGACGTCCTCGGCCACGCCGCGATCCGCCGAGCCGTGGCGCCGGTGAAGGTCGCCACCGGCGAACACGTCCACAACCGGATCATGTTCAAGCAGCTGCTCCAGGCCGGCGCCCTCGACATCGTCCAGATCGACGCGGCGCGCGTCGCCGGCGTCAACGAGAACCTCGCGATCCTGCTGCTCGCCGCCAGGTTCGGCGTGCCCGTCTGCCCGCACGCGGGCGGCGTCGGACTGTGCGAACTCGTCCAGCACCTCTCGATGTTCGACTACCTGGCCGTCTCGGGCACCACCGACGACCGGGTCGTCGAGTACGTCGACCACCTGCACGAGCACTTCGTCACCCCGGTCGTCATCCGCGACGGCCACTACACGGCGCCCACCGGGCCCGGCTTCTCGGCCGCCCTGCGCCCGGAGTCCGTCGCACGCTACACGTACCCCGGCGGCACCTACTGGGCCGCCGACCCCGACACCCAGAAGGGACAGGCCGCATGAGCGACTTCGCGGGTATGAAGGCCCTGGTCACGGGCGGCGCCTCCGGCATCGGCCGGGCCACCGCCGACCTCCTCGCCGCCCGCGGCGCCCAGGTCGCCGTCCTCGACCGGGACCTCAGCGGCGTCGACAAGCCGCTCCTGGCGTACCGCGCCGACGTCACCGACGACACCTCGGTGCGCACCGCGGTCGAGCGCGCCGCCGAGGACCTCGGCGGGCTGGACGTCCTGGTCAACAACGCCGGCATCGGCGCCCAGGGCACGGTCGAGGACAACGACGACACCGAGTGGCACCGCGTCTTCGACGTCAACGTCCTCGGCATGGTGCGCACCACGCGCGCCGCCCTGCCACATCTGCGCGGCTCCTCCCACGCCGCGATCGTCAACACCTGCTCCATCGCGGCCACCGCCGGACTCCCGCACCGCGCCCTGTACAGCGCCACCAAGGGCGCCGTGTACTCCCTGACCCTCGCCATGGCCGCCGACCACGTCCGCGAGGGCATCCGCGTCAACTGCGTCAACCCCGGTACGGTGGACACCCCGTGGGTCGGCCGGCTGCTGGACGCGGCCCCGGACCCGGCCGCCGAGCGCGCCGCCCTGGCGGCCCGCCAGCCCACCGGTCGCCTCGTCTCCACTGCCGAAGTCGCGGGCGCCATCGCCTACTTGGCCGGCCCCCTGTCCGGCGCCACCACCGGCACCGCGCTCGCCGTCGACGGCGGCATGCAGGGCCTGCGGCTGCGCCCGGCGGGACGGTGAACACGCTGGGCCGCAGCGGCGTCGCGGTCACCCCGCTCGGCCTCGGTGCCGCGCCGCTCGGCAACCTCTTCACCCCGCTGGACGACGAGCAGGCGGAACAGGCCGTGACGGCCGCCTGGCAGCGGGGCATCCGGTACTTCGACACGGCCCCGCACTACGGCCTCGGCCTGTCCGAACGCCGCCTCGGCGCGGCCCTGCGGGCGTACGACCGTACCCACTACACCCTCTCCACCAAGGCCGGCCGGCTCCTCGAACCCTCCGACGGCACCGGCGACGACCTCGCGAGCGGCTTCGCCGTCCCCGCGACCCACCGCCGCGTGTGGGACTTCAGCGCCGACGGCGTCCGCCGCTCCCTGGAGGCGAGCCTGACCCGCCTCGGTCTGGACCGCGTCGACGTCGTCTACCTGCACGACCCCGACGACCACGCCGAACAGGCCTTCCGCGAGGGCTACCCGGCCCTGGAGAAGCTGCGCGCCGAGGGCATGGTGGGCGCGATCGGCGCGGGCATGAACCAGACGGAGATGCTCACCCGGTTCGTCCGCGACACCGACGTGGACGTGGTCCTGTGCGCGGGCCGGTACACCCTGCTCGACCAGAGCGCCGGCACCGGACTCCTCCCGCTGGCCGCCGAGCGCGGGGTGTCGGTCGTCCTCGGCGGCGTCTTCAACTCGGGCCTGCTGGCCGACCCGAGGCCGACAGCCACGTACGACTACACCCAGGTGCCCGGCGAGCTGCTGGCGCGCGCCCGGCGCCTTAAGGCGATCGCCGAGCGGCACGGCACCACCCTGCGGGCCGCCGCGCTCGCCTTCTCCGGCGCCCACCCGGCCGTCGCCTCCGTGCTGGTCGGCGCCCGCTCGGCGGCCGAGGTGCACGATGGTGCCGATCAGTTCGCCACCGACGTGCCCGCCGCGCTCTGGGCGGAGCTGCGGGAGTCCGGCCTGCTGCCCCGAGAGGAGGGCCCGTCATGAGGGTCGCCCTGCACTCCAAGGTCCGCGGCGACCGGATCGCCGACTACGAGGCCGCCCACCGCGAGGTCCCGAAGGAGCTCACCGCCGCCATCCGCGCCGCCGGTGCCACCTCGTGCACCCTCTGGCGGTGGGGGTCCCCCCGCGCGAGCGCAGCCGAGGGTGGGGGAGGCACCGACCTGTTCCCTCTGCTGGAATGCGAGGACTGCGCCCGGCCGCTCGCCGAACCGGAGCAGTTGCCCGTCAACGTGGCCTGGCAGGCCCGCATGGCCGAACTGCTCGACGCCGTGCACGACTGCTCCCGGGGCGGCGCCGACGCCGGGCTGCCCGTCGTCTGGGAGCTGCTGTGACCGTCGACGCCCACCACCACGTCTGGGACCTCTCGGTGCGGGACCAGGACTGGATCCCCGAACACAGCCCGCTGCGGCGGGACTTCGCCCTCACCGACCTCGAACCCGAGGCGAGCGCCGCCGGAGTCACCCGCACCGTCCTCGTCCAGACGGTCACCGTGCCCGAGGAGACCCCCGAGCTCCTGGCCCTGGCCGACCGCCACGAACTGATCGCCGGCGTCGTCGGCTGGACCGACCTGACCCGCCCCGACATCGCCGACGAACTGGCCCGGCTGCGCCGGCTCCCGGGCGGCGCCCACCTGAAGGGCATCCGGCACCAGGTGCAGGGCGAACCCGACCCGCGGTGGCTGCTGCGCCCGGACGTACGCCGGGGCCTGACCGCGCTCGCGGACGCCGGTCTCGTCCATGACCTCGTCGTCCTGCCCCACCAGCTCCCGGCCTGCGTCGAGGCCGCCCGGTCGGCCCCCGGACTCACCTTCGTCCTCGACCACGTGGGCAAGCCGCCCATCGCCTCCGGCGCCCTCGAACCCTGGGCCACGCACCTGCGCGCCCTCGCGGCTCTGCCCAACACCGTCTGCAAACTCTCCGGCCTGGTCACCGAGGCCGACCCCGCCACCTGGTCCGTCGCCGACCTGCGCCCGTACGCCGAGACCGCCCTGGCGGCCTTCGGGCCGGAGCGCGTGATGTACGGCTCGGACTGGCCGGTGTGTACACAGTCGGCGACCTACGCCCAAGTGATTGAATCGACAAGGCAATTGACCGCGGGACTCGGTGCGAGGGAGCACACGGCCGTGTTCGAGGGCACGGCCCGGCGCGTCTACGGCCTCTGAGCCGGTTCGGCCAGCCGGACGGGCGGCAGGTACTCGCGCACATACGTCCGCTCCCAGCACGCGCCCGTCTCCCGCAGCTCCCGCCACGTGGTGTAGCGGTAGCGGAAGAGACGGGCCCGGACGAAGCGGGGCGGGGTGTCCGGCGGGAACGGGGAGCGGCGCAGCAGCCGCAGGGTGTCGCGGTCGTTCTCCAGCAGCCGCTCCACCAGAGCGCCGAACCAGTCGCCCGCGTAGGCGGGGGACAGCGCCGCGAACCACATCAGCCAGTCCAGCCGCAGATGGTAGGGCGCGAACTGGCGCGGCCAGTGCCGCACGTCCCCGGGCTTGCCGCGGAACTCGTACTCCCGCCAGTCCGCGTCCTCGCTCAGCGCGTCGTCCAGCGTGCCCTCGACGACCACCTCGTAACGGATCCGGCTGACACTGCCGAACGCGCCGTAGGTGTTCACCAGGTGCAGCGGGTCGAAGGACCGGTTCATGACCTGGCGGCGCGAGATCATGTTCGTCACCGGGTGGTAGCTCAGGAAGAGCAGCAGCGCGGCGAGCGCGAGCACCACGATCTCGTACCAGAGCGGAGCCGGGGGCGCGGACGGCGGAGAGCCGGGGAGCCGGAGCGCCGACAGGGCCAGCACGATGGTGATCCAGTTCAGCCAGGAGAAGTTGCCGGACAGCACCAGCCACAGTTGGGTGACGATCATCAGCGCGGCGGCGGCCGAGGCGACCGGCTGCGGGGTGAACAGCAGCACCGGGACGACCAGTTGGGTGACGTGGTTCGCGGCGACCTCGGCCCGGTGCAGAGGCTTCGGCAGGTGGTGGAAGAACCAGCTCAGCGGGCCCGGCATCGGCTGGGTCTCATGGTGGTAGTAGAGGCAGGTCAGCTTCCGCCAGCAGGCGTCGCCCCGCATCTTGATCAGCCCGGCGCCGAACTCCACCCGGAACAGGATCCAGCGCAGCAGGAACAGCACCACGACCGGCGGCGCCACCGCGTCGTTGCCGAGGAACGCGGCCAGGAACCCCGTCTCCAGCAGCAGCGACTCCCAGCCGAACGCGTACCAGGTCTGGCCCACGTTGACGATCGACAGATACAGCGCCCAGGGCACCAGCCACAGCAGGATCCCGGCCCAGAGCGGCAGCAGGGAGTCCGCCCCGGCCAGCAGGGCCGCGGACACGGCGCAGCCCGTCCAGGCGCAGCCCGCGAAGAAGCGGTCCGAGTAGTGCAGTTGGAACAAGCCGGGCGCCTGCCGGAACGGCGCCCGCGCCACGAAGCGGGGGATCGGCAGCATGCCCCGCTCGCCCAGCAGGGCGCGGAACTGCCGGGCCGCCGTCAGGAAGGCGACGAGGTACAGCCCGGCCAGCGCCCGCTGGAGGACCAGCCGGCTCATCCCGTAGTCGGGAGCGGTGAACCAGTTCACGGCTGCGCGCCCTTCGTCGCGGCCACACCGCGGGGCCGTCTCCATCATGACCGCTCCCGAGTTGCCAGCCAAACGGGTGCAAGGCAGACAATAGGGGGGAAGTAACCCATAGTGATGCGGAGTGTACGGTGCGGATACCCGCCGGATCCATCGTCACGGCCCTGGCTCTCTCGGTCATGCTCGTCGTGGCGGGCTGCGTCCGCCCGGGCGACAAGGTGGCCCAGGTGGGCGTGGAGGTCTACCTCCAGCCCGCCGCCGCCCAAGGTCCCGACCCCTTCACCGCCTCCACGGTCACCGAACCGATCCCCCCGGCCCGGCCGGAGACCACCGGCCCGGCCACGTCCCCCGGCGCGGGCAGCGGCCGTCCGAGCGCGTCCGCGGGTGCGGGCGGTGCCGACCCGGGTGTGAGCGCCGTTCCCGCCCCACCCGCACGCGCACCCGGCGTCGTCGTCCCCGCCGCGCCCGCCGCCCCGACCGTCCCCGGTGCGAGCGTCACCGGACCGGCCGCAGCCGCGATCCCCCAGCCGGTGCTGCCCGCCGTGCTCGCCGTCCTGCCCCTGCGGGCGGTGCGCTCACTGTCCGGGGCGACCCCCGGCCTCTACGGCGGCACCGCGCGCGTCTCCGGCTGCGACATCGAACGGCAGATCGCCTATCTGAGGTCCGACCGGGACCGCGCCGGGGCCTTCGCCCGCGCGCAGGGGATCTCCGCGGCGGCCCTCCCCGGCTATCTGCGCGGCCTCGCCCCGGTCCTGCTGCGCGCCGACACCCGGGTCACCGGCCACGGCTACCGCGACGGGCAGGCCGCCGCCTACCAGGCCGTGCTCCAGGCCGGCACCGCCGTCCTCGTGGATGACCGGGGCATGCCCCGGCTGCGCTGCGCCTGCGGCAACCCGCTCGGGCCGCCCGCCCCGGGCCACGGCGGCATCGGCGCCCGCGGCCTCGCCTGGCCCGACTACCGGCCGGACCAGGTCGTCGCCGTGACCCCGGCCCCTCGCGCGGTCGCCAGCATCACGATCGTCGACGTCCTGACACGCACCTGGATCGAACGCCGGATCGGCCGCGACGTCCGCCACGACCGGATCGTCCCCGCCCCCGCCTCCTCGGCCACCGCGCTGCCCCCGGCCGACCCCGACCACGACGGCACCACTGCGACGGTCGGCGCGCCGTCGTACGGCCTGCTGCCCGGTTCCCCGTCGAGCACCGGGGCGCCCACCGGCCCGGCCACCCCGGCCCCCGGGCTGGTCAGCCCGCAGCCCTCGCCGTCCCTCGGCCTCACCCTGGACACACCCGACGACCCCGACCCGCGGCACGACGACCCGCCCGGCGGCCCCGGCGCGTGAGCGGCGGCACGCTCCGCCCGAACAGGTCCCGAAAGCTCTCCGATCAGGTCGAGGAATCCGGTAAATGCTGGCAAGGTGTCCCCATGGCTGATCGGGGAGCGCGTGCCCTGTCACTCCCGGCGGACTGGCCCGCCCACCCGGACCCGATTCTGGCGCTCAACCGCATGGGGACGTTCGACTGGGACCTGGACACGGGCCTGTTCCACATGGACGCCCAGGCCCACGAGGTCTTCGACCTGCTGCCCGGGGAGTACGACGGGCGCCCCGAGTCGCTCGCCGTCCGGGTGCCCCCGCCGGAGGCCGCCCGGCTGGACGCGGTGGTCGCCCGGGCCATCAAGGACGGCAGCGAGAACTACGGCGCCTACTTCCGCATCCGCCGCCGTGACGGCACCACGCGCTGGACCCGCACCCAGGGCTACATCCGCCGCGACGCCACCGGCCGCCCGCGCCGGGTCGTCGGCATCGTCCGCGACGCCACCGAGGAGCTCGCCGACAGCTCCGCCCGCAGCCTGCGCGCCGCCCAGGACGAGGCGTTCCGCCAGCAGGCCGGCGTCGTCCAGGCCGTCTCCGCCGCCCTCGCCCACGCCCGCACCGTCCGGGACGTCATCGACGTCCTCAAGGACACCCACGGCATCCGCCGGCTCGGCGCGGCCAGCCTCGTGATGGGGCTGGTGGAGGCGGGCCGGATACGGCTCGTCGCCGAGGCCCCCGTCGGCAGCTTCGTCCCGGCCGACAAGGTGAACCGCATCGACGAGCCGTACCCGATGAGCGAGGTCGTGCGCACGCTGCAGCCGCGGTTCATCGAGTCCCCCGAGGAGTTCGCCGAGGGCTACCCGATCCTCTGGCCGCACCTCACCGACCTGCACATCACCTCGGCCGCCTATCTGCCGCTGATCGCCCAGGCCCGCCCGATCGGCGCGATGGGTCTGCTCTACGACGACCGGCGCGGCTTCTCGGCCGAGGAACGCGCCGTCCTGGTCGCCCTCGGCAGCAGCATCGCGCAGAGCCTCCAGCGGGCCATGCTCTACGAGCAGGAGAAGGACCTCGCCCAGGGCCTCCAGCAGGCCATGCTGCCGCGCACCATCCCCAGCGTGCGCGGCGCCGACATCGCCGTGCGCTACCGTGCCGCCACCGCCGGGGGCGCCCTCGCCCGGGACATCGGCGGCGACTGGTACGACCTGATCCCGCTGCCCGGAGGACGGGTCGGCGCGGTCATCGGCGACGTCCAGGGGCACGACACGCACGCGGCGGCCGTCATGGGCCAGCTCCGCATCGTGCTGCGCGCCTACGCCGCCGAGGGACACACCCCGGCCACCGTGATGGCCCGCGCCTCGGTCTTCCTGCACGAACTCGACACCGACCGCTTCGCCACCTGCCTGTACGCCGAGGCCGACCTCGCCAGCGGGGTCGTCCAGGTCGTCCGCGCCGGGCACATCGACCCGCTGATCCGGGACGGCGACGGCAGCTGCCGCCGGGTCCCGGTCCACGGCGGGCTGCCGCTCGGCCTGTCCGCCGAGTTCGGCCGGCTGGAGTATCCCGTCACCACCCTCGAACTCGACCCCGGGCACACCCTGCTGCTGTGCACCGACGGCCTCGTCGAGCGGCCCGGCGCCGACCTCGACGACGGCATGCGCGGCCTCGTCCGACTCGTCGGCGCGGGCCCGGACGACGTGCGGGACCTCGCCGACCGGCTGATCCGGCTGGCCGAGGAGCGCGGCGGCGACGACGACGTGGCGCTGCTCCTGCTGCGCCGCCGCGTCCCGGAGGCGCCGAGGGCCGGCGGGCGGCTCCAGCAGCACGTGGCCCCCGGCTGCCCGGAGGCCCTGGCCCAGGCCCGGCACATGATCCGCGCCGCGGTGCGCGCCTGGGGCGCCCGGGACCGGTCCGACGAGATCGAGCTGGCCGCCGACGAGCTGATCACCAACGCCCTGCTGCACACCGAGGGCTCCGCGATCGTCACCCTGCGGGCGCTGGGCGGCGGCGACCACCGGCTGCGCATCGAGGTCGAGGACTCCTCCAGCGCCCTGCCACGGCGCCGCGACGCGGGTGAGGACGGCGTCTGCGGCCGCGGGCTGCTCCTCGTGGACCGGCTCGCCGACAGCTGGGGCGTGGAGGCACGCGGCAGCGGCAAGGCGGTGTGGTGCGAGTTCCGGATGCCCGAGCACACGTGATCCCACGGGCCCCGGATGGCACCCTGGACGTATGCCGGAACTGCCCGAAGTGGAAGCGCTCAGGGACTTCCTGACCGAGCACCTGGTCGGCCACGAGGTCGTGCGGGTGCTGCCCCTCGCCGTCAGCGTCCTGAAGACGTACGACCCACCGGTCGGCGCGTTCGAGGGCAGCCGGATCACCGCCGTGCACCGGCACGGGAAGTTCCTCGACCTCGCGGGGAGCTCCGGCCTGCACCTCGTCACCCATCTGGCCCGCGCGGGCTGGCTCCAGTGGCGGGACCGGCTCCCCGACGGTCCGCCCAAGCCGGGCAAGGGCCCGCTCGCGCTGCGCGTCGCACTGGAGACCGGCGAGGGCTTCGACCTCACCGAGGCCGGCACCCAAAAGCGCCTCGCGGTGTACGTCGTCCGCGACCCGCACGAGGTCGGGGGCATCGCCCGGCTCGGCCCCGACCCGCTCGCCGACGGCTTCGACGAGGCGCGCTTCGCCGCCCTGCTCACGGGCGAACGGCGGCAGCTGAAGGGCGCCCTGCGCGACCAGTCCCTGATCGCGGGCGTCGGCAACGCCTACAGCGACGAGATCCTGCACGCCGCGAAGATGTCCCCGTTCAAGCTCGCCTCCTCCCTCACCCCGGAGGAGACCCGGCACCTCTACGGGGCCCTGCGCACCACGCTCACCGAGGCCGTCGAGCGGTCCCGGGGCCTTGCCGCCGGGCGCCTGAAGGCCGAGAAGAAGAGCGGGCTGCGCGTCCACGGCCGTACCGGCGAGCCCTGCCCGGTGTGCGGGGACACCATCCGCGAGGTCTCCTTCAGCGACTCCGCGCTCCAGTACTGCCCGGCCTGCCAGACGGGCGGCAAGCCGCTGGCGGACCGCAGGCTGTCCCGGTTGCTGAAGTGAGTCCCGTGGCGCCCCGGTCCTCAAGGCGCCTCAGTCCTGCGGCGCCTTGAGGCTCACCAGGGACTGGCCGTCGGTGGTGCGGACGTCGTAGCGGGCGATCTGGTCGGGATGCAGCGGGGAGGACCCGAGCGCGGTGAAGGTGCCGGCGGCCCGCCCGGACTGGGTCCAGGTGCCGGCGACCTGTTCGGAGCCGTCCCGGCCGACGATCACGAACCGGCAGGTGTGCGGGCCGGTGCGGTCCTTGACCTTCAGCAGCAGCCGGCTGCCGGAGTCCTCGTCGTCGGCCGTGACCTCGGCCCACACCCCGGTCTTCGGATCGGTCGCCGCGGTGGCGTGGGCGGCCGGCTCGTCATGCGCGGTGAAGGCCATGAGCCCGGAGCCGGCCGTGGCCAGCACCACGGAGGCGGCCAGGCCGTACAGGAAGCGGCGGCGGCGTACCCGCTGCCGGCGCGCGACCTCGCCGAGCAGCCGCTCCAGCAGCCGGGGTCCGGGCTGCGTCATGGGGTGCACAAAGCGCGGCGTGGCCCGGCGGTACAGCATCAACTGCCGTGCGGCAGGGCCGAATTCGGTCACCTGTGCCGCGCACTGAGGGCACTCCATGAGGTGGTCCTCGAAGCGGAAGGCGTCCGCCTCGTTCAGCACGCCGAGCGCGTACGCGCCGACGTCGCGATGCCTTTCCTGGGACCTCATGCCGAATCCTCGTGCCGATGGGTGCGGGTGGGGTTACTCCGTGCTCCCACCCGTACGCAGCCGACAGCCGAAACACTCAAGCCACCCGCAGAATCCCGGAGAGGAGATTCGGAGCGGCCCGGTCCCCGGATTGGTCCGGTTTCCAAAAAAGTCAGAACAGATGGATCGCCAGGTGCCCGAGCGGCAGCCCGAGCCGCCAGGCCGCGGTCCACACCTTCGGCCCGTCGTCCTCGCCTGGCGCCCCCGGGCCGCCCGGCACCGCGTCCAGGTCCGGTGCGAGCAGCTCGGTCTCCTCCAGCCAGCGCCAGGCCTGAGCCGCGAGGGCGAGGTCGGGCGAGCGGGTGCCGGTCCCCTCGGCCCGGGCGGTCAGCTCGGCCATGCGCGTGCGCACCCACTCCTGCCACTGCTGGTCGTACGCCGTCAGCGACAGCCAGGTCTCCAGCTGGGAGATCACGCGGATGCCGGACAGCTCCCCGTCGGTGTCCGAGAGGAAGACGGTCAGCGCCAGCGCGTCCCGGCCGGCCCGGAACTCGAAGGACGTCGGCGGCATGAGGTCGCCGGTGCGCAGCAGCTCGTCGGCGATGTACTCGGCGTACAACCAGGCCATGGGGACGGCCAGTTCACCGCCGTCGGTGCCGTCCGTGCTCTCGTGCCCTCTGTGCAGCATCCCTTCCTGCCCTTCCTTTGGTGCGTGCGCGTGGCCCGACCCCGTCGGGGCGGAGCCCCGGCCCGCCCGGAAACGCGGATGAGGACAGCCCATTGCCCCAATGGGGGGCTCAGCAAGGCGCTTTGCCGAAGTTTGACCCAGCCCCCGGTTTCAGCGCAGGTCGGCTGCGTAACCCGGCAGGACCCGGCGCAGCGCGCGCAGCGCGTAGAACGCGCGAGATTTCACGGTACCGGGTGGTACGCCCAGGGTCTGCGCCGCTTCCGCCACACTGGCCCCGAGGAAATACACCAGTACGAGGACGTCACGGTGCTCCGGCGTGAGTGTCTTCACAGCTTCGCGCACATCGAGCATCTGCGCGGCCCGTTCGGCATGATCGGCGGTCACCCGGGCGGTCTCGGGGACCTCGCCGCCGTCCTCGGGCGGCCGGGCCTGCCGGGCCCGCCGGGCGTCGATCGCGAGCCGCCGGGCGACGGTCAGCAGCCAGGGCCGTACCGAGTCGAAGTCGTCGGCGTGCAGGGCCTCCGGATGCTGCCAGGCGCGCACCAGGGTCTCCTGGACGAGGTCCTCGGCGCGCTGCCGGTCCCCGTCGCAGAGCCGGAGCAGCAGGGCGAACAGGGGCCCGCCGTGCTCGCGCTGGAGCGCGGCCAGTTCGTGTTCGGCGGTCGTCGTCCCACGGGCCGGTGCGCCCGGCCGGTGGGTGAGCGGGGATGCGGCCGTCATGGCCGTATGCCAGCGCGGCGCGCGGCCGGGGGACAGGGGGCGGGCACGGCCGTGCGACGGGCGGTCGATCGCGTCGGCGAACGGTCGGACGGGCGGCCTGCGCAGGGAACCGGATGGGCTAAGCAGGGCCCTGGTCCGTTTATCCGCGGAGCCGACTCCGTACCCATAGGAAGGTGATGGATAGTCAGTAAATACGATTTTATGGGGTGAGCTGATGTTCGGACGCAGACACCTGGTGGCCCTGGCCCTCACCGCCGCCCTCACGGCCGCGGCCGCCGGCGCGAACCACCTACGGCAGGAGTCCGGGCACCCCGCCCCGGCCGGCTCCGCCCGTTCCCTCGGCCGCGGCTTCACGCTCGTCGCGTCCGGGGACATCCTGCCGCACACCTCCGTCATCGACCAGGCGGCCTACTACGCCGGCGGGCGCGGCTACTACTTCGGGCCCATGCTCACCGAGACCGAACCCGTCCTCTCCCGCGCGGACCTGGCGCTGTGTCACATGGACACCGCCTTCGGTGCCGACGGCCACTACTCCGGCTACCCCGTCTTCGCGTCGCCGCCGCAGCTCGCCCGGGGCCTCGCCGCGGCCGGCTACGCCGGCTGCTCCACCGCCTCCAGCCACGCCCTGGACGACGGCCCCGCCGGCGTCCGGCGCACCCTGGACGCCATGGACGCGGCCGGGCTGAAACACGTCGGCACCGCCCGCAGCGCGGCCGAGGCCCGCGCGGTCACGCTCCTGAGGGCCGGCCCGGCCAGGGTCGCGCACCTGTCGTACGCCGTCGGCACCGAAGGCCGCCCGCGGCCGGCCGGCGAGCCCTGGGCGGTCAACGTGATCGACGAGCGCCGGATGATCGCCGACGCCCGCGCCGCCCGGCGGGCCGGCGCCGACGTCGTCGTGGTCTCCGTGTACTGGGGCACCGAGTGGCAGCACGAACCGAGCCTGCAGCAGCGCGCCCTCGCCCGGCGGCTCACCGCCTCCGCCACCGCCGGCCGCCCGGACATCGACCTGATCCTCGGCACCCATCCCCATGACCCGCAGGCCTACGAGAAGGTCAACGGCACCTGGGTGATCTACGGCATGGGCGAACAGATCGCCGGCGAGCTGGCCGACCGCCGGGGGATCCGGAGCCCGCGCGGCAACGCGTCCACCCTCGGCCGCTTCGCCTTCGCCCCGCCCGCCCGGCCCGGCGGTCGCTGGCGGGTCACCAGGGCCGAGTTCGTCCCGCAGTGGTACGACCTCGACTCCGGGCGCGTGCTCGACGTGAACCGGGCCATCGCCCACGGCGCCCGGCTGGAGGCGGTGCGCGACCGCATCCGGGACGTGGTGCTCAGCCGCGGCGCCGGCGAGGACGGACTGACCATGGGGGAGTGATCAGCGTGTCGTTCCCCCGGCGGACGGCTGCCCGGCCAGCGCCGAGCGCCGGTAGGAGTAGCCGAAGTAGATGACGCACCCGATCACGAACCACACCGCGAACCGCACCCAGGTCTCCCACTGCAGATACGTGATCAGCCAGATCGAGAAGACCACGCCCAGCGCGGGCACCACCGGCATCCCCGGGGTGCGGAAGGTGCGCGGCAGCTCCGGCTGCCGGTAGCGCAGCACGATCACGGCCGTGCACACGACGACGAACGCCAGCAGGATGCCGATGTTGGTCAGCTCGGCCGCCGAACCGATCGGCACGAACCCGGCGATGGCCGCCGAGCCCGCCCCGACGATCCAGGTCACCCGGGTCGGCACATGCCGGGTCGGGTGGGTCTTGGCGAACCACTTCGGCAGCAGCCCGTCGCGGGACATGGAGAACCACACCCGGGTCACGCCCAGCATGAACGTGAACATCACGGTGAGGATGCCGATGATGGCGCCCACCGCGATCACGTCCGCCAGCCGGTCCAGACCCACCGACTTGAACGCGGTCGCGAAGCCGCTCTCCTTGTTGATGTGCCGGTAGTTCTGCATGCCGGTCAGCACCAGGCACGCCGCCACGTACAGCACCATCGAGATCGCCAGCGAGTAGAGGATCGCCTTCGGCATGTGCCGCTGCGCGTCCTTCGACTCCTCGGCCGCCGTCGACATGGCGTCGTAGCCGAACACGGCGAAGAACACCGTGGCCGCGCCGGTGAAGGCGCCGCCGATGCCGTACGGGAAGAACGGGTGGTAGTTCGCGGTGTCGATGTGGAAGAAGCCCACCGCGATCACCAGCAGCACCACCAGCACCTTCAGCCCGACGACGAGGGTCTCGAAGCGGGCCGCGCTGCGGATGCCCAGGTTCAGCAGCCAGGCGATCAGCAGGCACAGGATCGCGGCGAACAGGTCGACCCGGTGCCCGTCCCCCGTGCCGGGCGCGCCCAGCATCCAGTGCGGCAGGCGCGCGCCGGTCTCCCCGACCAGGAAGCTGAAGTAGCCCGAGATGCCGATCGCCACGACCGCCACGATCGCGGTGTACTCCAGCAGCAGGTCCCAGCCGATGAACCAGCCGGCGAACTCGCCGAGCACCGCGTAGCCGTAGGTGTACGCCGAGCCCGCCTTCGGGATCAGCCCGGCGAACTCGGCGTACGACAGCGCCGCGCACGCGCTCGCCACGCCGGCGATCAGGAACGACACCAGCACCGCGGGGCCGGCCGTGCCGTTGGCCACCGTGCCGGCCAGGGTGAAGATGCCGGCGCCGATGATGCCGCCCACGCCGATCGCGGTGAGCTGCCACAGCCCGAGCGACCGGTCCAGCCGCGGTCCCTCCCGGACCTCCGTGTCCTCGATGTGCTCGATGGGTTTGCGGCGGAGAATTCCTTCACCCGCGCGGAGCCTGTCCATGAGCCTCACCTCTTCGCCGAAGGCAAACGGCTGACGGCGGATCATGATGGCTCAGCCACGACCCGTACGGAAGACGCCACGCACGACTGCGTCGGGCAGGGGCGGGTGCCCCGGAGACCGCCACCCGCCCTTCCCGCCACGACAGCGGCCCCTCGCCGCGCCGTCCCCCGCCGAGCCACCGCCTCCCGGCCGCCCCACCGTCGCCGTACCCCGCGCCCTCGGCCCGCTCGGGCTCACCGGCGTCCGTCCGGCCTTGCCTGCTCCCCGTGCGGGGATCGCGGCAGCGGCTGGGCCGATCGTCTCCCGGCCGCGCCGCCGCGGATGCTGTCGGATCCGTTCGCCGTTGGCGTGCCCCGCGCTCTCGGCCCCGCTCGGGCTCACCGGCGTCCGCGTGTGGGGACGGTGGCAGCGGCCCGCCTGATCGCCCGCGCCGGCCTGGTCCGCCCCTGCCGGTGTGTTCGCCCCCGTTCTCGGCGCCGCCCCGCCAGGCCGTGCGGCCCGCACCCGCGCGCCACTCGGCCTGGTGCCGGCGAGGCCATCGCGGAGCCGGCCCCGACACCGTCCCGCGGGGGCCGCCGACCGGTGGGCACCGGCCCGGGCACAGGGCCCCGTGGCGTTCGGCTCGGGCTACGGGACGACCGTCACCGGCCAGCGGCCGGCCTTCACCAGGCGTACCGCCACCGAGCCGATGATCCGGTGCCCGGCCTGTTCCGAGGCGCCGACGACCACCGCGTCCGCCTTCAGCTGGTCGGCCGCCTTCACCAGGCCGGTGTAGGGGTCGCCGCGGAAGGTGTGGAACTCCCAGCGCACCTCGAATATCCCCTTGACCCGCTCCGCCGCCTCCCGGATCTGCGCCACCAGGTCCTCGGCGATCTCGTCGGTCGTCTCCGCCACCGGCGCCCCCAGCGCCGCCCCGGCCGCGAGCACCGGCTGCACGTACACCACGGCCAGCAGCGCGTGCTGACGCCGGGCGAGCCCGCCCGCGTACGACGCGGCGCGCATCGAGGAGTCGGAGCCGTCCACACCGACCACGATGACCTTCGGCCCGTCCGTGCCCCGCTCGAACTGGTGCGCGTGCGAATGCGAGTGCTGTCCCTGCTGTTCCGTCACGGTCCGAGGCTATCGGAACCCGTCCTTCCCGCTCGGACACGGGCGGGCTCTCGACGGGCGATCCGCCCGGGCTCTTCCTACAGTCGGAACCATGACCGCGAGCGCGCAGCCCGCCGCACAGAGGGACCCCACGGCGCCGGTACGCCCGCCCGCAGGCGGGCGCCTCGGCTGGGTGCCCGAGGCCTTCGCGACCCTCTTCGGCGCCGTCGGCCTGCTGTGTGCCCTGCTGGCGCTCATCGAGCCCCTGCGGCGCCTGTTCCGCCCGGTCGCGGAGGCCCTTGAGGTGCTCCTGGTGCCCATCAGCGCCAACCTCGCCTACGCCGTCTTCCTCTTCCTGCTGGCCGGTGCCACCGCCGCCCGCAAGAAGGTCGCCTGGTGGCTGATCGTCGTCTACCTCGGCCTTCTCGTCCTCACCGACGCGCTCGCCGTGGGTGTCGGCATGTACACCGACGCGCTGCTGTCCCTGGTGGTGTCCGCCCTGCTGCTGGTCCTGCTCGTCGTGGCCCGCGCGGAGTTCTACGCCGCCTCCCGCCGCGCCGCCGTACGCCGGGCCCTCGGCGTGCTGGTGGCGGGCCTCGTCGTGGCGACCCTGCTGGGCTGGGGCCTGGTCCTGCTGTTCCCGGGCACGCTCCCGGCGAGCGAGCATCTGGCCTGGGCGGCCGACCGGGTGTGCGGCGGACTGGTCTCCGAGGGCACCTTCACCGGCCGCCCGCCCCGCCAGGTCAGCTTCGTGCTCGGCCTGTTCGGCGCCCTCGCCCTGCTCAACGCCGCCGCCACGCTCTTCCGCTCCCAGCGTCTGGAGGCCGCCCTGCACGACGACGAGGAGGCCCGCATCCGCGCCCTCCTCGCGCTCTACGGCGAGCGCGACTCCCTCGGCTACTTCGCCACCCGCCGGGACAAGGCCGTCGTCTTCTCGCCCAGCGGCAAGGCCGCCGTCACCTACCGCGTCGAGGCCGGGGTGTGCCTGGCCAGCGGCGACCCCGTCGGCGACATGGAGGCCTGGCCGCACGCCATCGCCGCCTGGCTCGACCTCGCCCGCCGCTACGCCTGGGCGCCCGCCGTGATGGGCGCCTCGGAGGACGGAGCCCGCGCCTACGCCCGCGCCGGGCTCGGCGCCCTCCAGCTCGGCGACGAGGCGATCGTGCACATCGCCTCCTTCGACCTGGACGGCCGCGACATGCGGGTCACCCGGCAGGCCGCGCACCGGGTCGCCCGCACCGGTGCGACCTGCCGCATCCGCCGCCACTCCAGCCTCGGCGAACGGGAGATGGAGGACATCGTCGACAAGGCCGACGCCTGGCGCGACACCGAGACCGAACGCGGCTTCTCGATGGCCCTGGACCGGCTCGGCGACCCCGCCGACGGCGACTGTCTGCTCGTGGAGGCCCTCTGCGAGGACGGCCGGCTCCTCGCCCTGCTCTCCTTCGTGCCCTGGGGACGCGACGGCATCTCCCTGGACCTGATGCGCCGCGATCGCGCCGCCCCCAACGGGGTCATGGAGTTCATGGTCGCCGAGCTGTGTGCCGCCGCCCCCAAGCTGGGCGTGCGCCGGATCTCGCTGAACTTCGCCGTCTTCCGCTCCGTCTTCGAGGAGGGCGCCCGCATCGGCGCCGGACCCGTCCTGCGGCTCTGGCGCCGCCTGCTGCTGTTCTTCTCCCGCTGGTGGCAGCTGGAGGCCCTCTACCGCTCCAACGCCAAGTACCACCCCGAGTGGTACCCGCGCTTCATCTGCTACGGCGACACCGCCGCCCTCGCCCGCATCGGCCTCGCCTCCGGCATCGCCGAAGGGTTCGTCTCCGTACCGTCGCTGCGCAAACTCTGGGGAAAGGGGCACCCGAGGGCCGGGCAGCGGCCCGCCACCACCGCGGGGCTGCCGCCCCTGACGGTGCTCGGCCTCGAAGAAGGGGACCGCGCCGGGGCCCTGGCGGGCGGCCCGGGCCTGCCCGACCAGGTCCGCGTCCGCCGGCGCACCCTCGACCGGCTGCGCGCCGCCGGCACCGATCCCTACCCGGTCGGCGTCCCCGCCCCCACCCACGCCCTCGCCGACGTCCCCGAGGGCCAGGACGTCACCGTCGCCGGCCGGGTCATGCTGGTCCGCGACTTCGGCGGCATCGTCTTCGCGGTGCTGCGCGACTGGTCCGGCGACCACCAGATCGCCCTCGGCCGCAGCGCGGCAGGGCCCGAGCTGGACCGCTTCACCGCCGACGCCGACATCGGCGACCACGTCACGGTCACCGGCCGGGCCGGACGAAGCGACAAGGGCGAGCCCACCGTCTTCGTCACCTCCTGGCAGCTCACCGGCAAGTGCCTGCGCCCGCTGCCCGACAAACGCCGCGGCCTCGCCGACCCCGAGGCCAAGGTCCGCCGCCGCTATCTCGACCTCGCCACCAGCCCCGCCGCGCGCACGGTGATCCGGGTGCGCTCCGCCGTCGTACAGGCGCTGCGCCAGGGCCTGCTGGACCGCGGCTACGTCGAGGTCGAGACCCCGATGCTCCAGCAGATCCACGGCGGCGCCAACGCCCGCCCCTTCACCACCCACATCAACGCCTACGACCTCGACCTCTACCTGCGCATCGCCCCCGAGCTGTATCTGAAACGGCTGTGCGTCGGCGGCCTGGAGAAGGTCTTCGAACTGGGCCGCACCTTCCGCAACGAGGGCGTCTCCTACAAGCACAACCCCGAGTTCACGATGCTGGAGGCCTACCAGGCGCACGCCGACTACACGGTGATGCTCGACCTCACCCGCGAACTGATCCAGGGCGCGGCGAGCGCCGCCCTCGGCTCCCCGGTGGCCCGCAAGGACGGCCGGGAGTACGACATCTCCGGCGCCTGGCCGGTCAAGACCGTGTACGGGGCGGTCTCCGAGGCGCTGGGCGAGGAGATCGGTCCCGGCACCGAACTGCTGCGGCTGCACCGGCTGTGCGACCGCGCCGGGGTGCCGTACACCGCCGACGACACCCCGGCCGACGTCGTGCTGGAGATGTACGAGCGGCTCGTCGAGGAACGCACCCGGCTGCCCACCTTCTACAAGGACTTCCCGACCGACGTCTCCCCGCTCACCCGCCCGCACCGCGCCGATCCGCGGCTCGCCGAGCGCTGGGACCTCGTCGCCTTCGGCACCGAACTCGGCACCGCCTACTCGGAGTTGACCGACCCGGTCGAGCAGCGCCGACGGCTCACCGAGCAGTCGCTGCGGGCCGCCGGCGGCGATCCGGAGGCGATGGAGCTGGACGAGGACTTCCTGGAGGCACTGGAGTACGCGATGCCCCCGACCGGCGGCCTCGGCCTCGGCGTCGACCGGCTCGTCATGTTCCTGACGGGGCTGACGATCCGGGAGACCCTGCCGTTCCCGCTGGTGCGCCGCCGCTGAGGCCCGGCTCCGGGTCCGTCGTGCGGGCGGTGCGCAGGGGCAGCGCCAGCAGCGCGACCAGCGCGGCGGCCAGGCACAGCGCCGTTCCGAGGCCGAAGCAGTGCCGGACCTCGGTCGCGAGGGCGGCCTGGTACTCCGCCGGACCGTGCGGCCCGGTGGTCGGCGTGTGCTGCAGGGTGACCGTCATGACGCCGGCGAACAGCGACGTGCCGAGACCGGCGCCGAGCTGCCGGGAGGAGTTCAGGGCCCGGGGGAGCGCGCCGCTGCCCGACCGCGCGAAACCGGCCGGCAGGGCGAGCACACCGCAGCCGAAGGCGATCAGCAGCAGCGGCAGTTGCACCGCGCCGAAGCCGTAGCCCGCGCCCGGCAGGCTCAGCAGCACGAACCCGACGGCCGCCACCGCACAGGCCCCGGCCACCGTCCCCGCCAGACCGACACGGGCGGCCAGGCGCGGCAGGACCGCGCTGCCCGCCACCACCCCGGCCACGGCGGGCAGCAGCGCCCAGCCGACCCGCATCGGCGAGAGCCCGCCGATCAGTTGGAGGACGAACGTGAGCAGGAGCACGACCCCGGCCAGGCTCGCCGCCAGCAGCGCCACCACGGTGTAGGCACCGAACGCGGCCCGCTCCCGGGACAGCAGGGCCGGCACCCGCTCGCCGCGCCACGCGAGGCCCAGCACGGAGGGCAGCACCGCGGCGCCCACGGCGATGAGGACGACCGTCGTGACGGACACGCTGCGACCGCCGAGCCAGTCCGCGAACCAGGCCAGGAAGCCCAGCGGCACGACGGCCAGCGCGGCACCGGCCAACCGGGCCCGGGCGGCGGGCGCGGGCGCCGTCTCGGCCAGCGCCACCGGGGTCAGCACCAGGAGCGCCAGCCCGGCCGCGGCCTGGACCCAGAAGACCGTGTTCTCCGTGTCGACGGTGTCCAGCAGCACGGTGCACGGCAGCAGTACGGCCGGGGTGGCGCAGGCGACGACCGCGAAGTGCACGTTCAGCGCCCGGTCCCGGTCCCGGCCCTCGGGGTGCGTGGCGTCGATCAGCGCGAGCGCGCCCGCCGTGATGACCGCCGCCGCGACACCCTGCACCGCCCGTGAGGCGAGCAGCACCGAGGCGTCGGACGACAGCGCGGGCGCCGCCGCGGCGAGGCTCGACAGCGCGAGCCCGCCCATCAGCACCCGCCGGTGCCCGAACGCCCGGCCGAGCGCCCCCGCGAGCACCGGCAGCGCGGCGAAGCACACGCTGTACGCGGACAGCAGCCAGGTCAGCCCGGAGAACGACAGCTCCCGGTCGTGCTGGATCAGCGGCAGCCCCACCGCGAAGACGGTCGTGTCGAAGACGACCAGGATCTGCGCGACGGCCAGCAGCACCACGGCCGGTGTGCCGCGTGCTCCCCGATCCGACGCCCCGTTCGTTCCCCCGGTACTTCCCGCGGTCGTTCCCCCGTGCGCGGCCAACTCGGCTCGCCCCCCTGTGTGTCATGGCAGTCGCTGTGGACTGATTGCTTATCAGACGCTTACGCGCGGGGCCACAGCGGCTCCCGTGCTCGGCCGACCGGGTGCTTTCCCGCCGCCGCACCAGTGTCGTTGTGGTGCGCCGGAGTCCGGCGGGGCGACTGATGACTCATGCAGAAGGATCAGTTGCTCACGCGGCGCCGGATGCTCCTCGCCGGGGCCGCCGCGCTGGGGGCCGCGGGTGCCGCCGGGGCCGTCCTCGCGGGCGGCGACGAGGAGACCGCCCCGCCGGCCGCCGCCCCCGGCCCGCAGGCTCGTCAGGTGCCCAAGTCCTCCGCCTTCCGGCTCCAGCCGCTCACCGGCTACGGCCCGCCGCGCGCCTCACCCCGCAGGCTGAAGGTCCGCACCGAGCCCGTGCTCCGGATCTCCGGGCGCGGCCGGCACATGATGCTGACCTTCGACGACGGCCCCAACCCGGACTACACCCCGCACATCTTGGACACCCTCGCCAAGTACGACGTGCGGGCCATGTTCTTCCTGTGCGGCGAGTGCGTCGTCGAGAACAGGGAACTGGTGGCCCGGATGGCCGAGGAGGGCCATGTCGTCGGCAACCACACCTGGACCCATCCGCTGCTGACCGCCCTCAGCCGCAGGGAGATCCGCGACGAGATGGCGAGCACCAGCGACGCCATCGAGGACACCTACGGCGAACGCCCCCAGTGGTTCCGGGCCCCCTACGGCGCCTGGAACCGGGCCGCCTTCCAGCTCGGCGCCGCGATGGGCATGGAGCCGATGGCCTGGACCGTGGACACCACGGACTGGACGATGCCGGGCACCTCCACCATCGTCGACCGGGTGGAGAGCGGCGCCGCCCCCGGTGTCGTCGTGCTCTCCCACGACGCCGGGGGCGACCGGTCGCAGACCGTCCGCGCCATCCGTGAATGGCTGCCCCATCTCCTCGACTCCGGATATCACCTGACCGTGCCGAGCAGACGCGTGTGAGGGGTGCGCGGCCCGTCCCCGGGGATGCGCCGGCCCGGCCGTGGTGGATGTCAGTCCACCGCGACCAGGCGGGCGAAGACGACGAGATTCCCGTCGTAGCCGTGCCGCTTCGAGAAGCCGCCGCCGCAGGTGATCAGGCGCAGTTCCGCGGTGCCCTTCGAGCCGTACACCCGGTCACCGGGGAAATGGGCCTTCGGGAACACCTCGATGCCGTAGACCTCGAACACCGCGGTCTTCCCGTCCTTGCGCAGGACGTCGATCCGGTTTCCCTTCCTGAGGGTTCCGAGTCCGTAGAACACGGCGGGACCCCGCCGGTTGTCGACGTGCCCGACGATGACGGCCGTGCCCTTCTCGCCGGGGGAGGCGGCACCGGTGAACCAGCCCGCGAGGCCGGCGTCGTCGGGCGGGGGCGCGCCGATCCAGCCGGCGGCGTCCAGGCCGACCGGCACCACCGGCGCGTTGACCCGGATCGCGGGGATCCGCACGCGGTCCGCCCCGGAGAACGGGAGCGGTGCCGCATGCGCGGCCCGGACGCCCGTGCCGGTGCTGGTGCGAGTGTCCGGGGCGGCCGCCGAAGCGGGCTGCGGCGGGCCGGCGTCGAAGTCCCCGGAACCATTGCGGACGAGTGCCAGCCCGGTCAGCAGAACAAGCGCCAGCACACCCCACGGGGCGTGCCGACGCCGCCGCTCCTCTTCTTCGGCAAGCTCGGACCAACCGGACGCAGACATTCGCCTTCCCTTCTCGCCGCGGTCGCCGCCGCGTGCGTCGCGTATGGGAAAACGCTAAATCCCGCGCGGGCCGAGGACGACGGGGCGAGCGGCGAACGAGTGGCCCGCGGGGCCCTCGGTGCGCCATCCGAGTTGCCGTTTCGGGGACTTTTCTGACGGTCCGTGACCTGCGGGAATATCTGATTGTGTGCTTTTGGTCCGGCGTGTTGTCTCACCAGGACGGACCATTCTCGGCATGCGGGCGTGTTCCGGGGGTCCGAGGGCCGCTTCCGGGCGGTGGAGGCCGAGGTGACGCCCGCGGTCCTGCGCATGCGCGAAGGCCGGTGCGGCAGCGGGTGTCGCTGCTCGTACCGGCCTTCGCGGTCGTCCGACTCCGGGGTCAGTAGGCGGAGTTGACGTGGTCGATGGAGCCGTAGCGGTGGGCGGCGTAGTTGGCGGCCGCGGTGATGTTGGCGACCGGGTCCGTGA